>CBKZAG010000016.1:0-28922 GCA_966692625.1 uncultured Comamonadaceae bacterium
CCGCTCACCGGCAAGAGACCTTCGGCGCCGCCAGCCTCATACCCCGCCTGTTGCCTTGAACAGGGCCACGCGGGCCTGCAGCAGCGCGTAGCGCGTCTGCACCAGGGCCTGTTCGGCGGCGAACTGGCTGCGCTGCGCGTCCAGCACCTCCAACTGACTGGCCACGCCCTGGCGCTCACGCAAGGTCGCCAGCCGCAGGCGTTCCGTCTCGGCCCGCACCAGCGCCTGTTGCGACGCCAGCTGCGTGGCCAGCGTATCGCGCCCGGCCAGCGCGTCATTCACCTCACGGAACGCCGTCTGAATCGCCTTCTCGTACTGCGCCAGCGTGATTTCGCGCTCGGCCTGGGCCGACGCCAGGTTGGCCCGGTTGGCCCCTGCATCGAAGATCGTCAACAGGGCCTGGGGCGCCAGCGTCCAGCCCCAGCTGCCGCTCTTGAACAGGCCCGACAACTCGCTGCTGGCCGACCCCACGCTGGCGGTGAGCGCAATGCGCGGGAAGAAAGCCGCGCGCGCCGCACCGATCTGCGCATTGGCCGCTGCAAGCTTCTGCTCCGCCGCGCGAATGTCCGGCCGCTCCAGCAGCACGCGCGACGGCAGGCCCACCGGCACCTCGGCCACCACGTCGCCAGCAGCGGTGCTCGCTGGCATCAGTTGGGCTTCAGCCAGCGGCTGGTCCAGCGGTTGCCCCACCAGCAGCGTCAGGGCATTCAAGTCCTGGGCGCGCTGGCGCAGCTGCTGCGCCAGGGTCACGCGGGCAGACTCCACCAGCGACTCGGCCTGCCGCAGGTCCAGCGCCGATGCCGTGCCCGCCTCAAAGCGCAGCCGCGTCAGCCGCAAGGATTCCTCGCGGGTTGCCAGCGTCTGCTGCGTCAGCCGCAGCAGTGCATCGCTGCTCTGCAGGTTCAGCCAGCCCGACGCCACACCCGCCACCAAACCAATGCGCGTGCTGCGCAACGCCTCTTCAGAGGCCAGGTACAGCGCCCGCGCAGACTCCTGCAAGCTGGCCAGGCGGCCGAAGAAGTCGATCTCCCAGCCCGTCACCTGCAAACCGGCAGTGTAGGTACTGCTGATGGGCTCGCTCTCACCCGTGGTGGCGCGGCTGCCAGTCACACCCGCTGCCACCATGGGCAAACGCGCGGCTTCACGTATGCGGTGCTGCGCGCGCAGTTGCTCCACTTGCAGCGCGGCAATGCGCGCGTCACGGTTGTTGTCCAACGCCTTCTGCACCAGGGCACGCAGGGCTGGGTCAGACACAAAATCCTCCCAGGCCAGCGGCGCCGTCTGGGCGCCCGCCTCGCTGCCCGCCCAGGCGGCCGGCATGGGTGTGTCGGGCCGTTGGTAAGGCTGGAACTGCGAGCAGCCAGCCAGCACACCAGCAGCCAACAAGGCAGCAAGCGCAGTACGCGTGCGGATCAATTTCATACGTTCACTCGTCATGGCTGTGGACTCCGAGGTGCTCGGCATCGGCGCGATGCACGGCCTGCTGGCGTGCACTGCCCTTGAACAGGCTGCGCACCACCACAAAAAATACCGGCACAAACACCACGGCCAGAACCGTGCCCGTGAGCATGCCGCCAATCACCCCCGTACCAATGGCACGCTGGCTGGCAGAACCCGCGCCGCTCGAAATGGCCAGCGGCACCACACCCGCCGTAAAGGCCAGCGACGTCATCACGATCGGGCGGAAGCGCAGGTGCGCGGCCTCCAGCGCTGCGGCAATCAGCGTCTTGCCCTGGGCCTGCAGGTCCTTGGCAAATTCGATGATCAGGATCGCGTTCTTCGCTGACAGGCCGATGATGGTGATCAGCCCCACCTGGAAGTACACGTCGTTGGCGTAGTTGCGCAGCCAGGTGGCCAGCAGCACGCCGACCACGCCCAGCGGCACCACCAGAATCACCGCCAGCGGAATGGTCCAGCTCTCGTACAGCGCGGCCAGGCACAAAAACACCGCCAGGATGGCAAAGCCGTACACCACAAAGGCCTTGGCTCCGGCCAGTTTTTCCTCACGCGACTGGCCCGTCCACTCAAAACCCATGCCCTGCGGCAACTGAGCAGCGAGCTTTTCCATCTCGGCCATGGCGTCACCCGTGCTGTAGCCAGGCGCGGCGCCGCCGCTGATGCGCATGGCCGGGTAGCCGTTGTAGCGCACGGTCTGCACCGGCCCCACCACCCAGCGCGTGCTGGCAAAGGCAGACATCGGAACGGCCTGACCACGGCTGTTCAGCACCGTCAGGCGCAGCAGGTCTTCAGGCTGCATGCGCGCAGGCGCATCCGCCTGAACCACCACGCGCTGCAGGCGTCCAGCGTTCGGGAAGTCGTTCACGTACGCGGAGCCCAGCGCCGTGGCCAGCACGCTGGTCACGCTGTCAAAGCCCACGCCCAGCGCTGCCGCGCGTTCACGGTCAATGTCCAGTTGCAGCTGCGGTGCATCTTCCAGCCCATCGGGGCGCACCTGCGTCAGCACCGGGCTCTTGGATGCCATGCCCAGCAACTGGTTGCGCGCGGCCAGCAGAGCGTCGTGCCCCAGCCCGCCACGGTCCTGCAACCGGAAGGTAAAGCCCGATGCGGTGCCCAGCTCGGGGATGGGTGGCGGGCTCAGCGGGAAGATGAACGCGTCGCGCACGCCAGACAGGGCACCAAACGCCCGGCCCGCCAGCGCCTGGGCACTGCTGCCCTCGCCAGTGCGTTCCGACCAGTCCTTGAGCGTGACGAACGCCAACGCAGCGTTCTGCCCCTGCCCAGAGAAACTGAAGCCCAGCACGCCCACCATGCTCTGCACTTCAGGCTGTTTGAGCATGAAGCCTTCCACCTGCTCCATCACCGAGCGCGTGCGCTCCTGCGTAGCGCCCGGCGGCAACTGCACGTTCACCAGCAGCGTGCCCTGGTCCTCGTTGGGCAGGAAGGACGCAGGCAGGCGCTGATACACCACCACTGCCGCACCCACCACGGCCAAATACACCACCAAGGTTCGCGCCGCGCGCGGCAGCAGCCGTGCCAGCCAGCCTTCATAGCCCTTTGCCGTGCGCGTGAAGCCTCGGTTGAACCAGCCAAAGAAGCCCGTCTTCGCATGGTGGTGCCCCGCCTCCACCGGCTTGAGCAAAGAGGCACACAGCGCAGGCGTCAACGACAGCGCGAAGAACGCCGAGAACGCGATCGACACGCCCATCACCGCTGCGAACTGGCGGTAGATGTTGCCCACCGCACCGCTGAAGAAAGCGAGCGGCACGAACACCGAAATCAGCACCACGGTGATACCGACGATGGCGCCCGAGATCTGCCCCATGGCCTTGCGCGTGGCGTCACGCGGCGACAGGCCTTCTTCGCTCATGATGCGTTCGACGTTCTCCACCACCACGATGGCGTCGTCCACCACAATGCCGATCACCAGCACCATGCCGAACATCGTCAGCACGTTGATGGAGAAACCCAGCGCCAGCAGCACACCAAAGGTACCCAACAGCGCGATCGGCACCACGATGGTCGGAATCACCGTGTAACGCCAGTTCTGAAGGAACAGCAGCATCACCAGGAACACCAGCAGCACCGCTTCGCCAAGGGTCTCGGCCACCTGCTCGATCGAAATCTTCACGAAACGCGAACTGTCGTAGGGGATGGTCCACTTCACGCCGCTGGGGAAGTAGCGCTCCAGCTCCTGCATCTTGGTCCGCACTGCGGTAGCCGTGGCCAGGGCGTTGCCGCTGGGCGAAAGCTGCACGCCAATGCCGGTGGCAGGTTGTCCGTTCAGGCGCGCGCTGGTGGCGTAGGTCTGCCCGCCCAGCTCAATGCGCGCCACGTCCTTCAGGCGCACGGCAGAGCCATCGGTGTTGGCACGCAGCAGCAACTGCCCAAATGCCTCCACCGAACCCAGTTGCCCCTGTACCACCACGGTAGCCGAAATGCCCTGCCCGGCAATGTTCGGCAGCGCACCAATCTCACCCGCCGACACCTGCGCGTTCTGCGCGCGGATGGCAGCAGTCACGTCAGCCGCGCTCAGGCCAAAGCCTTGCAACTTGGCTGGGTTGATCCACACGCGCATGGCACGCTCGGTGCCGAACAGCTGGGCCTGGCCCACGCCCGGTAAGCGCTGCAGTTCGGGCAGCACGTTGCGTGAGGCGTAGTCACCCAATGCCACCGGGTCCCAGGCCTGGTCGTCCGACGACAGCAGCGCGAACAGCAGGAAGTTGTTGCGCGCCTTGTCCACGCGCACGCCCTGCTGCGTCACGGCCGCAGGCAAACGCGGCGTGGCGCGGCTCAGGCGGTTCTGCACATCCACCTGGGCCAGGTCGTCGTTGGTGCCCGGCTCAAAGCTCAGCGTCAGCGAGCCCGTGCCGTTGGACTGCGCCACCGACTCCATGTAAATCAAACCTGGCGAGCCGTTCATCTCGCGCTCGATGACGGACAGCACACTGTCCTCCAGCGTTTGCGCCGAAGCACCGGGGTACGTAGCATTGATGACGATGGACGGCGGTGCCACCGGCGGGTACTGCGACACCGGCAACTGGGTGATGGAAACCACCCCCAGCACCGTCACGAACAGTGCAATCACCCACGCAAAGATGGGCCGGTCAATGAAGAATTTGGCCATGCCTTGCCCCTTAGCTGCTCTGGCCCGGTGCCTGCCACGGCACAGCCTTCACGGGTGCATCGCCACGCAGTTTCTGGAAGCCATCCACCATCACCTGTTCGCCCGTTTTCAGGCCGTCCAGCACCACCCAGCGTCCGCCCTGCTGCCCGCCCAGCTTCACGGGGCGCGGCGCCACCTTGCCTTGCGCGTCCACCACCATCACGCTGTCGCCCTTGGGCGAGCGCGTCACCGCCTGTTGCGGCAGGATGATGGCCTGAGATGCCTCGGCCTGCACCAGGCGCACCCGCACGTACAGTCCAGGCAGGAGTTTTCCACCGGGGTTCGGCACCTCGGCACGCAAAGTCACCTGGCCGCTGGTGCTGTCCACCGTCAGGTCGGCAAACAGCAGCTTGCCCGTCTGCGGGTGCTCGCTGCCGTCTTCCAGCATCACCTTCACGGCGGCACCATTGCCACGCTTCTGCAACTGGCCTGCCTCCACGGCCCGCGCCAGCTTCATGGCCTCACTGGCCGACTGGGTGAAGTTCACATACAGCGGGTCCACCTGCTGCACCACCGCCAGCGGGGTGGCGTCGCCCTGGCCCACCAGCGCACCTTCGGTGACCAATGCCCGGCCAATGCGTCCGGCAATCGGGGAGGTCACGTCTGCGTATGCCCGGTTGATGCCCGCCGTCTGCACAGAAGCGCGCGCCACTGCCACATCGGCCTCGGCCTGCTTCACCGCCATTTCAGCATTGACGAAATCCTGCTGGCTCACAGCACGTTCCGCCACCAGTGGGCGGTAGCGCTCCAGCGTGGCCTTGGCCTGCGCCAACGCGGCTTCCGCCTTGGCCTGTTGCCCGCGTGCACTGGCCAGCGTGGCCTCGTAAGGAGCGGGGTCGATGCGGAACAGGGCTTGCCCAGCCTTCACGTCGCTGCCCTCGCGGAACAGGCGCTCTTGCAGAATGCCCGTGGCGCGCGCCCGCACCTGGGCCACGCGCGACGCTTCCAGCCGGCCGGGCAGTTCTGTCACCAGCTCCACCACGCCCGGTTGCACGGTCACCACCCCCACCTCCGCAGGAGGCATGCCCCCACCCGGCGCGGCTGGGGCTTGCCCTCCCTTGCCGCAAGCCGCCAGCAAGGCAACCCCCATCAGGGCGGACAAAAACCAAGCTGCCCGCGACGGAACGCGGGCAGCATCGGGTACAGGAGAATATCTCTGCAGAACGTCAGGCAAAGCCATGGACCACCTCGATGAGGGCTGAAAAGCCAAAAAAAGAAAACACGCCAAGGGCGCGACGGTTCATAATATACATACATTTTTGAATGTATGTTGACCGAAGGGTCAGATTTACGCGTCATTTACACAACAGCCATGGTCAGACGAACCAAAGCCGAAGCCGAACAGACCCGCCACAAGCTGCTGGACGCCGCTGAACAGCTTTTCCTGCAGCGAGGCGTGTCACGCACCTCGCTCAACGACATAGCCACTGCCGCGGGCACCACCCGTGGCGCCATTTACTGGCACTTTGAGGACAAGGCCGACCTGTTCAACGCCATGATGGAACGCGTCACGCTACCGCTGGAACAGGCGTTGCAATCGGCCGCTCAAACGGGCACGGACGCGCAGCCGCCCCTCAAGGCCCTGCTCGGCACCCTCATGCTCGCACTGCGTGCCACCATGCACGACCCGCAGACCCGCCGCGTCTTTGAAATCGCAACGCACAAGGTCGAGTACGTGGACGAACTTCAGGCCGTGGCGCAGCGCCGCAACGAATGCATCCGCGATCTGATGCAGATGACCGAACAGGCGTTGACACTGTGCTCAGACAAACAGGGCATCACGCTGCCCATGTCTGCCCGCAACGCGGCGCTGGGCCTACACATGCTGGTAGACGGCCTGATCAACAACTGGCTCATGGACCCGCAAGCCTTCGACCTGGAAGAGGTGGGCGAACAGACGCTGCGCAACTACCTGCGCGGCCTGGGTCTGGTGGAGCAGCCATGACAGAACACACCCGCACCATGCCTGTAGCCGTGCCACACAGCCCTTTGGAGGACGCACAGGGCTTGCTCATAGGCCCCCTCTTCGTTGCGCTGGCCGTGTTGATGTTCCGGGAGGCCAGCCTGCTCACTGGCGGCACCACCGGGCTGGCCTTCCTGCTGCATTACCAGACCACATGGCCACTGGGCGCCGTGCTCTTCGCCATCAACCTGCCCTTCTATGTGTTCGGGCTGCGTTCGCTCGGCCCCACCTTCACGTTCAAGACGTTTTCGGCCGTGGCGCTGTTGTCGCTCTACGTTGAGGTGCTGCCCAGCTGGGTGAGCTTCAACACACTCAACCCCGTGTTCGCGGCCATCATGGCCGGGCTGCTGGCGGGCACGGGCATTCTGGTGCTCATACGCCACGGCGCCAGCCTGGGCGGCGTCGGCATACTGGCCATCTATCTGCAAAAGCGCAAACAGTGGCGGGCAGGCACCATACAGATGGTGGTGGATGCGCTCATCCTCATGCTCGCTTGGTGGGTCACCACACCCATGCAGGTACTTCTTTCACTGCTCGGCGCAGCGGCACTGAACCTGGTCATCGCCGTCAACCACCGCAGCGGGCGTTACTTCGGCGTGTAGCACCACGGGCCCCTCGCAAGGGCCCCGCCTCCGCTAGGCCTAGAATCGCGGCACTCACCCACGGGGGGAGTGAACCTATCAACCATCAGGAAAACAAACATATGGCAACCGCAAAAAAGGCCGCGCCTGCCAAGGCAGCCAAGCCCGAGTCCAAAAAGCCCGCCGCCAAGGCCCCTGCAAAAGCTGCCCCCAAGGCAGCAGCCGCTCCTGCTGCAGTGAAGCCCGTGAAGGAAGTGTTCAGCAAATCCGCGCTCATCGCTCACGTGGCTGCGCAATCTGGCGTTGAGCCCAAGGCAGCCAAGGCCGTTCTCGCAGCACTCGACGCAGCCATCCTCGGCTCCGTCAACAAAAAAGGCGCTGGCGAATTCACCCTGCCCGGCCTGCTGAAGATTGGCGTGCAAAAAGTCCCCGCCAAAAAGGCACGCAAAGGTATCGACCCCTTCACCAAGCAAGAGCGCACGTTCGCTGCCAAGCCCGCATCGGTGAAGATCAAGGTCCGCGCGCTGAAAAAGCTGAAAGACGCCGCCCTCTGATCCTGCTCCGGCAGCAAGTGCCAGCATGAAATCGTTCGCCAGCCTGGGGCATCTCGTCTATTCCACTGAAGGTGGGCGGATGTGTCCCGGCTGTCGGCAGCCTCTGGCCCAATGCAACTGCAACAAAGCCACGCCAGCCCCCACGGGCGACGGCGTGGTTCGCGTGCAACGCGAAACCAAAGGCCGGGGCGGCAAGGCCGTGACCGTCATTCGAGGTGTTCCTGCCCACGAGGCACAGACGTTGGCCCAGCAACTCAAGGTGCGCTGCGGCAGTGGCGGCACCCTCAAACAGGGGCAGATCGAGATCCAGGGCGACCACTGCGACCTGATCGTCGCTGCGCTCCAGCAGGCGGGCTACCGCGTCAAGCGGTCGGGGGGCGCTTAGCCCGCATGACGCCGCCATGCAGCACCAGTTGAGCCAAGAGCGCCAACAGGGAATAGCCCAGCATCAACCACGCCAGATTGGCCGCACTGTCGTGCGACACCAGTCCAACCGAATACCCGCCAATCGCGCCCAGCAACTGCTGCATCAGGCCGGCCACCGCAGCCGCTGAGCCTGCCAGCGCAGGCACCACCCCCACAATACCAGCCAGCGTCGACGGGACCATCAGGCCGTGCCCGACCCCTATGAACAGCAAGGGCACCGCAAAGGCCCAAGAGGTGTGAATATCCGCCAAGGCCAGGCCGAGCATCAGCAGCACGCCTGCGAGCGTGACGCCCTGTCCCCACGCCATGATTCCGCGCTCTCCCAGCGCCTGCACAATGCGGCTGGCCATGAAGCTGCCGGCGATGTAAGACACGGTCATGCACGCCACGTACCACCCCACTTGCGCGGGCCCAACACCGTAGCCTCCCAGAACAATGGGTGCACCGCTGAAGAACGCATAGAGCGTGGCGTAGGTAAAAGACAAGATCGCGACGTAAAGCAGGAACGCCGGCTCACGCGCCAGCCGCGCATAGGAATGCCCCATGTCCTTCAACCAATGGGTGTTCGCCGAAGACCGCACCGCCTGCACTGGCAAGCCTCTCCAAGCAAGCACCATCAGAATCAAAGACAGCACGGCGGCCAGAACGAAGTTCGCCTGCCAGCCAACCAACACGTGCAACTGCCCGCCAATCAACGTTGCCAGCGGTGGCGACATCCCCATCGCCATGCCAACGTAGGCCATGGTGCGCGTGCGGTCCGGTCCTTGAAAGAGGTCTTGCACCATGGCACGCCCAACCACCATGCCAGCAGATGCACCCGCACCTTGCAACACCCTGGCAGCGATCAACCCTGTCATGTCAGACGCCATGGCGGCCAACACAGACCCCACAAAGGCAATCGCCAGCCCAGAGAGCAACACCCGCTTGCGGCCAAACCGGTCAGACCACGGCCCATACAGCAGCTGCATGCAGCCAAACGCCACCACATACCCGCCGAAGGTCAACTGAACGCGCGACTGCTCCTCATGAAAGATGGCGCCCCACTCCTGCATAGACGGCAGGCACAGAGACATGAGCAACATGCCGAAAGCAATCTGACCCAGCAGGTTGAACAATACGCGTGTGCTGTGCGGCAAGCCTCTGGTCCCCGGATTCATTGGGCAAACACCTCGTAGTGACGGTTCATCGTTGGCTGCTTGTTGTATCCACGCAGTTGCGCTTCACTTTGCTCACTGTGACCAGCTCACTGCGGGACTTGCACCCGCAGGTGTGCTCCCATGCAGGGCGCACAAACAAAAAAGCCCTCGTTTCCGAGGGCTTCAATGACAAGCAAGGCGCTTGATTTTGTTGGTTGCGCGGGCAAGATTTGAACTTGCGACCTTTGGGTTATGAGCCCAACGAGCTACCAGGCTGCTCCACCGCGCGTCAAGCCTTGTATTCTAGCACAGATTATTCTGCCGTCTTCACTTCTTCAGCAGAAGTTTCTTCGGCACGGTCCACCAGTTCAACCAGAGCCATGGGCGCGTTGTCACCAACACGGAAACCCATCTTCAGGATGCGGGTGTAACCACCGGGACGGGCCTTGAAACGGGGACCCAGTTCGTCGAACAGCTTGACCACGACGTCGCGGTCGCGCAGGCGGTCGAAAGCCAGGCGGCGGTTGGCCAGCGTGGGCTCTTTCGCCAGGGTGATCATGGGTTCCACCACGCGGCGCAGTTCCTTGGCCTTGGGCAGAGTGGTCTTGATGACTTCGTGCGTGAGCAGCGAGTTCATCATGTTGCGCAGCATCGCCAGACGGTGCGATGTGGTGCGGTTGAGTTTACGAAGTCCGTGTCCGTGACGCATGATGATTTCCTTTCTATATTCACCTGCGGCCGTATCAGGTACCGCAGGGGGTCAGGGCTTGCAAAAAACGGCAGATCAGTGCTTTTCCAGACCTGCGGGCGGCCAGTTTTCCAGCTTCATGCCCAGGGTCAGGCCGCGAGAGGCCAGCACTTCCTTGATTTCGTTGAGCGACTTGCGACCCAGGTTCGGGGTCTTGAGCAGCTCGTTCTCGGTGCGCTGAATGAGGTCACCGATGTAGTAGATGTTCTCTGCTTTGAGGCAGTTGGCGGAACGCACCGTGAGTTCGAGTTCGTCCACGGGACGCAGCAGAATCGGGTCGAACTGCTGGCTGCTGCGCGAAGGTGCTGCACCTGCTTCGAAGGCGTTGGCGCCGTCGAGCTGGGCGAACACAGCCAGTTGCTCCACCAGAATCTTGGCAGCGGCACGGACCGATTCCTCGGGGCCCACGGCACCGTTGGTTTCGATTTCCAGAACCAGCTTATCCAGATCGGTACGCTGTTCCACGCGGGCGTTTTCCACTGCGTAGCTCACGCGCTTGATCGGGGAGAACGATGCGTCCAGCACGATACGACCGATGGAACGGACGGAATCGTCGTTGCGGCGCAGGTTGCCCGGCACGTAGCCGCGGCCCTTCTCGACCTTGATCTGCATGTCGAGCTTGGCACCAGCAGACAGCGTGGCGATCACATGCTCGGGATTCAGGATCTCGACGTCGTGCGGCGTCTGGATGTCAGCAGCCGTCACCACGCCTTCGCCGTCCTTGCGCAGGCTCAGCGTCACCTCGTCACGGTTGTGGAGCTTGAACACCACGCCCTTGAGGTTCAGCAGAATGTTGACCACGTCCTCTTGGACGCCGTCGATGGAAGAGTACTCGTGCACCACACCCGCGATCGTCACTTCCGTGGGAGCGTGGCCCACCATGGACGACAACAGCACGCGACGCAGGGCGTTGCCCAGCGTGTGGCCGTAACCACGCTCGAAAGGCTCGAGCGTCACTTTGGCACGGTTGGCCGACAGTTGCTCGACGTTGATGTTCTTGGGTTTGAGCAGGTTATTCAGCATTCGGACTTCCTTCAATACCCTCGGCTCGTTACACCGATAAGGCCGATGGAGCACAAAATCCCGGACCCCGCCTGAAGCAGAATCCGGGCACTAAAGTGGGTCTCGCTATCAGCGAGAGTACATTTCGACGATCAGCGACTCGTTGATGTCGGAACCGAATTCGTCGCGATCAGGCACCTTCTTGAAGACGCCTTCGGCCTTGTCGGCAGCCACTTCCACCCAAGCGGGGAAACCGATCTGCTTGGCCAGCTCGAGAGCTTCCTTCACACGGGCCTGGCCCTTGGACTTCTCGCGCACAGCAACCACGTCACCGGCCTTGACCAGGAAGGAAGGAATGTTCACGCTCTGGCCGTTCACCACGATAGCCTTGTGCGACACCAGCTGGCGCGCTTCGGCACGGGTGGAAGCGAAGCCCATGCGGAACACGACGTTGTCCAGGCGGGATTCCAGCAGAGACAACAGGTTTGCACCGGTGTTGCCACGGCGGCGGTCGGCTTCAGCGAAGTAGCGGCGGAACTGGCGCTCGAGCACGCCGTAGATGCGCTTGACCTTCTGCTTTTCGCGCAGCTGCAGACCGAAGTCGGACGTGCGCTGACCGGAGGTGCGACCGTGTTGACCCGGCTTGGAGTCGAACTTGGCCTTGTCGCTGATGGAGCGGCGTGCGCTCTTCAGGAGCAGGTCGGTGCCTTCACGGCGAGAGAGTTTGGCCTTGGGGCCGAGGTAACGTGCCACGTGGGTTTCCTTTCAAACTACCGCGACGGCCAACAACGGCACATCACGGGAGCCGCCGAACGCATCAACTCAAAATTGATCCTGCTCGACGGCGGTGGTCTTAACGACAGCGCACCGCAATACACGGCAATGTATTGCGGCGGCGTTCAAAACAAAAGCTTTGAATTATAGCGCGCGGTGGCGCTACAGCGCAATCAGATGCGACGGCGCTTCTGGGGGCGGCAACCGTTGTGGGGAACCGGGGTCACGTCAGAGATAGACGTGATCTTGATACCCAGGGCGCCCAGGGCACGAACGGAAGACTCGCGGCCAGGACCGGGGCCCTTGATCTCGACGTCCAGGTTCTTGATGCCCTGTTCCATGGCTGCGCGGCCAGCCACTTCGGAAGCCACCTGGGCTGCGAAGGGGGTGGACTTGCGGGAGCCCTTGAAACCCTGACCACCGGAGGAAGCCCAGGACAGAGCGTTGCCCTGACGGTCCGTGATGGTGATGATCGTGTTGTTGAACGAAGCGTGCACGTGTGCAATACCGTCCGCGATGTTCTTGCGGACCTTCTTGCGTACGCGGGCTGCTGCGTTGCTGGAGGGTTGCTTAGCCATATCTGTCCTTTAACCGATTACTTCTTCAGCGACTGGGCGGCCTTGCGCGGACCTTTACGGGTACGGGCATTGGTCTTGGTGCGCTGACCACGCACGGGCAGGCCGCGGCGGTGACGGAAGCCACGGTAGCAGCCGATGTCCATCAGGCGCTTGATGTTCATCGTGGTTTCACGACGCAGATCGCCTTCGATGGTGTAGGTGTTGACCTGGTCGCGAACCTTTTCCAGCTCAGCGTCGCTCAGATCCTTGATCTTCTTGTCGTAAGCGATGCCGCATGCTTCGCAAATCTTGCGTGCACGGGTGCGACCGATACCGAAGATAGCCGTCAGGCCAATCTCGGCGTGCTTGTGAGGCGGAATGTTGATGCCTGCAATACGTGCCATGGTAGTCCTCTAAACGTATCAGCCTTGACGCTGCTTGTGTCGCGGGTCGGTGCAGATGACTCGCACGACGCCATGGCGACGGATGATCTTACAGTTGCGGCACATTTTCTTGACCGAAGCCGAAACTCGCATGTTTCTCTCCTAATAAATCTCAAAACTCTTCACTTGGCGCGGAACACGATCCGGGCACGGGTCAGGTCGTAGGGCGTGAGCTCCACTTTGACCTTGTCACCTGGCAGGATGCGGATGTAGTGCATGCGCATCTTGCCGGAGATGTGACCCAGTACCACGTGCCCGTTTTCCAACTTCACGCGGAACGTCGCGTTAGGGAGGTTTTCGATGACCTCACCCTGCATTTCGATGACATCGTCTTTGGCCATATGTCAGACACCTGGCGTAGCCTTGAAGTTGGCTTTCTTCAACAACGATTCGTACTGCTGCGACATCACGTAGTTCTGCACCTGAGCCCAGAAGTCCATGGTGACCACAACAATGATCAGCAGGGAGGTACCACCGAAGTAGAACGGCACGTTGTACTTCAGGATCAGGAACTCGGGCAGCAGACACACCAGCGTGATGTAGATCGCACCGGCCAAGGTCAGACGCACCAGGATCTTGTCAATGTGGCGAGCCGTTTGATCACCCGGGCGGATACCCGGAATGAAGGCACCACTCTTCTTCAGGTTGTCGGCAGTCTCGCGGCTGTTGAACACGAGCGCCGTGTAGAAGAAGCAGAAGAACACGATGGCAGCAGCGTAGAACGCCACGTAGATCGGCTGTCCCGGCGACAAGGCCGCGGCAATGTCGCGCAACCAGCGCGTGCTGTCACCCGTGCTGATCCAGCTCACCAGCGTGGTGGGCAACAGGATGATCGACGACGCAAAGATCGGCGGAATCACGCCAGCCATGTTCAGCTTGAGCGGCAGATGCGACGACTGGCCGCCGTACACCTTGTTGCCCACCTGACGGCGTGCGTAGTTCACGAGAATCTTGCGCTGACCGCGTTCGACGAAGACCACGAAGTAGGTCACCAGAACCACCAGAGCCACGATGAAGATCGCAACCAGGATGTTCATGGCACCCGTGCGCACCAGTTCAAGCAAGCCACCCACGGCATTGGGAAGACCGGCGGCGATACCTGCAAAGATCAGGATCGAGATGCCGTTGCCCAGACCGCGCTCGGTGATCTGCTCGCCCAGCCACATCAGGAACATCGTGCCCGCCACCAGGCTGACCACCGCGGTGAAGCGGAAGGCAAAGCCGGGGTCGATCACCAGGCCAGGCGAACTTTCCAGAGCCACGGCAATGCCGAGCGCCTGGAAGATGGCCAATGCCAGGGTGCCGTAACGGGTGTACTGCGTGATCTTGCGGCGGCCGGCCTCGCCCTCTTTCTTCAGCTGCTCGAACGTGGGAATCACGTACGTCATCAATTGCATGATGATCGAAGCCGAGATGTAGGGCATGATCCCCAACGCGAACACGGTGAAGCGCGACAGCGCACCGCCCGAGAACATGTTGAAGAGGTTCAGGATGCCGCCCTGCTGGCCCTTGAAGAGCTGCTCCAGCTGGGCAGGATCGATCCCCGGCACCGGAATGTGCGCGCCAATGCGGTAAACCACCAGGGCCAGGAGCAGGAACACAAGACGGCGACGCAAATCGCCGAACTTGCCTGTCTTGGCTAGGGTTGCTGCGTTCGTGGCCACAAGCGATTCCGTGTGTTACGCCAGATCAGGCCAGCGAGCCGCCAGCGGCCTCGATGACAGCCTTGGCACCGGCGGTGGCGCCGATGTTGGACAGCTTGACAGCGATGCTGAGCTCGCCAGTCTTGATGACCTTGACCTTCTTGGCCAGCTCGGGCACCAGACCAGCCTGCTTCAGCACCAGCACGTCCACTTCGGACGCGCCCAGCGCTTGCAGATCAGCCAGGGTCACCTCGGCGTTGAACTTCAGGCTTTGAGACTTGAAACCGCGCTTGGGCAGACGGCGCTGCAAAGGCATTTGACCGCCTTCGAAGCCGACCTTGTGGTAGCCACCGGCACGGGACTTCTGGCCCTTGTGACCGCGACCAGCGGTCTTGCCCAGACCGGAGCCGATGCCACGGCCCACGCGACGCTTGGCGTGCTTGGCGCCAGCTGCGGGCTTGAGAGTGTTGAGTTCCATGTCTTGACTCCGATCAGATCACTTTGACCAGGTAACTGATCTTGTTGATCATGCCGCGCACTGCTGGGGTATCCTGCAGTTCGCTGATGCTGTTGAGCTTGCGCAGACCCAGACCACGCACGGTGGCGCGGTGGGACTCTTTGCAGCCGATGGGGCTGCGCACGAGTTGCACTTTGATGGTGTTGGTGGTCGTCATGATCGTTCCAATCAACCCAGGATGTCTTCCACCGACTTGCCGCGCTTGGCAGCCACTTCGGCAGGAGTCGTAGAGTTCTTCAGGGCGTCCAGGGTGGCGCGAACCAGGTTGTAGGGGTTGCTCGAACCATGGCTCTTGGCCACGACATCGGTAATACCCAGCACCTCGAACACAGCGCGCATCGGGCCGCCAGCGATGATGCCGGTACCTTTGACGGCGGGCAGCATCATCACGTTGGAAGCACCATGGTGGCCTTGAACCGCGTGTTGCAGGGAGCCGCTCTTGAGCTGCACCTTGAACATGTTGCGGCGGGCCTCGTCCATGGCCTTCTGCACGGCCACGGGCACTTCGCGGGCCTTGCCCTTGCCCATACCGACGCGGCCGTCGCCGTCACCAACCACGGTCAGTGCTGCGAAACCCATGATGCGGCCGCCCTTGACCACTTTGGTCACGCGGTTGACCGCAATCATCTTTTCGCGCAAGCCGTCGTCGTTGGCTTCGCTCTTCACATTTGCTTGCATCTTTGCCATTTGCATTTCCCCAATCAGAACTGCAGGCCGGCTTCACGCGCGGCATCTGCCAGGGCTTTGACACGGCCGTGGTAAGCAAAACCGGAACGGTCGAAGGCCACTTTCTCGATGCCGGCGGCTTTCGCCTTCTCGGCAATGCGCTTGCCGATCAGCTCGGCAGCGGCTTTGTTGCCGCCCTTGCCTGCAGCACCCAGCTGGGCACGCACTTCGGCTTCGACGGTGGACGCAGAGGCCAGCACCTTGGAGCCGTCGCCGGAAATGACGTTGGCGTAGATGTGCAGGTTGGTGCGGTTCACGGTCAGACGCACGGCGCCTTGCTGTGCAATGCGGATGCGGGTCTGACGGGCACGGCGCAAACGCTGTTCTTTTTTCGTCAACATGTTCGCAGTCCTTATTTCTTCTTGGTCTCTTTGATGATGACCTTCTCATCCGCATAACGGATGCCCTTGCCCTTGTAGGGCTCGGGGGGGCGCACGGCGCGGATTTCCGCGGCGATCTGGCCCACGCGCTGACGGTCGGCACCCTTGACCACGATTTCCGTCGGGGTCGGGGTGGCAACGGTGATGCCTTCGGGCATCACGAAGTCAACGGGGTGGGAGAAACCCACGGCCAGGTTCAGCTTGTTGCCAGAGGCAGCAGCCTTGTAACCCACACCGATCAGGCTCAGCTTCTTCTCGAAGCCTTTGCTCACACCCAGAACCATGTTGTTCACGAGCTGGCGGATGGTGCCGCTCATGGCGTTGGCGTCGCGGGACTCGTCCACCGGGGTGAACGACAGCTTGGCGTCGGCGTTCTCGACCTTCACCAGGGGATTCAGTGCCAGGCTCATGGCGCCCAGGGCGCCCTTGACGCTGATGGTGTCCGGCTTGACGCTGACTTCCACGCCTTGCGGAATGGCCACAGCCAATTTACCTACACGAGACATTTCAGATTCTCCTCAATGCCCGCGTCAGGCGACGTAACACAAGACTTCACCGCCGACACCGGCAGCGCGGGCTTTGCGATCGGTCATCACACCCTTGGGCGTGGTAACGATGGCAACCCCCAGGCCGTTCATGACCTGAGGAATGGACTTGGCACCCTTGTAGATGCGCAGGCCAGGACGGCTGACGCGTTCGATACGCTCGATCACAGGGCGACCGGCGTAGTACTTCAGGGCGATCTCGAGCTGGCTCTTGCCGCCCTCGACCTTGACTTGGAAACCGTCGATGTAACCCTCGTCCTTCAGCACTTGCGCAATGGCGGCCTTCACTTTGGAAGAAGGCATGGCCACGGTGGCCTTGTCGACCATTTGCGCGTTGCGGATGCGGGTCAGCATATCGGCGATAGGATCACTCATGCTCATTTCGTTACTCCTACGGCTTACCAGCTGGCCTTGGTCACGCCGGGAATTTCACCGGCAAAAGCCATTTCGCGGACCTTCATGCGGCCCAGGCCGAACTGCTTGAAGGTGCCACGGGGACGACCGGTGATTTCACAACGGTTGCGCTGGCGGGTCGGGTTGGCGTTGCGGGGCAGTTTCTGCAGGGCCAGGCGGGCTGCGTCGCGCTCTTCATCGGAACGCTGGGCATCCTTGGCGATGGCCTTCAACTCGTTGTATTTGTTGGCAAACTTGGCGGCGAGTTTCTCGCGCTTCAGTTCACGCTGGAGCAAAGCTTGTTTAGCCACACGCCACCTCAGTTCTTGAACGGGAAACGGAAACCAGCCAGCAGAGCCTTGCACTCTTCGTCGCTCTTGGCCGTCGTCGTGATGCTGATGTTCAGACCACGCAGTGCATCCACCTTGTCGTATTCGATTTCGGGGAAGATGATCTGCTCTTTCACGCCGATGTTGTAGTTGCCGCGGCCGTCGAAAGCCTTGCCGGAAATACCACGGAAGTCACGCACGCGGGGCAGGGCCACGGTGACGAAACGGTCCAGGAATTCATACATCTGGGCGCCACGCAGGGTCACCATGCAGCCGATGGCCTGACCTTCGCGGATCTTGAAACCGGCGATAGCCTTGCGGGCTTTGGTGACCACGGGCTTCTGGCCAGCGATCTTGGTGAGGTCACCAACTGCGTTGTCCATGACCTTCTTGTCGGCCACGGCTTCGCTCACACCCATGTTCAGGGTGATTTTGGTGATGCGCGGCACTTCCATCACGGAGGTGTAACCGAACTGCTCCTTCAGAGCAGGCGCAATCTTGTCGCGGTAGATTTGTTGGAAGCGTGCCATGGTCATGCCACCTTGATTTCTTCGCCGCTGGACTTGAAGACGCGCACTTTTTTGCCGTCAGCCAGCACTTTCACACCCACGCGATCGGCTTTGCCGGTGGCCGCGTTGAAGATGGCCACGTTGGACTGGTGGATGGGCATGGATTTCTCCACGATGCCGCCAGCCACACCCTTCATGGGGTTGGGCTTGGTGTGCTTCTTCACCAGGTTCACACCTTCGACCAGCACGCGCTCTTCGTCTGCGCGCTGGACCACGGTGCCACGCTTGCCCTTGTCGCGGCCAGCGATGACGATCACTTCGTCGCCTTTACGGATCTTGTTCATGACGATTCCTTACAGGACCTCGGGCGCCAGGGACACGATCTTCATGAACTTTTCGGTACGCAGTTCGCGCGTCACGGGTCCGAAGATGCGGGTGCCGATGGGCTCCAGCTTGGCGTTCAGCAACACTGCGGCGTTGCCATCGAACTTGATCAAGGCGCCATCACCACGGCGGATGCCCTTGGCGGTGCGAACGACCACAGCGTTGTAAACCTCGCCTTTTTTGACGCGGCCACGCGGAGCGGCTTCCTTGATGCTCACTTTGATGATGTCGCCCACGCTGGCGTACCGGCGCTTGGAACCACCCAGCACCTTGATGCACATCACGGACTTGGCACCCGTGTTGTCAGCAACATCGAGTCGAGATTGCGTTTGGATCATTTGATTTAAGTCCCAACTTGAATCCCAGCCACCACCACGGCAGCAGGCGATCAGTCTTGGGCCCGTCGTCACCAGCACGCTCTCAAGACTGAAAGCACCCCGGCTTCGGTGGGCAGAAATACTTCACCCCAAAAGGGCGAAGCTGCCCATTGTTGCACATCGGAATCAGCGAGTCAAGTACCCCAGACGGCACAAGTTGTGGCCCAGGCACCACAAATCACGGCGGAAACGGTGACAATGCTTGGCCATGAACACCAGCACCCTCCCTTCAGGTACCCGCCTGGCCTTCATCGGCGGCGGGAACATGGCCAGCGCGATCATTGGCGGGCTGATCCGCCAGGGTCTGCCTGCAACGCAGATCGACGTGGTCGAACCCTTTGCCGCCCAGCGCGACAAGTTGCGCGCCGAGTTCGGGGTGCAGACTTTCGAGCAGGCTGGCCCCGCACTGGGTACGGCACACGCCGTGGTTTGGGCGGTGAAGCCCCAGACCTTCAAGGACGCGGCACTGGCCTGCGCCGCCCACACGCACAATGCACTGCACCTGAGCGTGGCCGCAGGTATCCGCAGCGACAGCATGGTTGCCTGGTTGGGCACTGAGCGCATTGTGCGCGCCATGCCCAACACCCCAGCGCTTGTCGGGCTTGGGATGACGGGGCTGTATGCCCGCCCAGCGGCAAGCCCGGAGGACCGGAGGCTGGTGGATGCCGTGGTTGGCACCACCGGGCGCTTCGTGTGGCTCAACACCGAGGCTGACCTGGACGCGGTGACCGCCCTGTCGGGTTCCGGCCCCGCCTATGTGTTTTACTTCCTGGAGGCCATGCGCCGTGCAGGCACCGAAATGGGACTGAGCGCGCAGACTGCCACCGAGTTGGCAATCGGCACGTTCGTGGGTGCTGCCACCCTGGCGCAATCGTCCGACGAACCGCCCGAGGTGCTGCGGGAGCGCGTGACCTCCAAGGGCGGCACAACCTACGCCGCGTTGACATTCATGGCCGACAGCGGCGTGGCGGACGCTTTCGTCAAAGCCATGCACGCTGCGCGCGAACGCGCCCGCGAGCTGGGCGACGAATTCGGCCGCTGAAGGCCGGTCAGCCCAAGGCCAGCTGGAACGCCAACCCGACAAAAAGGGTGAAGCCCAGCCAATGGTTCAGACGGAAAGCACGGAAGCACCCCTCGCGGGTGCGTGCGCGGATCATGGTGTAGTGCCAAACCACTTGCACCAGTGCCAGCACCAACGCCAACCCAAACAGCCAGCCCCCTGCCAACGTCCACAGCAGGCCGCCCCACAGACCCAGGTGCACCAAATAGAAGGCCGTGACGGCCAGCACGTCCCAGCGGCCAAGGGTGATGGCCGAGGTCTTCATACCGATCTTGAGGTCGTCGTCCCGGTCCACCATGGCGTATTCGGTGTCGTAGGCCAGGACCCAGAACAGGTTGGCCACCAGCAACGCCCAGGCTTGCCAGGGCACCTGGCTTTGCACTGCGGCGTAGGCCATGGGTATGCCGAAGCTGAAGGCCACGCCCAGCACTGCCTGGGGCATGGACACCACACGCTTGGCGTAAGGGTAGATCAGCGCAACGGCAAGAGCAGGGAAAGACCACGCAATGGCCGCTGCCGTGGTGGTCAACACCAGCAGAAAGGCGGCGAATGCCAACACAGCACCGACGGTGAGCGCCTCTTTCACGGATATGCGACCGCTGGTGACCGGCCGTTGGGCGGTGCGCTTGACGTGGAGGTCGAATTCCCGGTCGGCCACGTCGTTCACACAACACCCGGCACTGCGCATGAGGATGGTGCCCAGAACGAACACCACCAGGAGGTGCCAGCCCGGCCAGCCACCCGAAGCCGCCCAGAGCGCAGACAGGCTGGGCCACAGCAGCAACAGCCAGCCTGCGGGCCGGTTCCAACGAATCAGGTCAAGATAAAGAGAGAGCTTGTCGCGCACAGGAAGAAGAGGCGAGGAGAAAAAGGAAATCAGGACGACAGGCGCTTCACACCAGGCAGCTCACACGCATAGATGGCATTGCGCAGGGCCGCGATGGCCTCGTAACGGGTGAAGCTGCGCCGCCAAGCCAGCACCACGCGTCGTGTGGGCGGGTCGCCCGCGAAGGGCAGGTAACGCACGTAGGAGCTGTCACCGGGGCCTGAACCGGGAGGCAGGGTCTTGGCGCCCGGCCCCAGCGCAGACGCGGGCACACTCAGGCGCGGCACCAGGGTGATGCCCATGCCCGCAGCCACCATGTGCTTGATGGTCTCCAGCGAGGAGCCCTCGAAGCTCTTGCGAATGCCTTCGGCGTCGTTGGAGAAGCGGGCGAACTCGGGGCAGACCTCCAGCACGTGGTCGCGAAAGCAGTGCCCGGTACCCAGCAGCAGCATGGTCTCTTGTTTGAGTTCTTCGGAGGTGATGCTGTCACGCTGGGCCAGAGGGTGAGCCACGGGCACCACAGCCACGAAGGGCTCGTCGTACAGAGGGGCGATGGCCAGGTTGGTGTCGGGGAAGGGCTCGGCCAGGATGGCTGCATCGATCTCACCCAGACGCAACTGCTCCAGCAGCTTGGCCGTGAGGTTTTCTTGCAGCATCAGCGGCATCTGCGGGGTGTGTTCGATCACCTGCCTGACCAGATTGGGCAGCAAATAGGGGCCGATGGTGTAGATGACACCCAGCCGCAGCGGGCCGGCCAGCGGGTCCTTGCCGCGCTTGGCAATCTCTTTGATGGACGCAGCCTGCTCCAGCACGACCTGCGCCTGGCGCACGATTTCCTCCCCCAGGGGGGTAACCGCCACCTCGCTGGCGTTGCGCTCGAAGAGCTTGAGTTCAAGCTCTTCTTCCAGCTTCTTGATGGCCACGCTGAGCGTGGGCTGCGAGACGAAGCAAGCCTCAGCCGCCTTGCCGAAGTGCTTCTCGCGCGCCACGGCGACGATGTATTTGAGTTCGGTCAGGGTCATGGCTGCTATCGGTTCAGGCTTTCAGATAGTCGGATTTTCCACCCAACCAGCGATCCACGTGTTTTTGCGCCATATCCGGCGATTTGGCAAGCATTTTGGGGGCCCAGGCCCTCGCCCATTCCAGCAGATGGGTGTCGGTGGCAAGGTCGGCAAAGCGCAGCATGGCCGCGCCGGACTGGCGCGCGCCCAGGAATTCGCCAGGGCCACGTATCTCCAGGTCGCGCCGGGCAATCTCGAAACCGTCGTGGGTTTCGGCCATGGCGCGCAGGCGCTCGCGCGCGGTCTCGCTGACCCGCCCGCCCTCGTTGGTGGCGTACAGCAGCACGCAGGCAGACGCGGCCGCGCCCCGCCCCACCCGGCCCCGCAACTGGTGTAGCTGGCTCAGGCCAAAGCGCTCGGCGTGCTCTATGACCATGAGGGAGGCGTTGGGCACGTCCACGCCCACCTCGATAACGGTGGTGCTGACCAGCACGCCCATGGCCCCGCTGCTGAACAGCGCCATGACGGCCTTCTTCTCGGCCACTGGCATGCGGGAATGCAGGAGCCCCACCAAGATGGGAGAACCGTCGGGGCTGGTGACGCCGGTCATGGCCGCACTCAACTCGGCGTGAGTGGCGGTGGCGTTGTTCAGGTCCAGCGCCTCGCTCTCTTCGATCAGCGGGCACACCCAATAGACCTGCCGCCCCTGCGCCACCTGGGCGCGGATGCGCTCGATCACCTCGTCGCGGCGGCTGTCGGCCACCACCTTGGTGACGATGGGTGTGCGCCCCGGCGGCAACTCGTCGATGGTGGAAACGTCAAGATCGGCGTAATAGCTCATGGCGAGCGTGCGCGGGATGGGGGTTGCGCTCATCATCAGCAGGTGGGGCTCCAGCCCGGCTTCCTGCATCTTTTCTCGCAGGGCCAGGCGCTGGGCCACGCCGAAGCGGTGCTGCTCGTCGATGAGCGCCAGCGCCAGGCGCTGAAAGCGCACCTGTTCCTGAATGACGGCATGTGTGCCCACCACCAGCGCTGCGCGGCCGCTTTCGATGCGTTCGAGCATCTCCTTGCGCTCTTTTTTCTTCTGGCTGCCGGTGAGCCAGGCGACCTCCTTGCCCAGCGGCGCCAGCAAGGGCGTGAGCCAGCCGACCAGTTTGGCAAAGTGCTGCTCGGCCAGGATTTCGGTGGGCGCCATCAGGGCGCACTGCCAGCCAGCGTCGATGGCCAGCGTGGCGGCCAGTGCGGCGACCACGGTCTTGCCGCTGCCCACGTCGCCCTGCAGCAGTCGGTGCATGGGCACCGGGCGGGCCAAATCCTGGGCAATTTCATCGCCCACGCGGCGTTGTGCGTTGGTGAGCTGGAACGGCAACGCGGCCAGCAGCTGCTCGTGGAGCCCGCCCGTGCGGGCGGCCAGTGGTGGCGCGCGCAAAAGGTCGCGCTCCAGCTTGGCCTGGTGCTGGGACAGTTGCTGGGCCAGCAGTTCTTCGGCCTTGAGGCGCTGCCACGCGGGGTGCGAGCGGTCTTCCAACGCAGCCAGTGACACATCTGGCGTGGGGTGGTGCAGGAACTGCAGCGCCTGCCGCAGCGTCCAACCGCGCACGCCTGGGCATTCGGCCACGGCCTCGGGCGGTACCGTGTCGCTCAGTGGAGCGCGCTCCAGGCCCGAAACCACGGCGCGGCGCAAATAGGCCTGGGGCAAGCCAGCGCTGGTGGGGTAGACCGGCGTGAGCGCGCCAGGCAGCTCACCACCCGCCGCGCGGAAGCTGGGGTGCATCATCGTCCAGCCGAGAAAGCCCCCGCGCAGCTCGCCCCGGGCACGGATGCGCGCTCCGGGCTCCAAGGTTTTCTGGTGCGAGGGATAGAAGCTGAAGAAGCGCAGCGTGCAGGTGTCGCTGCCGTCGTCCAGGGTGACGAGCAACTGTCTGCGCGGTCGAAAACTCACCTCGCTAGCCGTGACCGTGCCTTCGATCTGCACGGTTTCACCCTCGTGCGCATCGGCCAGGCGCACGATGCGCGTTTCGTCCTCGTAGCGCAATGGCAGGTGCAGCGCCAGGTCGATGGCGCGCACCAGGCCAAGCTTGCGCATCGCCTTTTGTGGCGCGGAAAGCGGTTTGCGCTCGGCGGCGGCCGCTGGCGTGGAGGACACGGCGTCGGGCATGGCGGCATTGTGCCGCAGGCCACACCCGGATTTCGCCAGCCGTTCAGTCGAATATTTCGCTCAGCCAGGACTTGTGCTTGCGCTTGCCGTACCCCGCGTGCCCGTAGCCTGAATCGGCGAAATCAGGGCGCCGGGCGGGAGCATGCTGCACGGGATTGGGGGAGGCGCTGCGCTCGATCAATTTGTCCAGTTCGCCTCGGTCAAGCCACACGCCACGGCATTGGGGGCAGTAGTCGATTTCAACGCCTTGGCGCTCGGTCATCACCAGAACGGCATCGGTGCAATGGGGACACTTCATGGGACTTCCTTTCGTGGACATGGATGTATGGCCATGCTAGTCATTCAAACCATCTCAAAAAAGCAGCATCAACCGCAAGAAACATCAGTCAAAAACGAAAATTCGCACGAATTCAAGGGCTGACATTCGAGGAGCGGTATTCGTGGGCCTGCGCCATCAGGTGCTGCTGAAACACCCGTGCCAGCGGCGACAGCTGCTTGCCGCGAAGGTGAACGATGTACCAACTCGCGTGGATGGGGAAGTCTTCCACATCCAGCAGGCACAGCCCCTCCCCTGCCGGTTCCGGTGCCAGCGCGTGGCGTGACAGCACCGACAGGCCCATGCCGCCAGCCACGGCTTGCTTGATGGCCTCGTTGCTGCCCAGGGCCAATCGGACTTGAGGTGTGTAGGCGTGGGCGCGAAAATGGGCCTCGGCAGCCATGCGCGTGCCTGAGCCGGGTTCGCGCAGGATGAAACGCTCGCCCGCCAGTTCAGCCAGGGGGATGGCGCGCTGGCTGGCCAGCGGGTGCCCGCTTGGGGCCACCACGACAAGCGGATTGGGCAGGAACTCGCGCTGCTCAATGTCCAGATCCTTTGGCGGAATGGACATGATGGAGATGTCGTCCTGATTGCGCCGCAGGCGCTGGACGACCCCGTCGCGGTTGAGGATTTCCAGGGCGATCTCGACCTCGGGGTAGGCCGTGCAGAACGCGCCCAGCCAGCGCGGCACGAAATACTTGGCGGTGCTCACCACCGCCACGCGCAAGCGGCCCTGGTGCAGCCCCTTCATGGCAGCCACCTGCTGCTCGAAGAGCGACCACTCCCCCACCATGGCGCGTGCCGTGCTGGCCAGCGCCTCGCCCGCCGCCGTGAGGTACACCTTCTTGCCGATGACTTCGTGCAAGGGCAGGCCCACGGCGTCGGCCAGTTCACGCAACTGCATGGACGCGGTGGGCTGGGTAACGTGGGTGGCCCGCGCCGCCGCGCTCACGCTGCCCAGATCGGCCAGCGCCAAGAAAAGCCGCAGCTGTCGAAAGGTCGCATTCATAGAAATTTATCTATGCATTACCACGTATAAATCGATTTTACTTAATTGATGGTTTTCCCTAGCATCGGCGTGGATTCCAAATTCAAATGCCATGCAGAACCTCATCGACCCCGCCATCCTCTTTTTCGTCTTCGGCGTGCTGGCCGGCACCGTGAAGTCCAACCTGGAAATTCCGGCGCCCATTTCGCGCTTCCTTTCGCTGTACCTGCTGATGGCACTCGGCCTGAAGGGCGGCTTCGCGCTGGCCGCCTCGGGCTTCACGCTGGACGTGGCCCGCGGCCTGGGCGCCGCCGTGACGCTGGCGGTGCTGGTGCCGCTGCTGGGCTACTGGCTGCTGCGCCGCGTGCTGGCGCCGCTGGACGCCGCAGCCGTGGCGGCCACCTACGGCTCGGTGAGCGCCGTCACCTTCATCACCGCCGTGCAGACACTGGAAAGCCAAGGCCTGGCCTACGGCGGCTACATGGCGGCCGCCATGGCGCTGATGGAATCCCCTGCGATCATCATGGCGGTGCTGCTGGCCAACGCGTTGCGCCAGCGTGCTGCCGCCAGCCAGACCTCTGGCATACAGGGTGGGGCCGCAGTCTTGGGTGGGCCGCAGGGCCACGGCGGCAATGGTTTCTCGCTGGGCAAAGTGCTGCACGAGTCCTTCACCGACGGCGCCCAGCTTCTGCTGATGGGCGCCATGGTGATCGGCCTGACCACAGGTGAGGCAGGCCATGCCGCCATGAAACCGTTCACCGGCGACCTGTTCAAGGGCATGCTCGCCTTCTTCCTGCTGGACATGGGGCTGCTGGCCGCCCGCAACATGCCCAAGGTGCGCGGCCAGTCGCCCTGGCTGATCGCGTACGCCGTGCTGGGGCCGCTGGTGCATGCCAGTCTGGCGCTCGGCCTGTGCGCACTGCTGGGCATTGGCGCGGGCGACGCCTCGCTGTTGATGGTGCTGGCGGCCAGCGCGTCCTACATCGCAGTGCCCGCCGTGCTGCGCCACGCCATCCCCGAAGCCAACCCGTCGCTCTACTTCGGCATGTCGCTGGGGGTGACCTTCCCGCTCAACATCCTGTTTGGCATCCCGCTCTACCTGCAGGCGGCGCACTGGGCGCTGGGTTGAGCCCAGCCTGCAAGATCAGAGCCGGTCGTGCAACTCCACCAGCGCCAGGGTCAGCTTGTGGCGGGGCTCCAGGTGGATCATGGGGCGCGAGAGCTGGTGCGACTCGCGCACCTTCACCGATGAAGGCAGGTAGGGCTCCAACACCGGCAGCCCTTCGTCCAGCAGGTCCTGCACCAGGCGCTGCGGCAGGTTGGCACGCGACTGGAACTGGTTGACGACAATGCCCTTGACCTGCAGTTCCGGGTTGTGGTCGGCGCGAATCTCCTGCACGTTCTCCAGCAGGATGTAGAGCGCCTGCCGCGAAAAATCGTCGCAATCGAAGGGAATGAGGCAGCCGCTGGCCCCCATCAGCGCCGAGCGGGTGTAGAAATTCAGCGCGGGCGGGGTATCGATATAGATGCGGTCGTAGCTTTCCGTCAATTGCTGCAGGGCCTCGCGCAGCTTGTAGATCTTGTGGCGCGACTCCAGCTTGGACGCCAGTTCGTCCAGCCGGGGGCTGGCGGCCATGAGGTGCAGGCCCTCGAACGGCGTGGCGAGCACGAAGTCGGTAGGCGGCACCGGGCGGAAGCTGAAGCTCAGCGTCTGCTCGAAAAAGGTGGCGACCGTGGGCTGATCGTCGGCCACCTGCCCACCCACCAGGTAATGGGTGGAGTTGCCTTGCGGGTCCAGGTCGACCACCAAAGTGCGCAGCCCCTGCGCTGCGCTGATGGCCGCGAGGTTGCAGGTGATGGTGGACTTGCCCACCCCGCCTTTTTGGTTGAAAACGACGAGCGGCATACGGGAGTTCCTTCCGGTGCTTGGGTGATACTGATGGTTGCGCCACCCGATGGTACGGCATTTGCTGCGGCGCAGCAAATCACACCCCAAGACCCTCTGGCCACCCCGAAAGACACACCATGCCTCCCCTGTCCGACCACGAACACACGTTCGATCTGGCCCCCGTCTCACTGTGGCTGGAAGACTACAGCGGCCTCAAGTCGCTCTTTGAACACTGGCGCGCCCAGGGCGTGACCGACCTGCGCGCCTACCTGCAGCAGGACCCAGCCCGCGTGGGCGAGTGCACGGCCTGCCTGAAGGTGCTGCAGGTGAACCGGCGCACGCTGGAGCTGTTTGGCGCGGCCACGCAGGAAGAACTGGTCACCAACCTGGACAAGGTCTTTTCGCGGGACATGCACCACACAGTCGTGGAGGAGCTTTGCGCCCTGTGGGACGGCGCCCTGGAATTCGCGAACCAGACGGTGAACTATGCCTTGGACGGCCAGCGCCTGGACGTGCAGGTGCGTGCGCGCATGCTGCCTGGGCACGAAGCCGACTGGAGCCGGATGCTCGTGTCGCTGGAGGACATCACCGAACGCGTGCAGGCTGCCGCCGAGCTGCAACGCAGCGAGCAGTACGCCCGCGACCTGTTCGAGCGCTCCCCCGTTTCCCTGTGGGTGGAGGATTTCCAGGCCGTCAAGCAGTTGGTGGACGAGGTCCGCGCCCAGGGCATACAGGACTTCCGCGTCTTCCTGAAGGTGCACCCGGAGTTCGTGACGCGCTGCATGCAGGAAATCCGCGTCGTCGACGTGAACCGCCAGACGCTGCGCATGTTCGGCGCCAGCGACAAACCCCACCTGCTGCGCGACCTGGGACAGGTTTTCCGCGACGAGATGCACGACTCCTTCGCCGAGCAGCTTATCGACCTGTGGGAGGGCAAGCTGTTCCAGCAGCGCGAGGTGGTGAACTACTCGCTCAACGGCGAGATGTTGTACATCCACATGCAGTTTTCGGTGCTGGACGGCCACGAGACCAACTGGGACCTGGTGCTGGTGTCGCTGGTGGACATCACCGCCCGCAAGAAGGCCGAGGCCTACCTCGAATACTTGGGCAAGCACGACGTGCTCACCAAGCTGCGCAACCGCGCCTACTACGCCGACGAGATCAACCGCCTCACGCGCAAGGGGCCCTGGCCGGTGAGCGTGCTGGCCATCGACCTGAACGGGCTGAAGCTGGTGAACGACGACGAGGGCCACGGTGCCGGTGACGAGATGCTGCGCCGCGTGGGCGAGGTGCTGTCCAAGGCGGTGGACGCCCCGGCTTGCGCCGCGCGCATCGGCGGCGACGAATTCGCCGTGCTGCTGCCCGCCACCGATGCGGCAGGAGCCACCGCCGCGAAGGAGCGCATTCTGTCTGTGCTGGAGTTGAACAACCAGTTCTACACGGGGCACCCGCTGAGCTTGGCCATCGGCCAGGCCACCTGCCTTGCTGGACAGCCTTTGGGCACGGCGCTGCAGGAGGCCGATAAGGCGATGTACCAGGCGAAGGTTCGTTATTACGAGGAAAACGGCATTGAGCGCCGCCGCAGCAACCGCGCGCCTGGCAAGCCTTGACCCGGGAGGCACAGACGAACTGGCACAATCACGGCTTCTCAACTTGGAACGGGCCCGTCCGGCCCTCAAGCACCATGACGCATGCCTTGCAGGGCGCACCACGCGCCTTCACCCTCAGCGATTTTGACTTCTCGCTGCCCCCCGAACTTATTGCGCAACACCCGGCGGCCGAACGCAGCGCGTCACACCTGCTCGACGGCACCGGCCCTGCGCCACAAGACCGCATCTTTCGTGAACTGCCCGGCCTGCTGCGCGCTGGCGATCTGCTGGTATTCAACGACACCCAGGTGATCAAAGCCCGCCTGTACGGCGAAAAAGCCTCCGGCGGCAAGGTGGAGCTGCTGGTGGAGCGTGTGCTGCCCGGCCCCGGCCACGAGGTGGTCGCACACATGAAGGTCAGCAAGAAGCCGCCCCTGGGCGCCACCGGCCCGGCAATCACGTCACATTGCTGGAACGCGGCCTGG
>CBKZAG010000017.1:0-28709 GCA_966692625.1 uncultured Comamonadaceae bacterium
CCGGGCGAACCGACCTCCAGACGCTTGTAATCCACGTTCTCCACCTCCAGCAGGAACTGGAGCTGGCGGGTGACTTTCTCGCAGTCCTCGACCGTGACGAAGCGCTCGGTCTCACCCTGAACCCAGGGCCAGTCGATGGTGACACGCAGCAGACCGCCTGCGGACCGCTCCAGGTCCACCAAGTCATAGCCCAGACCGGTAACGGTCTGCTCCAAGGTTTGCTGCCAAGTCATGTCTGCGCGTATTTCCTGCGTGCTGTTTTTGGGTGCAATTGCGAACGAGCCAAAAAAAAAGGGCCGGTAGATACCCGCCCATTTGGTCGTGAAGCTCGCATTTTAGCACGATTGAGGAGCTTGTGCAGCACATTTCATGCCCGCCATACACATGGCGCCCTATTCGGAACAGGCATGACAGGTCCGCGGCATCAGAACAACCATAATTTCCGGCGATCCATCCAACAAGGAAACCCATGATCGACGTTTACAGCTGGCCCACCCCCAACGGACATAAGGTTCACATCATGCTGGAGGAGTGCGGTCAACGGCTTGGCCGCGACTGGCAAGTACACCCCATCAACATCGGCGCGGGCGATCAGTTTCAGCCGGAGTTCCTCAAGATCAGCCCCAACAACAAGATTCCCGCCATCGTCGACCCGCACGGGCCGGACGGCAAGCCGCTATCGCTTTTCGAATCAGGGGCGATACTTCTCTATCTGGCGTCCAAGTTCGGCAAACTCCTGCCCAAGACGGATCGGCAGAAGTACGAAGTGCTGCAATGGCTGATGTTCCAGATGGGCGGTGTAGGTCCCATGCTGGGGCAGGCCCACCACTTCCGGCTCTACGCGCCGGAAAAAATCAACTACGCGGTCGACCGCTATACCAACGAGGCCAAGCGCCTGTATGGCGTGATGGACAAACGCCTGGCGACAAACCCCTATCTTGCCGGGCGCAGCTACAGCATTGCCGACATCGCCGTTTTCCCCTGGCTGCGCAGCTGGCAGAACCAGGGCATCGACTGGGCCGACTACCCACACTTGAAGGCATGGTTCGACAAGATCGCCGAACGCCCAGCGGTGCAGCGCGCCGTGCAGGTGCTGGCCGACGCCCGCAAGCCCCTGACCGACGACAAGTCGCGGCAAGTGCTCTTCGGCTCCACGCAATACGAGAAAAGATGATGCAGGGCGCGTCGGCGCAGCCCTCAAGCGGCTACAATGCCGGGCTGACGTCGGAGCGTAGCGCAGTCTGGTAGCGCATCTGCTTTGGGAGCAGAGGGTCGAAGGTTCGAATCCTTTCGCTCCGACCAATTGGACAAAAACAAAGGCCCACTCGTTGGGCCTTTGTTTCTTCAACACTGCCCGTAGCTCAACTGGATAGAGCAGCTGCCTTCTAAGCAGCAGGTCGGGGGTTCGAGTCCCTCCGGGCAGGCCACCCGTCTAGGCGCTCCGTCATGAATTCGCTGCTTGCCCGCCTGCAACCCTACCCCTTCGAGCGTCTGCGCCAGTTGTTTGCCGACGTTGCGCCCAACCCAGCCTACCGCCCCATCAGCCTGGGCATTGGCGAACCCCGCCACCCTACCCCGGGTTTCCTGAAGGACCGGTTGTGCGAGGCCATCCAGTCGCCTGACGGCGGGCTGGCCACCTATCCCGCCACGGGCGGCACGCCGGAACTCAAACAGGCCTGCGCCACCTGGATGGAGCGCCGTTACGGCCTCAAGCTCGACCCGGCCACGCAAATCCTGCCGGTGAACGGCTCGCGTGAGGCCTTGTTTGCCCTGGCACAGGTGGTGGTCGACCCGCGCGCCTTTGCCCAGGGCACAGAGCCCGTGGTCGTCTGCCCCAACCCGTTCTACCAAATCTATGAAGGTGCGGCCTACTTGGCAGGCGCACAGCCCTGGTTCGCCCCCAGCGACCCGACCCGCAACTTCGCCACCGACTGGGCCAGCGTGCCCGAGGACGTGTGGCGCCGCACGCAACTGCTCTACACCTGCTCGCCGGGCAACCCCACGGGCGCCGTCATGCCGCTGGAAGAGTGGAAGATGCTGTTCGAGCTGAGCGACAAGTACGGCTTCGTGATCGCGTCGGACGAGTGCTACAGCGAAATCTACTTCCGCGATGAGCCGCCGCTGGGTGGGCTTGAAGCCGCCGCCAAACTGGGGCGCACCAATTTCCGCAACCTGATCGCGCTGACCAGCCTTTCCAAGCGCAGCAACGTGCCAGGGTTGCGCAGTGGCTTTGTGGCCGGTGACGCCAAGCTCATCAAACCCTTCCTGCTCTACCGCACGTACCATGGCAGCGCCATGAGCACCACGGTACAGACGGCCAGTGCCGCCGCCTGGCTGGACGAGGCCCACGTGGTGGACAACCGCGCGCAGTACCGGGCCAAGTTCGCCGAAGTCACACCTGTGCTCTCCAAGGTGATGAACGTTGCCTTGCCTGACGCGGGTTTCTACCTGTGGGCAGAGGTGCCAAAGCGCTTTGGTGGCATGGAAAACGGCAGCGACACCGACTTTGCCCGTGCCCTGCTGGCCCAATACAATGTCACCGTTCTTCCCGGCAGCTATCTGGCGCGCGAGGCACGGGGCTTCAACCCGGGCGCACAGCGCGTGCGCATGGCGCTGGTCGCCGAGACGGCCGAGTGCGTCGAGGCCGCGCACCGCATTGCCGAATTCATTCAAACCTCCAAGTGAGACACCATGACCCAACAACTGCAACAGATCATTGAAAACGCCTGGGAAAACCGCGCCCAGCTGTCCGCCGCCACGGCTCCCCAGGAAGTCACGGATGCCGTGGAGCACGTGATCTCCGAACTGAACGTGGGAAAGCTGCGCGTGGCCACCCGAGAAGGGGTTGGGCAGTGGACCGTGCACCAGTGGATCAAGAAGGCCGTGCTGCTGAGCTTCCGCCTGAAGGACAACGAGATCATGCAGGCAGGCGACCTGGCCTTCTATGACAAGGTGCCGACCAAGTTCGCCCACCTGTCGCCGCAGGAAATGGCAGCCACCGGTGTGCGCGTGGTGCCGCCAGCCGTGGCCCGCCGTGGCAGCTTCATTGCCCGTGGCGCCATCCTCATGCCCAGCTACGTGAACATCGGCGCCTACGTGGACGAAGGCACCATGGTCGACACCTGGGCCACTGTCGGTTCATGCGCACAGGTTGGCAAGAACGTGCACCTGTCTGGCGGCGTGGGCCTGGGCGGCGTGCTCGAGCCCTTGCAGGCCAACCCCACCATCATCGAGGACAACTGCTTCATCGGTGCCCGCTCCGAGATCGTCGAGGGCGTCATCGTCGAAGAGAACTCCGTCGTTTCCATGGGCGTGTACATCGGTCAGAGCACCCCGATCTACGACCGCGCCACTGGCGAAGTGAGCTACGGCCGTGTGCCCGCGGGCTCCGTGGTGATCAGCGGCAGCCTGCCCAAGGATGGTGGAAAATACAGCCTGTACGCAGCGGTCATCGTCAAGCGCGTGGATGCACAGACCCGTGCCAAGACCAGCCTGAACGATCTGTTGCGCGACTGATCGGCACGCCATACATCGGGGGGAGAAGGCATGGCAAACGGGATGATGGAAAAACTGCTGCGCCTGATGGCTGAAAAGAAGGCGTCTGACGTCTACCTGTCGGCCAACTCCCCCGTACTGATGAAGATCAACGGTGTGTGCATGCCTGTGAATGGGCAGCCGCTGCCGGTGGATGGCCCCCAGCAGCTCCTGGAAGAGGTCATCACCCCTGGCCAGTTCAACGAGTTCAACAGCATTGGCGAACTGAACATCGCCGTGCCGCTCAGCGGTGTGGGGCGGTTCCGTGTCAGTGCCATGCGGCAGCGCGGCAGCTGTGCGGTGGTGATCCGCTTCATCAGCACAGACATCCCGAGCATCGAGTCGCTCAACATCCCCCCTGTGCTTGCCGAGATGATCCTGGCAAAGCGTGGGTTGATGCTGGTGGTGGGTGCCACCGGCTCAGGCAAAAGCACCACGCTGGCGTCGCTGCTGGACCACCGCAACACCAACCTCTCTGGTCACATCCTCACCATCGAGGACCCGGTCGAATACCTGTTCAAGAACAAGAAGTCCATCGTCAACCAGCGCGAGGTGGGCACCGACACCGCGTCTCTGCAGATTGCCCTGAAGAATGCGCTGCGTCAGGCACCCGATGTGATTCTGATTGGTGAAATCCGTGACCGCGAGACCATGTCGCAAGCCATCGCGTACTCGCAGTCCGGGCACCTGGTGCTGGCCACCATGCACGCCAACAACAGCTACCAGGCCCTGAACCGGGTGCTGAACTTCTATCCGGTGGAAGTCCGCCCGTCCATGCTCAACGACCTCGCTTCGGCACTCAAGGCCATCGTGTCGCAGCGTTTGCTGCGTACCGTCGACGGTGGAAGGGTGCCGGCCGTGGAGGTGCTGGTGAACACGCGCCTGGTCAGCGAGCTGATCGAAAAAGGCGACTTCTTTGGCGTGCGTGAGGCACTGGAAAAGTCCATGGCCGAGGAGTCCCAGACCTTCGAGGCCGACCTGGCGCGGCTGGTGGTGGCTGGCAAGGTGGACCGCAAGGAAGCCCTGGCCTATGCGGACTCCCCGACCAACCTGATGTGGCGCCTGGAAAACGACGTCGCATTGCGGCACAAACCCGGCGCCGGCCCTGCTGCCGACGAGCCAGAGACCAACGCTGGCCCTTCCTTCTCCGACTTCACGCTCGACGTGAAGCACTGACGCGAGCCTTCAGCCATGAGTTCTACCCTGCGCCTGACCGAGGCGCTGATTGCCCGTTCCTCCATCACTCCTGACGATGCCGGCTGTCAGGCTTTGATTGCTGGCCGCCTGAAGCCGCTGGGCTTTGAGTGCAAAACACTGGTGAGCGGCCCTGACGACTTTCGCGTGACCAACCTGTGGGCCAAACGCACCGCACGCACGCCGGAAGCCCCCGTCCTGGTGTTCGCCGGCCACACCGACGTGGTGCCCACCGGCCCGATCGACCAGTGGCTGAGCGATCCTTTCGTGCCGACACACCGCGACGGCAAGCTCTTTGGCCGTGGCTCCAGCGACATGAAGGCGTCGCTGGCGGCCATGGTCGTGGCTTGCGAGGAATTCTTCGCGCAACACCCAACTGCAAATTTGAGTGTGGCCTTCCTGCTGACCAGTGACGAAGAAGGCCCGGCCAACGACGGCACGGTGGTGGTCTGCCGCGCCTTGCAGGCGCGGGGCGAGCGGCTGGACTACTGCATCGTCGGTGAACCCACTTCTGTGGAGCGCACGGGCGACATGATCAAAAACGGCCGCCGCGGCACCATGAGCGGGCGGCTGACGGTCAAGGGTATTCAGGGACACATTGCCTATCCGCACCTGGCCCGCAACCCCATCCACACGCTGGCCCCGGCCTTGGCCGAGCTGGTTTCCACGCGCTGGGACGAAGGCAACGACCACTTTCCCCCCACCACCTGGCAGGTCAGCAACATCCATGGGGGCACGGGCGCCAGCAACGTCATCCCCGGCACCGTGGTGGTGGACTTCAATTTCCGCTTTTCCACCGAAAGCACGGCCGAAGGCCTGCAACAACGCGTGGCCGCCATTCTGGCGAAGCATGGCGTTGACGACTACGAGCTGAACTGGACCGTGGGTGGCCTGCCCTTCCTGACCCGCCCCGGCACGCTGGTGGATGCTGTTCGTGCCGCCATCCGCGAGGAAACCGGGCTCGAGACCGAACTGTCCACCACCGGAGGAACGAGCGACGGCCGCTTCATCGCGCAGGTCTGCCCGCAAGTGATCGAGCTGGGTCCGCCCAACGCCACCATCCACAAGGTCAACGAGTGCGTGGCTGTGGCCGACCTGGAGCCGCTCAAGAACATCTACCGCCGCGTGCTGGAGCAGCTCGCCAACGTGCCGTCCACCGACGAGGTGACGCCGTGACGGGGGAATACGGACACCCCGGTAACTTGGCCGGTCTGCTGCAGGCCGCGCAAACCCGCCTGGAGCAGGCAGACTTGGCCTACGGGCATGGCACCACCAACGCGCACGACGAGGCCGTGTGGCTCGTTCTGTGGTCGCTCGGCCTGCCGCTGGATTGCGATCTGGAACAAGTGGCCGCGCAAACCGTGGACGCTGTTCAGGTGGATCGCGCCATGGCCCTGGTGGAGGAGCGCATCACCACGCGCAAACCCGCAGCGTACCTGACGCATGAAGCCTGGCTGCAAGGCGTGCCCTTCTACGTCGATGAGCGCACCATCGTGCCTCGCAGCTTCATTGCCGAGCTGATCACCAACGCCGAGGGCGCCGAGAGCATCGACCCCTGGCTGGGCGAACATACCCGCAAGGTGCTGGACCTGTGCACCGGCAACGGCAGCCTGGCCGTGCTGGCTGCCCTGGCCTGGCCCGACGTGCAGGTGGATGCCGCCGACATCTCTGCCGACGCCCTGGCCGTGGCCCGCATCAACGTGGAGCGTCACCAATTGCAAGACCGCGTGCGCCTGGTGGAGTCCGATGGCTGGTCTGCCCTGCCCGGCCGCTACGACCTGATCCTTTGCAACCCGCCTTATGTGTGTCGCGCGGGCATGGACGCGCTGCCGCCTGAATACTTGGCCGAGCCACGCATTTCGCTGGACGGTGGTCTGGAAGGCGGCGATGACGGCATGGACTTCGTGCGCCATCTGCTGGCCGATGCCGCCAGACACATGAACCCAGGCGCCGTGCTGGTGCTGGAGATAGGCAATGAGCGCGAGCATTTCGAGCACGCCTTTCCGCGCCTGGAGGCCTACTGGCCCGACACCACTTCGGGCACCGGCCCCGTGGTCCTGCTGACGCAAGAAGCCTTGGCAGATCACGCCTCTCAGGTAAAGGGGGCTGCATGATCACGCTGCGCAACGTCACGCTGCGCCGTGGCACCAAGGTCGTGCTCGACCAGGCCAACGCCACCATCAACCCCGGTGAAAAGGTGGGGCTCGTGGGCCGCAACGGCGCGGGCAAGTCCAGCCTGTTTGCGCTGCTGCAAGGCGTGCTGCACGAGGACAGCGGCGAATTCGCCTGGCCACGGCAGTGGCGCCTGAGCCAGGTGGCCCAGGAAATGCCCGAGACCGACCAGCCCTGCACGGAATTCGTCATCGACGGCGACACCCGCCTGAGCGAGGCTCGCCAGGAAGTGGCGCAGGCAGAGGCCAGCGGCGATGGCATAGCCATAGCCCACGCCCACACTGCCTTGCAGGACGCCGGCGCGCACGACGCAGAAGCACGCGCCCAGGCCCTGCTGCTGGGGCTGGGCTTCCAGGTCAACGAACTGCAGCGGCCGGTCAACAGTTTCTCGGGCGGATGGCGCATGCGCCTGCAACTGGCACGAGCGCTGATGTGCCCCAGCGACCTGCTGATGCTCGACGAACCTACCAACCACCTGGACCTGGACGCCCTGGTCTGGCTGGAAAGCTGGCTCAAACGCTACCAAGGCACGCTGCTCGTCATCAGCCACGACCGCGAGTTCCTGGACGCGGTCACGCAAGTTACCCTGCATATCGACCAGGGGCGGCTGACCCGCTACGGCGGCAACTACAGCCGCTTTGAAGACATGCGGGCCGAGCAACTGACGCAGCAACAGACGGCATATGCACGGCAGCAGGACCGCATTGCCCACCTGCAACGCTTCATCGACCGCTTCAAGGCCAAGGCCACCAAGGCCAAGCAGGCACAGAGCCGTGTCAAGGCCCTGGAACGCATGGAAAAGATCGCCCCGGTGCTGACCGAGGCCGACTTCACCTTCGAATTCCAGGAACCCGCGCAACTGCCCAACCCCATGCTCAGCCTGCGCGACGCGGCCTTTGGCTACCGCGCCGACGATGGTGCAGAGACCGTGATCGTACGCAACGTCACACGCTCGGTCCAGGCCGGCCAACGCCTGGGCATCCTGGGCGCCAACGGCCAGGGCAAGTCCACCTTCGTCAAGACGGTTGCACGTGCCTTGACGCTGCTGGCAGGCACGGTCACCGAAGGCAAGGGGCTGAACATCGGCTACTTCGCCCAGCAGGAGCTGGACGTACTGCGGCCCGACGACAGCCCGCTGGCACACATGACCCGCCTGGCGCGCGATACCGAAGCCGCTGGCACGCTCACCGGCCAGTCCACCCGCGAGCAGGACCTGCGCAACTTCCTGGGCAGCTTCCAGTTCAGCGGCGACATGGTGCAACAGCCCGTGGGCACCATGAGCGGTGGCGAAAAGGCGCGGCTGGTGCTGTGCATGATCGTCTGGCAGCGCCCCAACCTGCTGCTGCTTGACGAACCCACCAACCACCTCGACCTGGCCACGCGCGAGGCCCTGGCCGTCGCCCTCAACGAGTTCGAAGGCACGGTGATGCTGGTCAGCCACGACCGTGCGCTGCTGCGATCGGTTTGCGACGAGTTCTGGCTGGTTTCGCACGGGGGCATCTCCCCCTTTGACGGTGACCTGGACGATTACCAGCGCTACCTGCTCGACGTGGCCAGGCAGAAACGCGAGGCCGTGGCAGCGGCGGCCCGCACTGAGGCAAGCCCCGCATCGGCTGCAACAGAAGCGCCCAAGCTTAACCCCGGCGAGCAACGCCGTTTGGACGCACAGCGCCGTCAGGCCCTGGCGCAGAAGATCAAGCCTCACAAGCAGGAGCTGGACAAGCTGGACCGCCGATTGGCCGAAATCCAGACACTGCGTGCCGAGTTAGAGCAGAAACTGATGACGCCGCTCGACCCGCAAGTGCTGGCCGACGCCGGGCGGCAGCTCAAGCGCCTGGAAGAGGAAACCGAAACCGCCGAAGAACGTTGGCTGGAACTGAGCGACCTGATCGAAGGCATCGAGAAAGACGCCCAACAGGCCTGAACCAAACCGGAGAACTGCCCATGCGTCTGTTTGCTGACTGGTTACGGCGCGGGTGGCCGCTCCTGTTGGGCTTGCTGTGCTGGCAACCCGCACTTTCCGCCGATTCGCCCCCGGCAGCTGAAACAGGGCCAGGCATGAGTCGCCCGCGCATCGGTCTGGTGTTGTCGGGCGGCGGTGCGAGGGGTTTCGCACACGTGGGGGTGCTCAAGGCACTGGAAGAAGCACGCGTCCCCGTGGACGTCGTCGTCGGCACATCCATGGGCGCCATCATCGGCGGCCTGTACGCCAGCGGCATGCAGGTGGCCGACATCGAACGCGAAATCCTCAGGGTGGACTGGGATGCCCTGTTCAGCCAGCGCGCGCCGCGCCAAAGCCTGTCGCAACGCCAGAAGGAGCAGGACTTCGAGTTCTCCCCCGTGCTGCAGCTGGGCTTCAAGGACGGTGAATTCCGCCTGCCTCAAGGAGCCGTTTCCAGCCGTTCCTTGGAACTGCTCCTGCGCCGCTACACACTGCCCACGCGCAACCTGCGCAGTTTCGATGAACTGCCCACGCGCTTTCGCGCCGTGGCCACCGACATGGAAACCGGCGAAGCCGTCGTCCTGCGCAGCGGTGATCTTGCAGCGGCGCTGCGTGCCAGCATGTCCGTGCCGGGGCTGTTTTCGCCGCTCCACTGGAACGAGCGCATTCTCGGCGACGGCGGCCTGGTCAACAACCTGCCCGTGGACGTGGCCCGCGAACTGGGGGTGGACGCGATCATTGCCGTCAACATCGGCACCCCACTGGCCAGCCGCGACACGCTGGACACCGTGTTCGGTGTCACGGTGCAGATGATCAACATCCTCACCGAGCAGAACGTGCAGCGCAGCATTGGCACGTTGACCCGTGCCGACCTGCTGCTTGCACCACCGCTGGGAACGATCACATCGGCCGACTTCGACAGAGCCGAGGAACTTATCGGACTGGGCAACGCCCATGCACAAACGGTGCAATCATCGCTGGAGCGGTTCAGTGCATCCCCGCAAAGCTATGGACAATGGCGCGAGGCTCGCAACAAGGCACACCAGGCGTTGCAGGAGCAAACCCAGACGCGCCTGGCCTTTGTTCGTATCGAAGGTGTGCCAGACAACCAGCAACCCAGGCTGCGCAGCCGCATAGACACACAAGCAGGGGATTTTCTGGACCCCGCCAAGGTGGAAGCAGACCTGCAACGCCTGGCCGCCACGGAAGACTTCGCTCGCATCGATTACCGGCTCGAACCCGCTGCAGACTCGCCAGGCGAAGGCCTGATTTACGAGCTGAGCGACGACCCCTGGGGCCGCAACCAGTTCCGCATTGGCCTGGACCTGCAAACCGACTTCCAAGGGCAAGGTGCCTTCAACCTGCGCCTGAGCCACACGCGGCGCTGGTTCAACGAACAAGGGGCGCAGTGGCGCAACCAGCTGGAGCTGGGGTCCACCATCGCGGCCCGAACCGAATTGTTCCACCCCCTGGGCACAACACAAAAACGCTTTCTCAGCGCCTATGCCGACTACGAGTTGCGCAACATCGAACTGTTCGATGCCAATGGCGACCCGTTCGCACGCTTCCAGCGGCACACCACCCGCCTGGGACTGGATCATGGCTGGAGCCTCGGTCAGGCAGGCCACTGGGGTGACGTGCGCCTTGGGTGGATCGGGTCGCTTCGCAAGTCCATTCCCCAGTACATCAATGGCGTCGAACTCGCCAGCGTTCGCCCGCTGGAGTGGACCGAGAGCGCGCTGCGGCTGGGTGTCGTCACCGACCAACTGGACCATGCCAACTTCCCACAAGCGGGCCACCGCTTCAAGCTCGACGTGCAAACCGGGCACACCCGGCAGTCCGGCGAGACCACGGGGTTTCTGCGCTGGGACGGCAGCATCACTGGCGTGTTGACAAAAGGCATCCACACACTGAATGCCCACCTGCGGCTGGCACGCTCAAACCATGTGCCTCTGGGTGCGGTGGACGAATACTCCCTGGGTGGATTCCAAAACTTGTCCGGGTACCGCGTTGGCCAGGTCGTAGGAAACAATCTTGTGCTGGGCCGGCTCACCTACTACCAACGCCTGCCGTTCGAAGCCGGCCCGGCGCGCGCTCTATTTGCCGGGGCAACGGCAGAGCTGGGCAATGCCTGGACCGACAGCCGTGACATCTCCTTGCGGAGCCTGCGTTTCGGCAGCAGCATCTTCATCGGCGCAGACACGGCCGTCGGCCCTGTTTACCTCAGTCTCGTGCATGCCCCCCGGGGCTATACGGGGGTATATTTCCTCCTAGGCAGACCCTGATCCGAGGCCCACCTACAGTCCATGACCACCCACCCTGCAAACGCAAGCAAGCCCCAAACACCAGGCAAGGCAAACCTGTGGCGCCGCCGCGCGGCATGGACGCTTGCCGGTGTGTTCGCCGTGTGGCTGCTGGGCTGGCTGGCCGTACCGCCCATCCTGCGTGCACAGGCCGAAAAACAGCTCACGCAGGTGCTGGGGCGCCAGGTCAAGCTGCAAGAGGTCAGCTTCCAGCCGTGGTCCCTCGAAATCGAACTGCGTGGTCTCGGCATTGCCCGGCAGGACGGTTCAGGCCCTCAACTGGAAATCCAGCGCATCTACGTGGACGCTGAGCTTCAGTCCCTGCTGCGGTTCGCCCCTGTGATCGATGCGGTCACCATCGATGAACCCAAGGTTTACCTCAAGCACGAAGGTGCCGGTCGCTACGACATCGACGACATACTGGACAGGCTCGCCAAGCCTGACGAACCTTCAAAACCGTTGCCAAGGTTCGCTGTGTTCAACATTGCCGTCAACAACGGCAGCTTTGAGTTTTTGGACGCGCCGGTCAACGCCACCCACAAGGTAGAACAACTGCAACTGCAGGTGCCGTTCCTCAGCAGCCTGCCCTCCCGGCGCGACGTGGTCACGCAGCCGCACCTGTCCTTCGTGCTCAATGGTGACCGTTTCGACACCACAGCATCCACCACACCGTTCGCCACCACCAGGCACACCGAAGCATCGATTCAACTCCCCGACCTTGATCTGGCGCCTTACCTGCCCTACTGGCCAGCCAAATGGCCCGTGCGTCCAACGCAGGCCGAACTGCAGCTGGCACTGACTGTCACGTTCGAGCAACAGGACGCACCCAAAGTCCGTGTGAAGGGCAAGGCCGCGCTCAACAATCTCGTCTTGAACGAGCGCCTCACGGGCGAAGAGCAGCGTCTGCTCAGATTCGCCGGCCTGACCATCGATATCGACAACGCGGAACCCATGACAGGTGTGCTGGCGCTGAACAGCATAGAGCTGCGCCGCCCGGAGGTCTGGCTACGCCGAGACCCCCAGGGCCGGGTGAATGTGGAGCGGCTGGCGCGCGCCTGGGCGCCTGAAAAGCCCGACACCAGCAGCGCATCACCTGCGGCGTCCCCCTCATGGCAGGCCGCCTTGGCGAGACTGACAGTGGAGGGAGGCGCCATCCACTGGCTGGATGCCAGCACATCGCCGTCTGCCGACATCACACTCGAAGACACCAATCTGCAGTTGACCGACGCCGCGTGGCCCGTACAAAAACCCGCACCTTTTCACGGCAGCACGCGGGTGGCGGGCACGGGGATCAACTGGAAAGGCGAGGCAACCCAGACGTCGGTCAGAACCAGTCTTGCGTTTCAAGATCTTCCGTTGGACTTGGCGCAGCCCTACCTGGCGGCGCTGCTCAAGCCCGACCTTGAGGGCACATTCACAGCCAACCTGGACCTGCGCTGGAACGCCGAGGGACAACCAGACGCCGGCTTGGCCCTGCAGGCGAGCCAATTGGAGCTGCGCAATCTGGCGTTGCGGCAGGGGCGCCAGAACATGGCTGGGCTGGACAGCCTCCGCCTGGAAAACACCTCGGTGCACATCGGCAAGCAAACCGTCAACGTAGCGAAGGTCACAGTCGATGGCCCGCAGGCAAATGTCTCGCGCCAGGCCAACGGGCAGTGGATGTTCCAGGAATGGCTGCGCAGCCAGCCCGCCGACGCCACCAGCATCGCACCAGCAGCCGCGTCACCGAAGGCCGGCTGGAACGTTGCTGTGCAGTCACTGTCGGTCCAGCGGGGAAAGGTAGCCTTCCGCGACGACATGCCCGGCCAGCCAGTGCGTCTGAACGTACAAGAGTTACAGCTCGACTTGCAGGACATCCGCCCTCTGGCTGAACGGCAGACGGCCATGCCGATGACGCTGGCGCTGAACCTGGGCGCCGGCAGCGAAGGCCGAAGAAGCAACCCTGGCCGCTTGCGTTTCCAAGGCAATCTGCGCCTGCCCCCAGGTTCGGGCGCGTTGACCGCCCAGAATGGCCTGCGTTGGCAGGGCCGCCTGAACGCTGACCACCTGCCCCTGCATGTCTTCGAGCCCTACGTGGCGCAATACCTCAACCTGGAACTGCTGCGCGCAGACACCAGCGTTCGTGGCAGCGTTGACTTCGGCATGCCAGCGGCTGGCGCTCAAGTTGCTTTCCGGGGCGATGTGGCCGTTGAAGATTTCCGCGCCAACACGCTGCAACCCAGCGAAGACCTGCTCAACTGGAAGGCCCTGAACCTTCGCGGCATTGACTTGACGTGGAGCGCAAGCCACCCCCTCAAACTGAACGTGGCCGAGACGGTCCTCAGCGACTACTACGCCCGTGTGCTGATAGACGAGACCGGCCGCATCAATCTGCAGGACCTGGTGCGCTCAACCCCAGGCAGTACGCAGACATCTTCGGAGGCCAGCGCAACCCAGCAGAATGGGCAGGTTCCAGCATCTGCCACGGCCAATCCCTCACCCGCCGACATTCGCTTCGGCCCCGTGGGCCTGGTCAACGGCCGCGTCGCATTTGCCGACCGGTTCATCCGCCCGAACTACTCCGCCAACTTGAGCGACCTCAGCGGCTCGTTGGGAGCCTTCGCCAGCACCACGGCAGGCAGCGCGCCGCAGCTGGCTGACCTCTCTTTGCGTGGCCGTGTGGAAGGCACTGCCACACTGGACATTTCAGGCAAGCTCAACCCGCTGGCCAAGCCATTGGCCATGGACATCAAAGGCGGGGTGCGGGAGCTGGAGCTGCCACCCCTTTCGCCCTACACCGTCAAGTACGCCGGGTACGGCATAGAGCGCGGCAAACTCAGCATGGACGTCAACTACCGGATCGACCCCGACGGCACGCTCAGCGCCACGAACCAGGTCATCCTCAACCAATTGCGCTTTGGCGACAGATCACCCGACAGTGACGCCCCGAACCTGCCCGTGAAGCTGGCCGTTGCCCTGCTGGCCGACCGCAACGGTGTCATCGACATCAACCTGCCTGTCAGCGGCTCCATCAACGATCCGCAATTCCGCATCGGCCCCATCGTCGTCCGCCTCATCTTCAACCTGATCGGCAAGGCCATCACGTCGCCCTTTTCCCTGCTCGCCAGTGCGTTTTCTGGCGGCGGCGAGGACATGTCGCAAGTGTCATTCGCGCCTGGGCAGCGAAGCCTGGATGCCGATGCATCCAAACGGCTTGACGCAGTGGCCAAGGCCTTGAGCGACCGGCCTGCACTGCAGCTTACCGTTGTAGGCCACAGCGACCTGGAGACCGAACGCGAGGGCTGGCGCCGCGCGCGCCTGAACGAATGGATTCAAGCGGAAAAGCGCCGCCAACTGGCACGCGACGGGCAATCGATCAACGCATCTGTCAGCGTGAAGGCCGAGGAATATCCCGCCTTGCTGAAAGAGGTCTACCGGCGCGCCGACATTCCCAAGCCACGCAACATCATCGGCATTGCCAAGGACCTGCCGGTGCCCGAGATGGAGGCGCTGCTGCTGGCGTCGATACCCGTGACATCCGACGCCATGCGTGAACTGGCCCTGGCCCGCGCCGTGGCGGTGAAAGACTACCTGATCGAACACCAGGTGCCGACCGACCGCCTCTTCATGAACACGGCCCCTTGCACTCCTGCCTCCTCCTCGCCCGCCGCAAAGCCAAGTGAGCCCGCCACCACGGCCACGGCCTGCAAGCCGGTGGTTGAATTGCGCCTGGAGGCACGTTGACGCATGACACAGCCCGACTTTTCGTCGCGCTGTGGCCCGGCGAAAACGTTCGTGAGCAGATTGCCGGTCACGCTGCTCAATGGAGTTGGCCATCCGTGGCCAGGCGTTACGCACCGGCAGACTGGCACGTTACCCTGCACTTCATCGGCGCTTTTGACAAATCCAGACTGACCGAGCTTCAGTCCGCGCTGCAAACGCCCTTCAAGGCTTTTACCCTGCGTCTTGACGAGCCTCTCGTCTGGCCACACGGCCTCGCGGTGATGTGTGCCCGCGAAACACCGCATGCATTGCGAGAATTGCACGAGCAGCTACGGCTGGCTCTTGAAGGTTTGGGCATCGCCACCGACACAAGGCCCTACACACCGCACCTGACCTTGGCACGCCAGGCGCAAGCCTCACACCCGCCAGCCGGGCCTGAAAACATCGAGTGGAACGTACACGGCTACGCACTGGTCGAATCCACAGGCAACCCCAAGGCACGCTACAAGATCCTGCGGCAGTACCCATAAGGCCCGTCACACTTGCAGCGTGCGCAGTTCCCGCGTGAGTGCGGACTTGACCTGTAGACCGGGAACACGTGCCTTGGAGCGCTTTTGAACGCGCTGCCAACTGCGGGTCAATGCGTGAACGGCACGCCCCAGTGCGTTGTCGAGCGCACTGCGCCAATCCGCTGCCACGGCCTCCACCACAAGCACGCCTTGTTTGTCTGTACGCAGCTGAATCTGGCAGCGTTTGTTGCTGATCCGCTGCCCTGCTGCCACGTCGGAAAGACGCACCTTGGCCAGGGGCACGAGCGCCTGCAAGCGGCGCATCGCGAACCGCACGCGTTGTTCAGACCAGGAACGCCATTCGGCCCCTTGCGGGGCGCGGGTTTCAACAATCACTTGCATGCTGCATCTCCTGTGAAGTGGGAACTAGGCTTCACCTTACGCCTTGCAAACCCTAGAAAAAAGCAGAAAATACATCATCATTCAACCGAAATAAGCGAATGCTTCAAGCAAGTTCATGAGCCTCGTCTTCAACTACAAACACCTGTATTACTTCTGGATGGTGGCCAAGGAAGGCGGCATGTCGCACGCTGCCGCGCGCATGAACATGGCCGTCCAGACCGTCAGCGCCCAGGTGCGTGAACTTGAAAAGGATCTCGGCTGTCAGTTGCTCAAACCAGCGGGCCGGGGCGTCGCACTCACCGACGCGGGAGCCGCCGTTTTCCGTCAGGCAGAGCAGATATTCGAACTGGGCGAGGCCCTGCCGGAGCACGCGCGGGCTGCTGCACAGGCACCCGTGATGCGGCTCAACGTGGGCATAGCCGACGGCCTGCCCAAACTGGAAGTGCAGCGTCTGCTGCAGCCGGTGCTGGACACCCCCGATCTGCGGCTCGTCTGTCACGAGGGTGAAATGGCCGATCTGCTGGCCGATCTGGCGGTGCACAAGCTGGACGTCGTGCTGGCCGATCACCCCACCCCGTTCACGCCGCACCTCAAGGTCCACAACCACCACCTGGGAGTCTCGGGCATGGGCTGGTACGGCACACCTCAATGGTTCGAGCAGGCCCATGAAGGCTTTCCCGCCTCGTTGGAGCGGGTGCCGCTGCTCTTGCCCACAGCGCACTCCACGGTACGGGGGCATCTGGACCATTGGCTCAGCAGCCAAGGCCTGCGGCCTCGCATTGTGGGCGAGTTTGAAGACAGCGCGTTGTTGGAAACGTTTGGCGGGCGTGGCCTCGGGGTGTTCCCCGCAGCACTTGCTGTGCGCGAGGAACTTCAGCAGCGCAGCCAAGTCAAACTCATCGGCCCTTGCGACGGTGTGGAAGAGCATTTCTACGCGATCAGCGCGCACCGGCGCGTGGGCCACCCCTTGGTTCAAAAGATACTGGACCAAGCCTGACCAGCAAGAAAAAAGCACCGGGTTTTTCAACCAGGTGCTTGATTCATTTGGTGGGTCGTGCAGGATTCGAACCTGCGACCAACGGATTAAAAGTCCGCTGCTCTACCAACTGAGCTAACGACCCAACCTTCAACGCTGCGCGCCAGCAATGCCGACACGTTTTGTCTTGATTGTTCGGTTTGGTGGGTCGTGCAGGATTCGAACCTGCGACCAACGGATTAAAAGTCCGCTGCTCTACCAACTGAGCTAACGACCCAACCTTTAAGTTTAGCAATCAATATGATTGAGAGCTAAGCCTTAGATTATAGCGTCAATTTTTCGCTGTTTTTCGAGGCCTCGTTTTTTTCTTCAAAAACGTTTGACCACGTGCCAGCCTGTCCATCAACCAGCCTGCCGCACACAACCCAAACGTGGCAGTCACCGCCACACTGGAGCCATAACCATGGCAGTTCAACGAACCATCAGCATCGCCCGGCAGCACACACGAGGCGTCAGGTTGAGCGACAGCCTCCCTGCTGAAAACACACGGCACGCCTATCTCACCCTCTCGCGGTGCACCATGGTGCTTGCGCAGCCGGTAACGAAGTTGGGCCAGCAAAGGGTCGTGCGTGGTCGTGGCCAGGTCTGCGACCTCGACGAGATGTCCCTGCCGCTTGCCGCCAGCCGCGCCTGCGCTCAAGAACAAGGCTCCGGCCTCTTGCGCCCAAACCGCCATGGCGACCTTGGCTGCCACTTGGTCACAAGCGTCAAACACCGCGAGGACTTGCCCGTCCTGCCACAGCGACTCAACCAGCGATGACCAGTTCTGCGGTGTGACGAAATCATCCACCACATCAACACGCGCCCAGGGATTTATCTGCGCGATACGCTCCCGCATTGCCAGCACCTTGGCCTGGCCCAGCGTTGAGTCGAGGGCATGGATCTGCCGGTTGGTGTTGGATTCACCCACGTGGTCCATGTCGATCAGCGTAAGCCGCCCTACGCCGCTGCGTGCAAAAGCTTCAGCAGCCCAGGAACCCACACCGCCCACGCCCACCACCACGGCATGTGCGTCGAAAACCCGTTGCGCCGCAGACGGCCCATACAGGCGCCGCAGACCGCCAAAGCGGCGCTCAAAGCCTTCGGAATCGAACGGAATCATTGCAGGAATGAAGTCACTCGCGTTCAAGCAGCCACATCTGGAAGCGGAAACCGCCCAGCGCCCCCATAACGATACCGGCCACAGCAATCATGCTGGTCAGGCTCAGGGTGGACAAGCCAGACAACCCCTGCCCCACCGTGCAGCCCATGGCGGTCACCCCGCCCACGCCCATGCAGACCGCGCCACCGACATGAAGCGCCGTGTCCTGCGTGCTGCGAAAGCCCTCCCAATGGAAGCTGCGCGAAGCGACAGCCTGCACAAGCGACCCTGCAACCACCCCGCCAACGGAGACCACGCCCAAGGTGAGCACCTTGGACGTATCACTGAAATAGATGAGCCAATCCAGCGCATATGCCATGGGAGCCGTGAACGTGAGTGACTCCATGCGGCCTGAATTAGTGGCCAGGTAGACGGCTTCCAGCGTTTCCGGGTGCTCTGGCACGAAGCCCAGCTTGCCCGTGACCCACCAGATGGCAGCCACGGTAGCCCCAATACCCAGTCCGCCGAACAAGGCATAGCCCGAAGACCGCAGGCCTTCGCCCGCTAGGGCCCAGACGACCAGCGCGCCACCAACAACCAGACCCAATACCAAGCCCGTGGATGCAGCCTCCCACCCCATGACGGTGGCGAGCCATGCGGGCAAGGCACTCCCACCAGGCATCTCGAAGGCAACCTGGTCCACCGTGTTCACCCGAAGCACGGCGGTGACGCCACGCAGCGTGGCGAACGACGCCACACCCATCACGCAGAACACCACCAGCGACTTGAGGCTGCCGCCGCCAATGCGCACGAGCGTTTTGCTGCCACAGCCAGACGCCAGCACCATGCCAAAGCCAAACAGCGCTCCGCCGACCAGTGCAGACAACCAGATGACGCGCCCACTGGCGTAAATGGTTTGCGAGGGGTCGATCCAGCCAAGCCAAGCCATTGCATAAAACGCGATCATCGCCACGCCAACGGCAAGCCCCCACATGCGCATGCGGGTCCAGTCGCCCATGTTGACGATGTCGCTGATCGCACCCATGGTGCAGAAATGGGTGCGCTGTGCAATGGCACCGAAAGCGACGGATACAAAAAAAGCAGCCCACAGAACCTGTGTCTGCAGGCTTTGGATATCGGAGAGTTCCATACCCCGGATTGTATGAACTTCTGGGGAGACCCCGACCGTCACTTCATGCGGGCAAGGCGATCCTTGGCCGTAGCGCCGGCCTCTGTGTCAGGGTGCGTCTTGGCAAGCTCCTGCAAAGTCTGCTTGGCGGCTCGCACGTCCTTCAGCTCCAGTTGGCAATTGGCAATGGCGAGCTTGGCTTCCGGCACCCTGGGGTGGCCGGGCGTGCGCGCAATCAGGCGCTGGTAGCTTGCTATGGCTTCCTTGTAATTGCGCGCGGCATAGTAGGCGTTGCCTTGCCAATACAGCGCAACAGGCACGTAGCCGCTGGACGGGTACTTCTGGATGAACTGCCCATAGAGCTGGGCGGCGCGCGGGAAGTCCGTGGCGCGCAAGACGTCCATTGCGGACTCGAAGGCCGCTTTCTCATCTGGCTGAGCCAGAAACTCCTGGCCATCAACAGAAACCTTGACTGGCTCCAGCACACGCAGGCGTTCGTCCACCGCGCTGCTCACGTCCTTCTGCCGTTGCTGGATTTCGGCCAGTTCCTTGGCCATGCGCTCGTTTTGTCCGCGCAAGTGCGCAACCTCGGCTCGCAAAGCCTCGATCTGGTTGACCAAGTCGAGCATGGCACGCCTGGTGGGTGCGCCGTTCTCTTCGATCATGGCCTTGAGTTGCTCGGCCAAGTCGCGGTTGGCAGCCTCGGCGGCCTGCTTGTTTGCCTCGACCTTGCCCCGCAAGTCGAGGATGGCGCGCCGCGCTTCGTCGTCACCAAACAGCGCTGCCTGGGATGGCAGCGACGCCAAGATGGCGACGGCGGCCACCGCGCCAAGTCTCAAGACAGATCGGCAAGCGTTCATCGGTAGGACAGCTCAACGCGGCGGTTGAGGCGATAGGACTCTTCATCAGCACCAGCGCGAGCGGGCTTCTCTTCACCGAAGCTGACGGACTCCATCTGCGCCTCGGTGACACCCAACAACGAAAGCGCACGGCGCACCGCTTCAGAGCGCTTCTGGCCCAGGGCCAGGTTGTACTCGCGGCCACCGCGTTCGTCGGTGTGGCCTTCCAGCACCACGCGGCGCTGGCGGTCAGCATTCAGGAAGCGCGCATGGCCATCCAGCGTGGCCGTGAATTCCGGGCGCACGGTGAAGTCATCGTAATCGAAATAGATCACGCGAGACAGATTCTGCGGCGGCTGACCTGGCACTTGGGAACCCGCTTGCACGCCGGTCACGCTGCGCTGGTCAATGCCCGATGTGGAGCCTGAGCCTGCGCCGCCAGCACCTGCCTGCCCGACCGGTACGCCCGAGCGGTCGGTCACCGGGACGTTCTCATCCAGTTTGACGCTGGACCCGCATCCGGCCAGTGCCAAGGCGGCCACCAGCGTACCAACGGCAGACCAGCGGTGAGCACCAGAAGCACGGCGCCGGCGACTTTGAGAAGAAAGGGAACTGGACATGGGGAACTCGCAATGAGAGAAAGGTTAAGAAAAAATCAGGCCAGGAAGGGGCCCCAGTGGGGCTCGCGAATGTCGCCAGGCGCACTTGCCAAGCGCGTCTTGATTCGGCCGTCCAAGGTTGTGGTCATCAGCGCCTCGCGGCCCTGTTGCTTGGTGGCATAGATGATAAGGCGGCTGTTGGGCGCGAAGCTCGGGCTTTCGTCTGCCGTAGTGTCGGTCAATGCCGTGACGGCGCCGCTTGAGAGGTCCATCAGCTGTAGCTTGAACGCCCCACCGGTACGCGAGATGTACGCCATCCAGCGGCCATCCGGGCTGATGGCTGGCGAAATGTTGTAGCTGCCGTCGAAGGTGACCCGATCGGCCCCACGCCCGTTGGCGGCCATGCGGTATATCTGCGGCGAGCCACCACGGTCGCTGACGAAGTAGATGGACTTGCCGTCTGGCGAAAAAGCGGGCTCGGTGTCGATGCTGCTGCTCTGGCTCAGGCGCTGAGGGGGGCCGCCTGCCGAGTCCAGCGCGTAGATCTGGGAGTTGCCTCCCAGCGTGAGCGTGGCCAGCAGTTGGCGCCCGTCTGGCGACCAGGCCGGAGCGCTGTTGGAGCCCTTGAAATTGGCCAGCAGCCGCCGTCTGCCTGACGACACCTCATGCGTATAGATCACCGGCTTGCGGGCTTCAAAGGAAACGTAGGCCAGTTGGCCACCGTTGGGCGACCATGCAGGTGAAATGATGGGTTCGGGGCTTGCCAGCGCCGTCTGGGGGTTCTCGCCGTCGGCATCTGCCACCCAGAGGTTGTACCGCTCGCCCTGCTTGGAAACGTAGGCGATGCGCGTGGAGAACACGCCCGGGTGGCCGAGAAGCTTTTCATAGACCTGGTCTGCAACGCGGTGCGCTGCGAGCCGCAAGTCTGCCTGGCTGACAGGGAAGCTCACTCCGCCCAAGTCCTGGGCCTTGACCACATCCCACAACCGGAAGCGAACGTCATAGCGGCCGTCGGCCAGGCGGGTGACGCTACCGGTCACCAGGGCATCCACCGTGCGGTCACGCCACACGCCCAGGTCTGGCCGCGCGTTTTCGTCAAGAACTTCGCTGCCGCCCTGCACGGCCCGGAACAGCCCGCTGCGCTCCAGATCAGCACGGATGATCGTAGGAACATCAACGCCCGAGGGCGCACCGGCCACGCGGAAACTGGCAATGGAGAACGGGATTTGCTTGAGCCCGACACCGGACACCTCGACCCGGAACTGTGCCCAGGCCTGACCCAGAGGGCTGGCCATCAGGCCTGCGCCGGCAAGCGTCCCCAGGCATTGACGGCGGTTGGCCGCCATAGAAAAACGAAAGGGGTGTAATAGCGTCATATTTTTTGACCAAGACCAAGGCGAGCACAAGTCGCCCAGGCTGTGACACAACGCGCCGATAATACCGGACGCGCCCGCCCTTGAAGTGACAAGTTGTTTCCAAAAGGGTTCCCGCGCGGCCTCGCATTGCCCGGAATTGCAGCTTGTGACAGACAACACCCGCACCGAAACGCCGAACTTCACTCCACCTTCGCAAACGCTGTGGCAGCGGCTGCGCCGGTTGATACCTTATTTCGAGGGCGCCCGAATGGGTGTTGCGATTGCAGCGCTGGCCACCATTGTGGTGGCGGCCACGGAACCTGCCATACCCGCGCTGCTCAAGGCGTTGCTGGATGAAGGCTTTGTGGAAGACAGCTTTCCGCTGTGGATGGTCCCGGTGGCCCTGATGGGACTGTTTGGTATCCGCGGCATTGCCAGCTTCCTGGCCAAGTACGCCCTGACCTACACCGCCAACGAGGGCATGCTGGCTCTGCGCCGCGCCATGTTCGAGCGGCTCAACTCGGCGCGCATGGAATTGTTCTCTCAACAGAACGCCAGCAAGCTGTCGAACACCCTGGTTTACGAGGTTCAAACGGGCGCCACACTGCTGGTCAACGCTTTCCTGAGCGTGACGAAGGACACGCTCACGCTGGTGGCGCTGCTGGGGTATCTGTTCTTCCTGAACTGGCAGCTCACGCTGATCGTGATGTGCCTGTTCCCCGCACTGGTGTGGGTGATGCGCCTGCTGTCTCGTCGCCTTTACCAGTTGACGCGGACAAGCCAAGGCGCAACCGATGAACTGGCCTACGTAGTTGAAGAAAACGTGCTGGCCCACCGCATGATCCGCCTGCACGGCGCCGAGGCACAGCAGGCGCGCCGCTTCGACCAATTGAGCGTCTCGTTGCGCCGGCTGGCCATGAAAGCCACCATAGCCAGTGCTGCCATGACGCCAGTGACGCAACTGCTGGCCGCCGCTGCCTTGTCGGCGGTGATTGCCGTGGCACTGTGGCAGAGCAGTGGCCAGGGTGTGACCGTGGGCGGCTTCGTGGGTTTCGTCACGGCCATGCTCATGCTCATCACTCCCATCCGACAACTGGCCGACGTGGCCGGGCCCGTGACCAGAGGACTGGCGGCACTGGAACGTGCCTTGGAACTGATCGAGGAAGCTCCCGAGCAATCCAGTGGTCACCACCAGGTGGCACGCGCCCAGGGCCATTTGTGTTTTGAACACGTGACTGTGCGCTACCGGGGCAAGGAAGGCGCGGCGCTGCGCGACGTGATGTTGGAGGTTCGCCCGGGCGAAGTGGTGGCGCTGGTGGGGCCTTCTGGCTCGGGCAAGACGACGCTGGTCAACCTGTTGCCCCGTTTCGTGGAGGTGAGCGAAGGCACGGTCAAACTTGATGGCACCCCCCTGCCGGACTGGAACCTGCGCAACCTGCGCTCGCAGTTCGCCATGGTGAGCCAGGACGTTGTCATGCTCAACGACACGCTGGCAGGCAACGTGGCCCTGGGCGCCGAGGTGGACGACACGCGCGTACTGGCCGCGCTGCGGTCTGCCAACCTGGGCGACATGGTCAACAGCCTGCCACAGGGCATACACACGCCAGTTGGCCACAACGCCACGGAACTCTCAGGCGGCCAGCGCCAACGGCTGGCCATTGCCCGTGCCATCTACAAGGACGCCCCCATCCTCATCCTGGACGAGGCAACCTCTGCCCTGGACAACGAATCCGAACGGCTGGTGCAGGACGCACTGTCACGCCTGATGCAGGGGCGCACAACGCTGGTGATCGCACACCGGCTCAGCACCATCGAGCACGCCGACCGAGTGATCGTGCTCTCGGAGGGTCGCATCATGGAACAGGGCAGCCACACCCAACTGCTTGCAGCAGACGGCATCTACGCCCGCCTGCACGCGCAAGGCTCACGGGCCGACCTCATCGGCTGAGGCCAGGGGCCAAGGCACGCATCAGAGCAGCACGATGTCGTACTGCTCCTGCGTCATGCCGCCTTCGCTTTGCAGGGAAATCGGCTTGCCGATGAAGTCACTCAAGCCCGCCAGGTACTGGCTTTCCTCGTCAAGAAACAGTTCCACCACCTTGGGCGAAGCCACGATGCGGAATTCGCGTGGGTTGAAGGCGCGTGCCTCCCGCAGTATCTCGCGCAGGATGTCGTAGCACACGCTGCGCGGCGTCTTGACGTGCCCTTTTCCCGCACAGGCCTCGCACTGCTCGCTGAGCATGTGCGCCAGCGATTCGCGCGTGCGCTTGCGGGTCATCTCGACCAGCCCCAATTGGGAGAAGCCCCCGATCATGGTCTTCACCCGGTCACGCGCAAGCTGCTTGCGGAACTCCGCCAGCACGGCCTCGCGGTGGTCTTCGCGCACCATGTCGATGAAGTCAACGATGACGATCCCGCCCAGGTTGCGCAGACGAAGCTGCCGTGCAATGGCCTGCGCCGCCTCCAGGTTGGTCTTGAAGATGGTGTCGTCGAAATTGCGCGCCCCGACGTAGCCACCCGTGTTCACGTCCACGGTGGTCAGCGCTTCGGTCTGGTCAATGACCAAGTAACCGCCCGATTTGAGATCAACCCTGCGCCCCAGGGCTCGGGCGATTTCTTCGTCGATGTTGAAGAGGTCAAAAATCGGGCGCTCTCCCCCATACAGTTCCAACCGCGACAGCGTGCTGGGCATGTACTCGCGCGCAAACCCCTGCAGCAACCCGAACTGTTCGCGCGAATCAACTTTGATGGACTGTGTCTGGGACCCGACCAGATCGCGCAACACGCGCTGCAACAGCGTCAGGTCCTGGTAGAGCAGCGTACCTGGCGGCTGGCGCGTGGAAGAGGTCTTGATGTGCGCCCAGGTTTTGCGCAGGTAGGCAATGTCTTCGGCCAACTCCTCGTCTGACGCGTCTTCGGCGTTGGTGCGCAGGATGAAGCCACCACCCCCTTCGGCAGTCAGCGCCACCAGACGCTGACGCAGCGACTCGCGCTGGGCATAGGGGATTTTTTGCGACACGCCAATGTGCTTGTCCTGCGGCAGAAACACCAGGAGCCGCCCCGCAATGCTCACCTGCGCCGTCAAGCGCGCGCCCTTGGTGCCGATGGGGTCCTTGAGGACCTGCACCATCAGGGCCTGGCCCTCGAAAATCTGTTTTTCGATGGGGAGCACCGCCTCCACCGTTGGCGGCGCAGAAACGGTGGGCGTGCCTTCGTCTGCCGCCTGTCCGCTGGCCACCAAGGGGGCGCGGTCCTTGTTGCCCGCGTGTCGAGCGGTGATGTTGGGCAGCAGGTCCGCTACGTGCAAGAAGGCCGCGCGGTCCAGACCGATGTCGATGAAGGCCGACTGCATGCCCGGCAGCACGCGCGAGACCTTGCCAAGGTAGATGTTGCCCACCAGCCCGCGCTCCAGCGTGCGCTCGAAGTGCACTTCCTGCACCGCGCCCTGCTCCACCACCGCCACGCGGGTTTCCTGCGGCGCCCAATTGATCAGAATGTCTTGTGCCATGGGTGCATTACAGCAGACGCAAACCTGCCTCGCGCAGGACCTGGGCAGTCTCGAACGCGGGCAAGCCCATGATGCCGGTGTAACTGCCTGCGATATGGCTGATGAACAGGCCACCCAAGCCCTGAATGCCGTAGGCGCCAGCCTTGCCCATGGGCTCACCCGTGGCAACGTAGCTGCGGATCTCGGCACGTGAAAGTTCGGCGAACGTGACCTGTGATCGGCTCAGCGCCTGCCAGACATGGCCACGGTGAGCCACCGCAACGGCGGTGAGCACCTGGTGCTTCTGGCCAGACAGGCGCTGCAGGATGTGCTCGGCGTCGGCCTTGGACGAAGGTTTGCCCAGGATGTCGCGCCCGAGCGCCACAGTGGTATCCGCACACAGCACGGGCCCGTCTGGCCAGCCGCGCCGCTGCAGGCGCGCCACGGCCGCCTCCAGCTTCAGGCGCGTCACACGCCTGACGTAGGCAGCGGGTGCTTCGCCGGGGCGAACGTCCTCCAGCCCCTCTGCATCCTCATGGTCGTCGGGCAGCAACAGCTCGCAGCGCACACCCCACTGCTCCAGCAGCTGCTTGCGGCGCGGGCTCTGCGACGCCAGGTAAACCCAGGGAGACTTGGAAGACACACTCATTCGCGGTGATAAGGATGGTTGGCGTTGACAGACCAGGCACGGTAGAGCTGCTCGATGAGCAGCACCCGCGCCAACGCATGTGGCAAGGTCATGTCGGACAGCCGGATGCGCAACTGCGCCTTGGCCTTGAAGTCCGGGTCAAGGCCGTCAGGCCCGCCAATCACCAGCGCCACGTCGTCGCCAGCCATCTGCCATTGGCGCAGTTGCTGCGCCAAGGCGACGGTGGTCAACTGGCTGCCCCGCTCGTCCAGCACAACGATACGGGCGCCACGCGGGATGGCGGCTTCTATGCGCGCACGCTCTGCCGCCAACAGGGTTTCCAGCGTCTTGGAACCGCGTGGCTCGGTTTTGACGGTCTTGATCTCCACCCGACAATCGGGCGGGAAGCGCTTGGCGTAATCGTCGTAGGCCGTCTGCGCCCAGTCGGGCATGCGCTGCCCTACTGCGACGATCAGCAGCTTCATGCCGCCTTCTTGGGCTTGGCCTTAGGTTTTGCTGCTGCCTTGGCTGCGGGCTTGCCCGCCTTCGCCGCGCTCTTGGCAACGGTCTTTTTGGCAGGCACCCCCACCTTGACAACTGCCACCTTGGTGGGAGCCTTCTTGGCGGGCGCCTTTTTGGCCCCTGTGGACTTGGCGGCCACACTCTTGGCGACGACCTTCTTTGCGGCGGGCTTGGCAGACGCCTTGCGCACCGGCTTGTCTGACGAGGGCGTCGCCTTTGCCGTCGATTTCTTGGCGGCTGCACCTGGCTTGCGAGCAGGCACGGCCTTTGCTGCAGCCTTCTTTGCGGGCGTCTTCTTTGCCGGAGCCTTTTCAGGCTCGGGGGTTGCGGCACGCGCGGCCTTGGCCTTGGCATCGCCGTGTTTCATCCGGACAGGCTTCTCACCCCAGATGTCTTCGAGCCGGTAGTACTGGCGAATGCTGGGCTGCATCACGTGCACCACGGCCTGGCCGCAATCCACGATGATCCACTCGCCGTTTTCCTCGCCCTCCATACGGGGCTTGTCAAAACCTGCCTCGCGAACGGCGTCGCGCACGCTGGCTGCAAGCGCCTTGGTCTGGCGGTTGGACGTGCCACAGGCAACGATGACCCGTTCGAACAAAGGCGAGAGACCTTCGGTGTTGAAAACCTGGATGTCCTGCCCCTTGACGTCCTCCAAACCATCGACGATGGCGCGCTGGAGTTTCTGGATATTCTTCTTGGCGACGGTTTCGCTGGTCATGTGGGGGTTTCGTAGAGATGGTGTTCGGAAATATAACGCGCAACGCCCGCGGGCACCAGCACGTCCAGGTCAGGAAATCGGCGGCTTTGTCCATGCACGTGGGCACGCACGGCGGTGGCGCTGATGTTGCGCAAGGGCATGTTCAGCTGAACAAAAGGAACCTCCACACCGCTCAGGTCCTGCTCAACCTGCTGGGTGGGATCGGCATCGGCGCCGATGTGGATGGCGCGGTTGGCCACGGCCAAGGTGGCCAGACGCAGAACTTCCTCCCAGCGGCTCCAGGACTTGAAAGCCAGTAGCTGGTCTGCCCCAAGGACAAGATACAACTGTGCGCCGGGATACTCCGACGCCAGCTCACGCAATGTGTCGGCCGTGTACGAAGGGCCCTCGCGGCGTATCTCCCGGTCATCGATGCGGGCCATGGGCAGGCCATCAAATGCCCGGTCACACATGGCAAGCCGATGCGCTGCCGGAGACAGCACACGCGCCTTGTGCCAGGCATGCCCCGTGGGGAGAATGTGCAGAACGTCCAACCCGAGTTGCGTGAGCGCCGTTTCAGCCAGGGCCCGGTGTGCCCAGTGCGGCGGGTCGAACGCGCCGCCGAACATGCCCACGCGCTGCACAGGCGGGGTGCGGCTGTTCACAACCAGTCCCGCCGCACCAGGAACTCCTGGTACAGCCGGTGTTCCGGGGTGCCAGGCGCCGGGCGCTCGTTGTAGGCCCAGCGCACCAGCGGCGGCATGGACAGGAGGATGGACTCGCTGCGGCCACCAGATTGAAGGCCAAAGTGGGTCCCACGGTCCCAGACCAGGTTGAACTCCACGTAACGCCCACGGCGGTACAGTTGGAACTGGCGCTCGCGTTCGCCGTAGTGGGTGTCGTTTCGGCGCAGCACGATGGGCAGGTAGGCGTGCAGGAAGGCATCGCCCACAGCACGGGTCATGGCAAACCCGCCCTCGAAGCCCAGTTCAGAGAAGTCGTCGTAAAACACGCCGCCAATGCCACGTTGCTCGTTGCGGTGCTTCAGACAGAAATAGTCGTCACACCATGCCTTGAAACGGGGGTATTTGTCGGCGCCGAAGGGCTCCAGCGCCGTAGCGCAGGTCTGGTGGAAGTGAACGGCGTCTTCCTCGAACCCGTAATACGGGGTGAGGTCCATGCCGCCGCCAAACCAACTCACGGCCTCGCCGCCATTGAGCGGCTTGGCGGTGATCATGCGCACGTTCATGTGCACGGTGGGCACATAAGGGTTACGCGGATGGAACACCAGCGAAACGCCGAGCGCCTCGAAAGGTGCGCCCGCCAACTCAGGGCGATGTTGGGTGGCCGAAGGCGGCAGCTTGGGGCCGCTGACGTGGGAAAAGCCGCAGCCCGCGCGCTCGAACACAGCCCCGTCTTCCAGGATTTGCGTGATGCCATTGCCCTGCAAGGCTTCGCCCGCAGGCTTCTCCCAAGCGTCCGAAAGGAAGGCCTTGCCGTCAATCTCGGAAATGGCGGAAGTGATGCGCTGCTGCAGCCCCAGCAGGTACTCGCGCATGGTCTCGACGTGCGTCT
>CBKZAG010000018.1:0-28564 GCA_966692625.1 uncultured Comamonadaceae bacterium
CGGGCGATCCGGCGCCGGGCCGCCCCAAGCCGGATCAGCCCCCCCGGGGGGCAGCGACCCGCGCAGCGGTGAAGCGTGGGGGCTCATGATGCGTCTCCCGTCAGGCGGCGGTAGATCACGTCAAACACCACGGCAACGATCAGCACCTGACCGATGATCACGTAGCGCACGCCAATGGACACGTCCAGCAGCAGCATGCCGCTGTCGATGCTCTGCATGATGAGCGCGCCCAGCACCGAGCCCAGGATGGAGCCGCTGCCGCCCGCCAACGCGGTGCCGCCGATGACGGCTGCGGCTATCACGAACAGTTCCATGCTGGTGCCCAGCGAATTGGTGCCCGCGTTCAGCCGGGCGATGGACACGATGGCGGCGATGGTGATGAGCACGCCGAGCAGCGCGAACAGCATCAGCGTGACCTTGCGCACAGGTATGCCCACCAGGGCGGCGGCTTCGGGGTTGCCGCCCATGGCGAAGATGTAGCGGCCGAAACGTGTGCGGCGTACGATGAAGGACAGGCTCACGGCCACGGCACCCCAGATCAGCACTGGAATGGGGATGCCCTGCGGAGCGTCCTTGCTGGGGATCTGGTAGGCGTTCATGGCCGCCACGAAGCCCAGCACAATGGCCACGGGCACCAGCACGATGGCGGCGTCCAGCCACAGCGGGTTGTTGGGCACGCCGTATGCCGTTCTGGCACGGCGCCGGGCCCAGGTCAGGGCCACCAGAGCCAGCACGATCACACCAGCCAGCAGCCAGCTCGGGCCCACGCCAATGGCACCGTCAAAGCCGCCGCCCAGGCGCTGGAAGAAGGGGTCGTTCACCGGCTGGGTCTTGCCGTCGGCCACCAGAAAGGCCGCGCCGCGAAACGACATCAGGCCGCCCAGCGTGACCACGAACGATGGCACGCCCAGCTTGGCCGTGAGCGCGCCCTGGTACAGCGACACCCCAATGGCCACCGCCAGCCCCGCCAGCGATGCCTGAACCCAGTGCCAGTTGGCGGTGTACATCAGCGTGGCGATCAGCACCCCCACGAAACCCATCACCGAGCCCACCGACAGGTCGATGTGCCGCGCCACGATGACCAGCACCACCACCGTGGCCACGATGCCCACCACCGCCGTCTGCTGGGCGATGTTGTAGAGGTTCTCGGGTGACAGGAACAAGCCGTCCGACAACACGTTGAACACCAGGGCAATGGCCGTCAGCACCGCGCCCATCATCACCAGGCGCCAGTCGATGGCCGCCTGCCTGAGCGAATTCACAACCGGATTCACATGCGTTCTCCGCAGGAGACAAAGAAAAACCGCGGGCCGACCCCAGCCCGCGGTTCAAGGGGCTAGCCTTTCAAAGAGCGTTGCCGGTCATTTGCATGCAGCAGGGCCCTTGGCGGCGTCCACGCCTTTGCACAGGTCTTCCTTCTTGATCCAGCCAGCCTTCACCACCACGTCCAGGTTTTTGGCGGTGATGGGCACGGGCTTGAGGAACTGCGCCTGCAGCGCCACCTTCTTCTCGCCGCCGTTCCAGGTCTGGGCGCCAGCCACCTTCTGGCCCTTGGCCAGTTTCACTGCCACGGCAGCGGCGTCGCGGCCCAGGTCGCGCGCGTCCTTCCACACAGACACAGTCTGCGTGCCCAGCGCCACGCGGTTGAGCGCAGCGTGGTCGCCGTCCTGGCCGGAAACAGGGATGCCCTTGATGCCCTTGGCGTTGAGCGCGGCCACCACACCGCCTGCGGTGCCGTCGTTGGAGGCCACCACGGCGTCCACCTTGCCGCCGGTCTTGGTGAGGATCTGCTCCATGTTCTTCTGGGCCACCTCGGGCTTCCAGCCTTCGGTGTATTCCTCGCCCACTATTCGGATGTCGCCCTTCTTCACGGCGGCGTCAATGATCTCTTGCTGGCCGCCGCGCAGGAAGTCGGCGTTCGGGTCGGTGGGCGAGCCCTTGATCATCACGAAGTTGCCCTTGGGCTTGGCCTCGAAGATGGCGCGTGCCTGCATGCGGCCCACTTCCACGTTGTCGAAGGTGATGTAGAACACGCCCGGCGCTTCGATCAGGCGGTCATAGGCCACCACGGGAATCTTCTGCTGGTTGGCCTTGTTCACGGCGGGCAGGATAGCGTCCTTGTCCATGGCCAGGATGATCAGCGCCTTGGCGCCCTTGGAGATGAGGCTGTCAATGTCGGCCAACTGCTTTTCCGGGGAGCCGCCAGCGTCGGCGCTGATGTAGCTGGCGCCAGCCTTGGCCAATTCGGCCTTGATGGCGGCTTCGTCGGTCTTCCAGCGCTCTTCCTGAAAGTTGGACCAGCTCACGCCCACGACCTGGGCGAACGCGCCCGCAGCGGCCATGCTCAGGGCAAAGGCAGTCAGAGTTGTTTTCAGCTTCATCCATGTCTCCGGTGGTTTGGCCTGTGCAGGCCTGTGGTTGTGGAAAGGCCCCTTTGAACGGCAGAGCCATTGCGCCCCTTCCGGCACTGCACAAAACAGTTTGTAAGGACGACGAACGAATTATTGATGCGGGGTGATCTGGGCGCGAATAGGGATAAACCCGACATAGTTTGTTGATCAAACTAACGCCGGGTTTCCGATCACGACATCATGCCTTCGAGCTTGACCGTGTCTGCCACGAAGGCGCGAATGCCCTCGGCCAGTTTCTCGGTGGCCATGGCATCCTCGTTGAGCGCAAAGCGGAAACCCGCCTCGTCGTACTCGACGAAGGGAATGTCCATGGCCTGCGCGGCACCGGCGTCCAGCGCCCTGGGCAGCGCAGCCTCGCTGGCCGCCAGTTGTGCCAGCAGGTCGGGGCTGATGGTGAGCAGATCGCAGCCAGCCAGCGCCGTGATCTGCCCCACGTTGCGAAAGCTCGCGCCCATCACCTCGGTGGCAATGCCGTGCTTCTTGTAGAAGTTGTAGATGGCCCGCACCGACTTCACGCCAGGGTCGTTCGCGCCCGCGTTGGCGGCTTCGTCCCAGCTGGCGCCCGCATTCTTCTTGTACCAGTCGTAAATGCGCCCCACGAACGGCGAGATGAGCTGCACCTTGGCCTGGCCGCAGGCCACCGCCTGGGCAAACGAAAACAGCAGCGTGAGGTTGGTGTGGATGCCTTCGCGCTCCAGCTGCGCTGCGGCCTGGATGCCTTCCCACGTGGAGGCGATCTTGATCAGCACACGGTCAGTCGGCACGCCCTCGCCCTGGTACAGCTCGATGATGCGGCGCGCACGGGCCTCGGTCGCGGCGGTGTCGAAACTCAGGCGCGCATCGACCTCGGTGGACACGCGGCCGGGGATGTGTTCGAGGATCTCGCAGCCAAAGCGCACGAGCAGGCGGTTCATGGTTTCTTCCAGCCCCTGTGCGCGGTGGCTGGCAACCGCGTCCCGCAGCAGGTGGGCGTAGTCCGGCTTCTGCACCGCTTTCAGGATGAGCGACGGGTTGGTGGTCGCGTCGCGCGGCGAAAAGGCGGCGATCTGGTGGAAGTCGCCCGTGTCGGCGACCACCGTGGTGAGCTGTTTGAGTGCGTCGAGCTGGTTCATTTTTTCATTATTGGGCGCAGCAGCGCGGCAAAACCGGAAGTTCAACGGTTTCGTAACCAGTTTGTTCCTGCCGCCGTGATTCAGGCAAACCCGGGCCACCACAGCAGCGCCAGGCCCCACAACAGCAAGCCGGCGCCAGCCACCCGGCGAACCCACGCCTGACCGGGCAGCAGCTTTTCGGCAAGCACGTACAGCGCAAGGGCGGCAATCCACACCAGGTTCATCAGCCCCCCGACGAAGAGCAGGAGCATCAGCACCCAGCAGCAGCCCAGGCAGTAGATGCCATGGCGCCAGCCCATCCACAACGCACCGCGCGGGCCGCTGCGCCAGTGCGTCATGACGAATGCGAGCGGTGAATGGCAATGCTCCAGGCAGGTCCGCTTCAATGGCGTCCACTGGTACAGCCCGGCGGCCACGAAGGTGGCTGAAGCAAGCGCCACGCTGCTCAATTCCATCATGGGGGACAACAAGGCCACCCGTTCCAGGGCAAATTGCAACGCCGTGGCAGCGACGCCAAAGCCGCCCCACACCATCAGATAGCCCGCAGTGAATGCCGCCGTGACCCAGCCGGCATGGGGCTGGCGGCCCGCGATGCTGGCATGCACAAGGATCACCGGCAGGGCACTGGGCAGCATCATGGCCACCATCATCACCCACCACATGGCCAGCATGACCAGAGCGTGCGCGGGCGTCCAAGGCCCGCTGCTCATGGGCATGAGCATGCCGCCCATGTCCTCCAGCGTGCCGGCACCGCTCCACAGGTAAGCCCAGGCAGCGCCCTCTACCAGGAGCAGGCCCAGCACCACCATGGCACGTTCGTGGCGCGAAACCTGCCGGAGCAGCCTGTCCATGCTTGCCGCCTGTGCGGTGGGTTTTCTGGCGGCTTCAGGCGACCACGCCTTGGGGCGTCTGCGTCACGTGGGCCAGCGTGCTGTGGCTGCCTTGGGTTTCGAAGGCAATGGCCCCTGTGCTGCGGATGCCGGAGGATGCGATCTCCCCTTCCAGGTGCTCGAAGCCCTCGGGCAGTACCACCTTGGCACGGTGCTCGGCCCCGGTGACCGGGTTGAGGATCGGTTCGACGTCGGTTTCCAGCCAGCCGGGGATGCGCACGCGTGCCCGGCGCCCTTCCTTGTCGAATTCAAAGGTGATGGGGGCGAACACCGGGTCGTGGTGCTTCGAGACGATCAGGCTGAAGATGTGGAAGAGCGTGCCTTCGGCCGAGTTTTGCCCGGACAGGATGGCGAAAAGGGCCTCGCGTTGCTCGCTGCTGGCTTTTTCGTCGACGATCAACTGGGCTTGTCCGTTGCCTTCGTGCAGTGCGCCGGGGAAGGACACGGTGACGAAGAAGCTGAGGCCGTCAAGGCTCACCTGCTTGAAGTGGCCTTTGGTGATGTGCATGCCCACCAGGCCCTTGCACCAGCCGTGCGTGGGCGGCGCGTTGAAGTCACAGGGGCAACCGTATGCGCAGCTGCAGTTTTTGATCCACTCGCCTTCCAGGCGCCAGTCGGGGTGTGCCATGGCGGCTTCTCCTTCGACGGAAATTTCGGCCCAGGGCCGGAACCGGCCAACCCGTTGAATCGACCGGGGGGGGCCATCATTCTGAACCTCTGGCAGGTGAAGTCAAGTTGCGCGGATGGCGTCACCCCTTCCACCCACAAAGGCGATCAGTTGCGCCGCCGCGGGTGAAAACGGGCGCGCTTTGGACGTGACGACACCATAGGCGCCAAGTTGCTGGCGCAGTTGGTGTTTCAGGCACACCAACATGCCATGTTGCTCATAGCGCTCGGCCACCTCGCTCGGGATCACGGCGATCATCTCGGAGTGGGCGAGCAGGTTGGTGGTGGTGAGGATGGATGAGGTCTCGATCAACCCGGGCGGGGGCCGGCTGCCATGGCTGCGGAACTCCTGTTCCAGCAGTTCGCGCATGGGGCTGCCGCGGGGTTGCAGGATCCATTGGAACTTCATCAGGTCGTTCCACGGCACACGAACCAGCTTGGCCAGCGGGTGGCTGGGCGAAACCACCAGCGACAGCGCTTCCTTGGCCAGCGGCTCGAAGTGCAGTTCGTCGATCTGTTCGCTGGGTGCGCGGCCGAACACCACGTCCAGATCACCCCGGCGCAGACCTTCGGCCAGCCGGTCGCTGGTGTCCACCGTGATCTCGATCGTCAGGCGCGGGTACAGCGCTTTCAAGCGTATGAGTGCCTTGGACAACACCGCCGGCGACGCAGCCATGATGCTGCCGATGCACAGCTTGCCCGCATTGCCTTGTGAGAGTTCGCCCAGTTCGCGGGTCAGAGCGTCGAAGTGGCCCTGCAGGCCCTGGAAATAGCCCAGCACCACCCGGCCAGCCTCTGTCAGTTCCAGCCCCCGGCCTACCCGCTTGAAAAGCGCAGTGCCCAGCGTGTGCTCCAGCTCGTGAAGCATTTTGGTGGCTGCGGGTTGCGTCATGCCCAGTTCCACGGCTGCGGCACGCAGCGTGCGCAGCCGTCCTATGGCCAGCAGCAATGCCACCTGGCGCATGCGCAGGCGGTTGAGCAGTTGGGCGGTGGGCAGAACGCTCATGTATTTGATATCCACAGGTTATCAATCAATGAAAACTTTCTAATTTTCATTTATCGATGGCGTGCCTATTATCCGCTCACCCTCACGAGAACAGCGGGGGAAACACAGGAGACAGCACGTGAATCGACGCAAACTATTTCTCTCGGCAGGCCTGCTGGCCATGGTTGCTGGCGCCCAGGCGCAAGAGTGGCCGGCCCAGCCCGTGAAGCTTCTGGTGGGTTCGGCCCCGGGTGGGGGTACCGACGCCATGGCGCGCGCCGTGGCAGACCGCCTGGGGCCGCTGCTCAAGCAGACGGTGGTGGTGGAGAACCGGCCCGGTGCGTCCAACACCCTGGCGGCGGACATCACCGCCAAGTCCAACGACGGGCACACGCTGGTGATGGGGGTGTCCACCGCGCATGCGATCGCACCGCACCTGCTGAAGCTTTCCTACGACAGCAACAAGGACCTGGTGCCGGTGGCCTTCGTGGGCGCGGTGCCGAACGTGCTGGTGGTCAACACCGGCCTGGGGGTGTCCAGCGTGGCCGAACTGGTGAAGATGGCCAAGGGCAAACCGGGTCAGTTGAACTACGCCACCAGCGGCTCGGGCAGCACGCAGCACATCGCCGCCGAACTGTTCAAGGACGTGACGGGCACCTTCATCACCCACATTCCCTACCGTGGCAGCAGCCCGGCGCTGATGGACCTGATGGCCGGGCGCGTGCAGCTCAGCTTCGACACCATGCCTTCGGTCATCGGGCACATCCGCAACGGCAAGGTCAAGCCGCTGGCGGTGGCTGCCGCCAAGCGAAACCCGCAGCTGCCCGACGTGCCGACCATGGCCGAGGCCGGTGTGAAGGGCGTGGAGATGAGTGCGTGGTATGGCGTCTATGCCCCGGCTGGCACCCCCAAGGCGGTGGTGGAGCGCCTGAACACCGAGATCAACAAGGTGATTGCGATGCCCGAGACGCAGACGCGCCTGAGCGCGATCGGCGCCGACCTCACGCCCATGTCGCAGGCGCAGTTCCTGGCGTTCCACAACGCCGAGAACCAGCGCTATGGCGACCTGATCCGCAAGAAGAACATCAAGCTGGACTGAGCAGGGGCCGCCCATGATCCCTCGTGTCGTGATCCGCTTGATCGAGTGGCTGCTGATCGCCCTGCTGGGTGTGATGGTGGTGCTCGTGTTTGGCAACGTGGTGCTGCGTTACGGCTTCAACTCCGGCATCGTCTTTTCGGAGGAGGTGTCGCGCTTCGTCTTCATGTGGCTGACGCTGCTGGGGGCCCTGGTGGCCATGCACGACGGCGCCCACCTGGGCATGAACAGCGTCATCGCGGCCCTGCCCGTGTGGGGCCAGCGCATCGCGCGCTTCACCTCGGACGCGCTGATGCTGGGCTGCTGCGCGCTGCTGGGTCACGGCACCTGGAAGCAGGTGGTGCTGGCCATGGACGACCACTCGCCCGTTACCGGTGTGCCCATGGGGCTGGTGTTTTCCGGGTTGCTGGTTACCTCGGTGGGCATTGCGCTGGTCCTGCTGCATTCCTTGTGGCGCCAGCTCACTGGCCGCATGCCCGTTGCGGAACTCGCGGCCAATCATCAGGCGCAAGTCGAATAAGGACGGGCCATGACCATCGTTGTTTTCGTGTCTTCTCTGCTTGGCGCCATGGCGCTGGGCATGCCCATCGCGTTCGCCCTTGTGGTGTGCGGCGTGGCGCTCATGGTGTACATGGGCAATTTCGACACCCAGATCCTTGCGCAGAACATGCTGGAGGGTGTCAACAACTACCCCTTGATGGCGGTGCCCTTCTTCATGCTGGCGGGCGAGTTGATGAACGCTGGCGGCATTTCCCGGCGCATCATCGCCATGGCCGAGGCCGTGGTGGGCCATGTGCGGGGTGGTCTGGGCTACGTGGCGATTCTGGCCGCGCTGGTCATGGCCAGCATTTCCGGTTCGGCCGTGGCCGACACGGCGGCCCTGGCGGCGGTGCTGATCCCGTTGATGCGCCAGGCGGGCTACAACATCCCCCGTGCCTCGGGGCTGATCGCGGCAGGCGGCATCATTGCGCCTGTCATTCCGCCGTCCATTCCCTTCGTCATCTTTGGCGTGGCCGCGCAGGTGTCCATCACCAAGCTGTTCCTTGCCGGTATCGTGCCCGGCATCCTGATGGGCGCGGCCCTCTGGGTGACCTGGTGGCTCTGCGCCCGCAAGGACGCCCCTGCCGTCGAGGGCCGCCGTTTCGAGTGGGCCCGTCTGCGCCACGCCGTGCGCGACGGTTTGTGGGCCCTGGCGCTGCCAGTGGTCATCATCGGGGGCATGAAGGCGGGCGTTTTCACGCCCACCGAGGCCGCCGTGGTGGCCGCCGTCTATTCACTGCTGGTGGGCCTGTTCGTCTACCGCGAACTCAAGCTGCCCGCCCTGCCGGAACTGATGCTGCAGGCGGCCAAGACCTCCAGCGTGGTGATGTTCCTGGTGGCCACCGCGCTGGTGTCGGCCTGGCTGATCACCATTGCCAACATCCCGGCCGAGGTGACGGAACTGCTGCGTCCGCTGATGGACAACAAGCTCCTGCTCATGCTGGCCATGATGGCCCTGGTGGTGGTGGTCGGAACCGCCTTGGACCTCATGCCCACGGTGCTGATCCTCACACCGGTGCTGATGCCCATCGTCAAGCAGGCGGGCATCGACCCCATCTACTTTGGCGTGCTGTTCATCATGAACAACGCCATCGGTCTGTTGACACCGCCTGTGGGCACCGTGCTCAACGTGGTGGCTGGGGTGTCGCGTGAGCCGCTGGGCGCGGTCACTCGGGGTGTCTGGCCCTTCCTGCTGGCGCAGCTGCTGGTGCTGACGTTGCTCATCCTCTTCCCGTCCATCGTCATGGTGCCGGCTCGCTGGTTCTACTGAAGCGATGCATTCCACCTACCTTGTCATTGAGAGCCGTACATGAGTTCTTCCCACCTTCCTGTTGTTGCCCTCACCCTGGGTGACCCGGCCGGTATCGGCCCTGAACTGATGGCCCGCTTGCTGGGCCAGACCGATGCCGCACAGCACGCCAACATCGTGCTCGCGGGCGATCCCTGGCTGTGGGAGCAGGGCCAGCAGATCGCCGGTGTGCGGGTGGCCACACACGAGGTGTCCCGTTTCGATGAAGTCCGGGGCCGGGCTCAACCCCACGTGCCTGCCTGGCTGCCCATGGACACCGTTCGGCCTGAACAGGTGCAACGTTCGGTGGCGCAGGCCCCTGGAGGGGCCTCGGTCATCCGCGTGCTCAACGCCTGCATGGACGCGGCATTGCGCGAGGACGTTGATGCGATCTGCTTTGCACCGCTCAACAAGCACGCGATGAAACTGGGCGGCCTGCGGCACGAGGACGAACTGCACCATTTCGCTGAGTACCTTGGCGTCAAGAGCTATTTCTGCGAGTTCAACACCCTGGGCAACCTGTGGACCTCGCGTGTGTCCTCGCACATCCCGCTCAAGGACGCAGCCAGCCACCTGAGCCAGGCGCGGATCATGGATGCGGCGCGCCTCATCCACCGCTCGCTGCAGGCGGCGGGCTTCGCGCAACCTCGTGTGGCCGTTGCAGCCTTCAACCCGCATGGCGGCGACGGGGGCACCTGCGGCCGCGAGGAAATCGACATCATCGAACCCGCCGTGCGCGCGCTCAATGCAGAGGGTCTGCCCATTGCCGGGCCTTTCCCTGCCGACACCATCTTCCTGAAGGCGCGCGACGGAGAGTACGACGCCATCGTCACGCTCTACCACGACCAGGGGCAGATCGCCATCAAGCTGATGGGCTTCAGCAAAGGCGTGACGGTACAGGGCGGCCTGCCCCTGCCCATCACCACGCCGGCCCACGGCACCGCCTATGACATCGCTGGCCAGGGCCGTGCCGACGTCAACGCCACCTACAACGCCTTGCGCATCGCTGCCCGCATGGGTGCCAGCGCCCTGCACGCACGTTGGGCGCAGGTCTGACGCTTCCCGCTTCCCTCACAACACCTTTCGACCCCACCCAAGGATTTCTCCATGAAGATCACCGCCGTCCGCGCCCGCGTCTATGAATGGAAAGGCCCCACCGTGCCGCCGCAGGGCAACTTCTGCTCCAACGCCATGGACCTGCTTTACTCCAGGAAGGAGACCATGAGCACCTTCCGCTTCCACTCGTGGACCGTGGTCGAGATCGAGACCGACAACGGCATCGTCGGCCTGGGCAACGTGGCGCTGGCACCCAAGATCGCCAAGGCCATCATCGACGAGTACCTGGCCCCGCTGGTCATGGGCCAGGACCCGTGGGACTACGAGTACCTGTGGCAGCGCATGTACCGCAGCACTCATGCCTGGGGCCGCAAGGGCGTGACCATGGCGGCCATCTCCGCCGTGGACCTGGCCATCTGGGACATCCTGGGCAAGAGCGTGAACAAGCCCGTCTTCAAGCTGCTGGGCGGCCGCACCAAGGAAAAGATTCCCTGCTACTACAGCAAGCTCTACCGCACCGACCTCAAGGCCATGCAGGAAGAGGCGCAGACCTTCCTTGGCCAGGGGTTCAAGGCCTTCAAGATGCGCTTTGGTTACGGTCCGGCACACCTGCAGGAGGGCGTGAAGGAAAACCTCAAGTCGGTGGAGGCGATCCGCGAGGTCATCGGCTACGACACCGACCTGATGCTGGAGTGCTACATGGGCTGGAACCTGGAGTACGCCAAGCGCATCCTGCCCAAGCTGGAGAAGTTCGAGCCGCGCTGGCTGGAGGAGCCGGTGATTGCCGATGACATCGACGGCTACGCCGAGTTGAACCAGCTCACCAGCATCCCCATCTCGGGCGGCGAGCACGAGTTCAGCCTGTACGGCTTCAAGCAACTGCTCGACAAGAAGGCCGTGAGTGTCGTGCAGTACGACACCAACCGGGTGGGTGGCATCACCGCCGCGCACAAGATCAACGCGCTGTGCGAGGCCTACAGCGTGCCGGTGATTCCGCACGCCGGCCAGATGCACAACTACCACCTGACCATGAGCACGCTGGCCTCGCCCATGAGCGAGTACTTCCCGCAGTTCGATGTGGAGGTGGGCAACGAACTGTTCTATTACATCTTCAAGGGCGAGCCGGTGGCCGACAACGGCTTCCTGGACCTGCGCGACGACGTGCCTGGTCTGGGCCTGACGCTCAACACCGAGTACCTGGACCAGTTCCAGATCACCGAGTGAGGTACGGCATGCCCGGACTTTCCAACCCCCGTTACCGGGGCATCTTCCCGGTGGTTCCCACCACCTTCTTTGACGACGGCACGCTGGACCTGAGCAGCCAGAAGCGTTGCCTGGACTTCATGATCGACTCAGGCGTCGATGGTCTGTGCATCCTGGCCAACTTCTCTGAACAGTTCCTGATTGCGGACGAGGAGCGCGAGATCCTCACGCGCACGGCGCTGGAGCACGTTGCCGGTCGCGTGCCGGTGATCGTGACGACCACGCACACCAGCACCAGGATTTGTGCGGAGCGCAGCCGCCGCGCGCAGGACATGGGCGCGGCCATGGTGATGGTGATGCCGCCCTACCACGGTGCCACCTTCCGCTTCGGCGAAGCGCAGATCCAGGCCTTTTACCAGGGTGTGTCTGACGCCATCGACATCCCCATCATGGTTCAGGACGCGCCCGCCGCCGGCACGCCGCTGCCGCCTGCCTTCCTGGCCCGCATGGCCAGGGAAATCGAGCAGGTCAGCTACTTCAAGATGGAAACCGCCGGTGCGGCAAACAAGCTGCGCGAACTCATCGCCCTGGGGGGTGAGGCCATCGAAGGCCCATGGGACGGCGAGGAGGCCATCACGCTGCTGGCCGACCTGGAAGCCGGTACCACGGGCGCCATGACCGGAGGCGGCTTTGCCGACGGCATCCGCCCCATCATCCAGGCGCACCGCGCGGGCGACAAGGACAGGGCCTTCGCCGAATACCAGCGCTGGTTGCCGCTGATCAACCACGAGAACCGCCAGGCCGGTTTCCTGGCTGCCAAGGCGCTCATGAAGGAAGGCGGCGTGATCGCCTGCGAGGCGCCACGTGCCCCCTGGCCACCCATGCACCCCGAAGTGCGCCGTCAACTGATCGACATCGCGCGCCGGCTTGACCCGCTGGTGCTGCGCTGGGGCCGCTGAGGCAAACCTTTTTTTCACACAGGAGACAACCATGAAACTGCGTCAATTCATTCAACTTCCCATCTTGTGCGCCGGCTTGGCCGCTGCCATGGCCCTGCCCTTGTCGGCCCAGGCGCAGACCAAGCTGCGCTTCGCCCACGCTGGCCCGGACACGTCCTCTCAACACCTGGCCGCCCTGGAGTTCGCCAAGATGGTCAAGGAGCGCAGCCAGGGCAAGCTGGAGGTGCAGGTGTTCCCGGCCAGTCAACTCGGCAACGACGCCACCGTCATCGGTGGTGTGCGGGGCGGCAGCATCGACATGATGATGGCTGGCAGCGGCAACTTTGCAGGATTGAACTCGCGCTTCGAGGTGCTGGACATTCCCTTCCTGTTCCGTGACCGGGAACACGCCTACAAGGCCGTGGACCAGCAGGTGGGCCAGGATCTGATGAAGGCGCTGGAGGGCAGCGGGCTCAAGCAACTGGCCTTCTGGGAGGTGGGTTTCCGCTCCATCACCACCAAGAACCGCGCGGTGCGCACGCCTGCTGACGTCAAGGGCCTGAAGATCCGCACCCAGCCCAACCCCGTTCACGTGCAGGCCTGGAAGCTGCTGGGCACCAATCCCGTTCCCATGCCGCTGAGCGAGCTCTACAGTGCGTTGGAGTCGGGCGCGGTGGATGCGCAGGAACACCCGATCGAGATCACCTACTCCGCCAAGTTCTACGAGGTGCAGAAGCACCTGACCTTGACCCGGCACGCCTTCACCGCCATGCCGGTGGTCCTCAACAAGGCCAAGTTCGACGCTCTTGCCCCCGACTTGCAGAAGGTGCTGCTGGACGCCGCGCAGGAGGCCAAGCAGTTCCAGCGCCAGCTGAACCAGAAGAACGAGGCCCAGATCATTGCCGAGTTGCGCAAGCAGGGCATGAACGTGGTCGAGAACTTCGACCCGGCGGCTTTCAAGGCCCAGATCGGTGACGAACTGCGCAAGGCCTATGTGGCAAAGAACGGCCCGGAACTGCTGGCCGCGGTGGATGCCATCAAGTAACGCCCAGCGCACGGCCCCGAGGACACGAGCATGAGCAAGAAAGAAACCCTGCTGCTGGTGCAGAAGTGCGCGCACACCTTCAGCTTCTACGACCTGGCCTCGGGCCAGGCCGAGAAGCACATCGTGCTGCCCAACTTTCCGCACGAGTTCACGGTCGATCCGGTGCGCAAGATGGCCTACGTGGGCCACTACGGCATCAAGACGGCCAGCCACCTGGGCGACGCCGGGGGACACTCCGTCTTCGTCATCGATCTGCAGCGGCGTGAGCACGTGCACACGCTCAACCTGTGGCCCTACCACCGTCCTCACGGCCTCACGGTGGACGCCCGGGGGCGCTTGTACGTCATGTCCGAAGGGCACAACGTGCTGCTGCGCTTCTCCGATCCGGTGAACCGCCACGTGCCCGACCTGGCCGTGCCCTCGGGCGGTTACAAGACCCACCTGTTCGCGCTGACGCGTGACGCCGAAACCGCCTACGCGCTCAACCTGCTGTCCAACACCGTCACCAAGATCCGGCCCAACGACCCCACCTTCACGCCCGTGGCCATGGTGCCGGGGCCGGTGCCTGAAGGCAACGTGTTGTCGGCTGACGAGTCGCTGCTTTACGTAGCCAACCGGGGCGATGACACCCTGGTCGCCGTGGACACGGCCAGCATGACTGTGGTGGCACGTGGCAAGACCCGGCGCGACCCCAACCGGGTTTACCGCTTCCAGGCGGCAGACGGACAGGACCGCTTGATCACCACCAACTCAGGTGAGCACTCGCTGTCCGTGTTCGACACAGGGCTGCGAGAGCTTTTCTGCCTGCCGTTGCCAAGCAACCCGCTGGCGCTGTCACTTCACCCTGACGAGCGTGCTGCCTTCATTTCATTCCAGGATGAAACAGTGCGCCGCCTGAACCTGGACACATTCGAGTTCAGCCAGACCCTCAAAACGCTGCGCGAACCCGACTCGTCCTACGTCTGGCGGCATTGAGCGCCCGGCCAGCCCCCTTCACAGGAGACACAGATGAATTTGTCCAAGCTGCCCCCCATGGCGGTGGTGGACGCACACCATCACCTTTGGGACTTGGGGGCAGGCAGCTATCCCTGGTTGCAGCAGGCTTACGATCCCGAGGCCTTCTTTCTGGGTGACCACCAGGCCTTGCGGCAAAACTTTCTGCCCCCCGATTACCGGCGCATCAGCCAGGGTTGCGGGGTGCTGGCCACGGTGCACGTGGAAGCCGAACGCGACCGGAGCGAACAGGTGGCGGAGACCGTCTGGTTGCACGGTATGAACCGCCAGCACGGCATGCCGAATGCGGTGGTGGCCCATGCCTGGTTGGACCGGCCCGACACCGAAGAGCGCCTGCTGCAACACCTGGCCTACCCATTGGTGCGTGGCATACGCAGCAAGCCCGTGACGGCCCGTGCGCCGGGTGAAGACGTTCGCGGCCTGCCCGGCACCATGCAGGACGAGCGCTGGCTGCGCGGGCTGGCCTTGCTGGAGCGTCATGGGCTGAGCTGGGACCTGCGCGTGCCTGCCTGGCACCTCACCGAGGCGGCCGAAGTGGCAACGGCTTTTCCGCAGCTTGCCATCGTGCTCAATCACCATGGTTTCGCCTGGGACCGCAGCGAGGCCGGGCTGGCGCTTTGGCGCGAGGGCATGGCCGCATTGGCCGCCCAGCCCAACGTGCACGTCAAGCTTTCCGAGTTCGGCTTGCGCGACCAGCCCTGGACCGAAGCTGACAACGCCCGCATCGTGCGCGAGACGGTCGAACTGTTTGGCTGGCAGCGCTGCATGTTCGCCAGCAACTTCCCGGTTGCCGGTCTGCGCATCGGTTTCGCTCCCCTGGTGGACGCCATGTGGCGCATGCTGGCCTGGCTCGACGCCAAACAGCAACAAGCGGTCATGGCTGGCAACGCGCTGCGTTTCTACCGCATCGAACTGCCTCAGGCAGCCACACCTTCCACCTGAACCCTCCAGGCTTTTCCATGGACATCTACAAACACCTCATCAACGGCGAATGGGTCGCCGGCAGTTCTGTTCTGCACAACGTCAATCCATCCAACCTCAGCGACCTGGTGGGCGAGTACGCCGCCGGTGACGCGGCCCAGGTGGACCTGGCCGTGCAGGCCGCGCGGGCGGCGTTCCCCGCGTGGTCTGCCAGCGGCGTGCAGGCGCGTGCCGACGCGCTCGAGAAGATCGGCAGCGAAATCCTGGCCCGGCGCGAGGCCCTCGGCCAGTTGCTGGCCCGAGAGGAGGGCAAAACCCTGCCCGAGGCCATAGGAGAAGTCACGCGTGCCGGCCAGATCTTCAAGTTCTTCGCCGGTGAATGCCTGCGCACGGCTGGCGAGGTGCTTCCCTCGGTGCGCCCGGGCATCGGTGTGGAGATCACACGCGAGCCCCTCGGCGTCATCGGCCTGGTCACCCCCTGGAACTTCCCCATCGCCATTCCGGCGTGGAAGATCGCCCCCGCGCTCGCCTACGGCAACTGCGTGGTCATCAAGCCTGCCGACCTGGTGCCAGGCAGCGCCTGGGCGTTGGCCGAGATCATCAGCCGCAGCGGTGTTCCCGCCGGTGTCTTCAACCTGGTCATGGGCCAGGGCCGTACCGTGGGAGAGGCGCTCGTCAACCACCCTGGTGTGGACGGCATCAGCTTCACCGGGTCGCAGGCGGTGGGCCGGCGCATTGCCGAAGCGTGCGTGGCACAGCACAAGAAGGTGCAGCTGGAGATGGGGGGCAAGAACCCCCAGGTGGTTCTCGACGACGCCGATCTGGCACAGGCCGTGGAGCTGTGCGCGCAAAGTGCCTTTTTCTCCACCGGCCAGCGTTGCACCGCTTCCAGCCGGTTGATCGTTACCGCCGGCATTCATGACCGCTTCGTTGATGCGCTGGCCCAGCGTGTGCGTGCCCTGCGGGTGGACAACGCACTCAAGGCCGGCACCGAAATCGGCCCCGTGGTCAGCGAGGCGCAGCTGGAGCAGGACCTTGCCTACGTGGCCCTGGCCCGGGCCGAGGGAGGCGAACTGGTGTGCGGCGGGAACCGTCTGCAGCGCGACACCGAAGGCTATTACATGGCGCCAGCCTTGATCGCGGAGACCGCGCCACAGATGCGCATCAACCGCGAGGAAGTCTTCGGCCCTGTGGCAAGTGTCATACGGGTGCGCGACTACGAGGAGGCCTTGGCCGTGGCCAACGACACCAGCTTCGGCCTCTCGGCCGGTATCGCCACGTCCAGCCTGCGCCATGCCACGCATTTCAAGAGGCACGCCCAGGCAGGCATGGTGATGGTCAACCTGCCCACGGCTGGCGTGGACTACCACGTGCCCTTCGGCGGGCGCAAGGCCTCCAGCTACGGGGCCAGGGAGCAAGGCCGTTACGCGGTGGAATTCTTCACCACGGTCAAGACGGCCTACACCCTGGCCTGACCGCCGTCGGGCAAGGCAGCCTGCACCACCCGCGCCAGCACTGGGCCGTGCCGTTTGATGGCCTCTGGCGCTGCGTACCCGTAGCCGATGGCCAGCCCGCGCAAGTCCTGCCGCTGCAGGCAGTAGGCCGACAGCGGCCGCACGGTCAGGCCCTCGCGGGCGGCCTGTGCGGCAATGGCCCGGTCATCCGCGTGGCCGGGCAGCCGCAGGCACAGGTGCAGCCCCTGTGCTGCGCCGTGGATGCGCCCCAGCCCGCTGGTCAGCACGGGTGCCAGCGTGTCCACCAGCAGTTGGCGGCGTTCGGCGTAGGTCTGGCGGGCACGGCGCAGGGCGCTGGCAAAGTGGCCCATCTCAATGAACTCGGCCAGCGCTGCCTGCAGCGGCATCTGGCCCGGGCGGTTCAGGTCGTAGTGCGCCTGCTTGAAGGCGTGCACCAGCGTCTTGGGCACCACCAGGTAACCCAGCTTCAGACCCGGGTACAGCACCTTCGAGAACGTGCCCATGTAGAGCACGCGGCCTTCGGCGTCCAGCCCCGCCAGTGACGAAATGGGCGGCCCGCTGAAGCGGAATTCGCTGTCGTAGTCGTCTTCCAGCACCCAGGCGTTGCAGCGGCTCGCGCTGGCCAGCAACTGCTGCCGCCGCGCCAGCGACATCACCGCGCCCGTGGGGTACTGGTGCGAGGGTGTCACGTAGATCAGCCGGGGCGGCTTGCGTTCGTCCGCTTCGCTGGGGGCGATGCCTTCGTCGTCCACCGCCACGGGGTGGATGGCCAGGCCCGTGGCCGTGAAGGCCTTGACCGCGCCCCAGTAGGCCGGGTCTTCCAGCCACACAGTGTCGCCGTGGTCGGCCAGCAGGTGCGCACACAACTCCAGCGACTGCTGCGTGCCGCTGGTGATGAGGACCTGATCGGCGTCCAGCCGCACGCTGCGAAAGACACGCAGGTAATCGGCCACCGCGCGGCGCAGCGGGCCGTAGCCGCCCGAGTCGTTGTAGTCCAGCATCTCGGGGTAGGCCGCGCGCCAGTGCTTGTTCTGCAGGCGCTGCCACAACGCCACGGGAAAGGCGCTGAAATCCGCCGTGCCCGGCGCGAAGGGCTGGATCTCCAGGTCGCTGGCGCGGTGGCGCTGGGTGAGTGCGTCGCCCCGGGCCGACAGGCGCGCCGCAGGCACCGCCATCGGCGCCCACTGGCGCGTGGCGCGCTGGGGCACGTGGTCGTGCACATAGGTGCCGCTGCCCACGTGGCTCACCAGGTAGCCTTCCACCGTGAGCTGGCCCAGGGCGGCCACCACCGTGTTGCGCGACAGCGCCAGGTCGTGCGCCAGGTCGCGGCTCGATGGCAGCCGGTCACCCGCCACCAGCTTGCCGTCCAGCAGCGCGTGGCGCAGCGCCTCGTACAGGCGGCGGTGCAAGGGCAGCTCGCCGGTTTCGCCCAGGCGGGCCATCTCGGCCAGGAGGTATTCGGACAGCATGGCGCGTTTCCTGCGTGGGTGGCGGGGCCAGCAGGCGCTTGATTGGCACCATGGTCTTGCCCCAAATGGCCCCCATTTTGAACCAATTTAACCGGCAGAATGGTTTTGAACACATGGAGACCCGAATGACTACCCACCCGTGCATGGTCTGGCTGCCCGCCGACCACCGCCTCCTGGGCGACCACGGTCACCAAATGCCCTACCTGCTGCTTGGCGACAAATATGCCCGTGCAGTGAAAGTGGGCGCTCACGCACAGCCAGTCATGTTCCCGCTGGCCGACGCCGCCCAGGTGCCGCAATTGCTGTCCCTGGTCGATGGCGTGATGCTCACTGGCTCGCCCTCCAACGTGCACCCCTCGCACTTCGACGAGGAGGTGCACAACCCTGCCCTGCCGCTCGACCCCGAGCGCGATTCGCTCACCCTCACCCTGGTGCGGGCCTGCGTTGAAGGCGGTGTGCCGCTGCTCGGCATCTGCCGGGGCTTCCAGGAAATCAACGTGGCCATGGGCGGTAGCCTGCACCAGACGGTGCAAGCCGTGCCCGGCCTGATGGACCATCGCGAGCCCGACGGCGTGCCGCCGGACCAGCAATACGCGCCCAGCCACGAGATCAACATCCTGCCCGGCAGCGCCATGGAACAGTGGGCCGGTGGCACCAAAGCCATGGTCAATTCCCTGCACGGCCAGGGCGTGGGCCGCCTGGCGCCGGGGTTGCGTGCCCTGGCGCATGCGCCCGACGGCCTGGTGGAAGCCTTCGAGGTGGAAGGTGCGCGCACCTTCGCCTGCGCCGTGCAGTGGCACCCCGAGTGGCGCTGCTGGGAAAACCCCTTCTACAGCGCCATCTTCCGCGCCTTCGGCGACGCCGTGCGGCGGCGCCAGCAGGTGCGCATGCGCGACGACCGCAACTACGCCACCGCTCCCGACAAACCCTGACGTCCTGGGGAAGACAACAACCGGGGATTCGTCACAGAATCCCCCCAGGACACCAAAAAGGGACACCGTATGAGCGACAGCAACACCTCTTCCATTCCGCAGAACTTCAACGAGCTGGAACACTGGCTCAACCAGCGCCGCGTCACCGAGATCGAATGCCTGGTGCCCGACCTCACAGGCGTGGCGCGCGGCAAGATCCTGCCGCGCGAGAAATTCACCGAAGACCGTGGCATGCGCCTGCCCCAGGCCATCGTGGGCATGGGCGTGACGGGTGAATTCCCCGAAAGCGGCCCCTACTACGACGTGGTCGATCCCACCGACCGCGACATGCAGTTGCGCCCCGACCCCACCACGGTGCGCATCGTCCCCTGGGCTGCAGACCCCACGGCGCAGGTCATCCACGACTGTTTCGACCACAGCGGCAAGCTGGTGCCTTTTGCGCCGCGCAGCGTGCTGCGCCACGTGTGCGACCTCTACGCCCAGATGGGCCTGGAGCCGGTGGTGGCGCCCGAGCTGGAGTTCTACCTCACGGCACGCAACACCGACAGCAACATCCCGCTTAAGCCGCCCATCGGCCGCAGCGGCCGCGCCGAAACCTCGCGCCAGGCCTACTCCATCGACGCCGTCAACGAGTTCGATCCCCTGTTCGAGGACATCTACGACTTCTGCGACAAGATGGAGCTGAACGTGGACACGCTGATCCACGAGGTCGGCGCGGGCCAGATGGAGATCAACTTCTTCCACGCTCACCCGCTGGGCCTGGCCGACGAGGTCTTCTTCTTCAAGCGCACCGTGCGCGAAGTGGCCTTGCGCCACGACATGTACGCCACCTTCATGGCCAAGCCCATCGCCGGCGAGCCGGGCAGCGCCATGCACGTGCACCAGAGCATCGTGGACAAGGAAACCGGGCGCAACATCTTCAGCAACCCTGATGGCACCCCGTCCGAGGCCTTCTTCCACTTCATCGGCGGCCTGCAGCGCTACGTGCCTGCCGCCATGGCCCTGGTGGCACCCTACGTGAACAGCTACCGCCGCCTCACGCGCCACACCGCCGCGCCCATCAACATCGAATGGGGGCACGACAACCGCACCGTCGGCATCCGCTCGCCCATCGCCAGCCCGCAGGCGCGCCGCATTGAAAACCGCGTCATCGGCGCCGACGCCAACCCCTACGTCGCCCTGTCCATGACGCTGGCCTGCGGCTACCTGGGCCTGAAGAACAAGATCAAGCCCAAGCCCGAGATGCGCGGCGACGCCTACCTGTCTGCCTACAGCCTGCCGCGCAGCCTGGGCGAGGCGCTGGACTGGCTGCGCCGCGAGACCGATCTGCACGAAGTGCTGGGCGAAGCCTTCGTGACCATCTACACCGAGATCAAGGAGCTCGAATTCGAGGAGTTCATGAAAGTGATCTCGCCCTGGGAGCGCGAGCACCTGCTGCTGCACGTGTGACCGCGCCGCCCCGCCAGCCCCCGATCGAACGGAGACCCGCATGAACGCACCCACCGACCCCAAGCACCTGATCACGGCTGAACTGCAGGCCCTGGACAGCGCCCACTTCATCCACCCGTTCACCGACCACCAGGGGTTGGCCGCCAAGGGTGCGCGCGTCATCACCCACGCCGAAGGCATCTACGTGTGGGACAGCGAGGGCAAGAAGATCCTCGACGCCATGAGCGGCCTGTGGTGCGTCAACGCCGGTTACGGCCGCAAGGCCCTGGCCGACGCCGCCTACCAGCAGATGATGAAGCTGCCCTTCTACAACAGCTTCTTCCAGACCACCAACGAACCCGCCGTGCGCCTGGCCGCCAAGCTCGCGTCGCTGGCGCCCAGCGTGGGCGGGCGCAAGTTCCAGCACGTGTTCTTCAGCTCCAGCGGGTCTGAAAGCAACGACACCAACGTGCGCATGGTGCGCCGCTACTGGGACCTGCTGGGCCAGCCGCAGCGCAAAGTCATCATTAGCCGGCACAACGCCTACCACGGCTCCACCATGGCCGGTGCGTCGCTGGGCGGCATGAGCGGCATGCACGCTCAAGGGGATCTGCCCATCCCCAACATCGTGCACATCGAGCAACCCTACTATTACGAAAAGGCCCAGCCCGGCGAAACGCCCGAGGCCTTCGGCGTGCGCGCCGCGCGCTGGCTGGAAGAGGAAATCCTGGCAGTGGGCCCCGAAAAGGTGGCCGCCTTCATCGCCGAGCCGGTGCAGGGCGCGGGCGGTGTCATCATCCCGCCCGCCACCTACTGGCCCGAAATCCAGCGCATTGTCGACAAGTACGGCATCCTCCTCATCTCCGACGAAGTCATCTGCGCCTTTGGCCGCCTGGGCCACTGGTTCGCCTACGAGAAATTCGGCTACAAGCCCGACCTCATCACCTTCGCCAAGGCCGTCACCAGCGGCTACATCCCGCTGGGCGGCGTGATGGTGGGTGACCGCGTGGCCCAGGTGCTGATTGAAAAAGGCGGCGAGTTCAACCACGGCTACACCTACAGCGGCCACCCCGTGGCCTGTGCGGTGGCGCTGGCCAACCTGGAAGTGATGGAGCAGGAGAACCTGCCTGGCCGAGTGCGCGACGACATCGGCCCCTACCTGGCCCAGCGCTTTGCGGAACTCAAGGAACACCCCCTGGTGGGCGATGCCGAAACCTGCGGCTTCGTGGCCGGGCTGGTGCTGGTGAAGGACAAGGCCACCCGCCAGCACTTTCCCGAGGAGCTGGCCGTGGGCATGATCTGCCGCGGCCACTGCTTCGGCAACGGGCTCATCATGCGCGCCGTGGGCGACCGCATGATCATTGCGCCGCCCCTGACCATGACCCGCGCACAGGTGGACGAGATGATGGGCCTGATCCGCCAGGCGCTGGACCTGACGCTGGCCGACCTCAAGCGCCTTGGCCATTGCTGACCGGCTTGAATACAATCGGCCGTGGCGTGGAAATTGCTAAATTTCCGCCGCGTACTTCCAACTTTTTTCAACCCAACATTGGAGTGTCGAGGATCATGAAAAAGCAGGTTTTGGTTTTGGCAGTGTCGGCCATGCTGCTGGCCGCATGCGGCAAGAAAGAGGAGCCGGTTGCTGCAGCACCCGAGCCCGCGCCCGCGCCGGCCGCCCCGGCTGAGGAAAAGGTCCTCAACATCTACAACTGGCCCGACTACATCCCCGAGGGCATGATCGCCGCCTTCGAGAAGGAAACCGGCATCAAGGTCAACTACGACACCTTCGAAACCAACGAGGCGCTGCACGCCAAGCTGGTGGCGGGCAACACCGGCTACGACATCGTTGTGCCCGGCGTCGTGTTTGCCAAAGGCCAGATCGAAGGCGGCCTGCTGCAGCCTCTGGACAAGGCCAAGATCCCCAACCTGGCCAATCTGGACAGCGAGTTCGTGAAGACCATGTCCAAGGCCGACCCGGACAACAAACACCTGGTGCCGTGGGCCTGGGGTTTCACCACCGTGGGCATCAACAAGACCAAGGTCGAGAAGGCCCTGGGCAAGACCCCCATGCCCGAAAACGCCTGGGACCTGGTGTTCAACCCCGAGTACACCAAGAAGGTGAAGTCCTGCGGTATTGCCTACCTGGACTCCCCCACCGAGATCATGCCCGTGGCGCTGCACTACATCGGCAAGGACGCCTACAGCAACAATCCTGAAGACTACAAGGCTGCCAACGAAATGCTGGCCAAGGTGCGCAAGGACATCCGCCTGTTCAGCTCCACCATGATCGACGACATCGCTGGCGGCAAGGCCTGCGTGGCCATCGGCTGGTCCGGTGACATCAACATCGCTGCCGACCGCGCCAAGGAAAACGGCTCCAAGGACGTCATCGAGGCGCTGCTGCCCAGCACTGGTGCACTGATCTTCATCGATTCCATGGGTATCACCAAGGACGCCAAGCACCCCGAGAACGCGCACAAGTTCATCGACTTCTACCTGCGCGCCGAGAACGCCGCCGCCATGGCCAACGAGATGAGCTACCCCACGGGCAACAAGGCCGCGCTGGACAAGATCAACCCCGAGATCGCCAGCAACAAGACCATCTTCGTGGAGAGCAGCTACATGGCCAAGATGATCCCGCCGAGCAGCTTCACCAACGAAGCGCGCGAGGCCCTGGCCAACGCCTACAACACCTTCAAGCAGGGCAAGTAAGTCCACGTCCGGCTTGATTCACCACCGGGGCTGTTTGTACACACCGTATGAACAGCCCTTTTTGTTACCTGTGCACATTGACAAGGACCGACCATGAGTGAGGCGGGCGCGAAAGAGGGTTACCTGGTCACCGAAAAACTGGTCAAGCGTTTCGACGAGGCGCTGGCCGTCGACGAGGTGTCCCTCTCCATCAAGCGGGGCGAGATTTTTGCCTTGCTGGGCAGTTCCGGCTGCGGCAAGTCCACCTTGCTGCGCATGCTGGCCGGTTTTGAAACGCCCACCGCCGGGCGTATCCTGCTGGGCGGTCAGGACGTGGCGGCCCTGCCCCCTTACGAGCGCCCCATCAACATGATGTTCCAGTCGTATGCGCTCTTTCCGCATCTGGACATCTGGGAGAACATCGCCTTCGGCCTCAAGCGCGAAGGCCTGCCCAAGGCAGAAGTCCAGCAGCGCGTGGGCGAGATGCTGGACCTGGTGCAACTGGGCCAGTACGCCAAGCGCAAGCCGCACCAGCTTTCGGGCGGGCAGCAGCAGCGCGTGGCCCTGGCGCGCAGCCTGGCCAAACGTCCCAAGCTGCTGCTGCTCGACGAACCGCTCGGCGCGCTCGACAAGAAGCTGCGCGAACAGACCCAGTTCGAGCTGGTCAACATCATCGAAAAAGTCGGCGTGACCTGCGTGATGGTGACGCACGACCAGGAAGAGGCCATGACCATGGCCAGCCGTATTGCCGTCATGAGCAAGGGCCGCGTGCTGCAGGTGGGCACGCCCGAAGAGGTGTACGAACACCCGGCCAACCGCTTCGTGGCCGACTTCATCGGCAACGTCAACCTGTTCCAGGGCAAGCTCACCACCGACGAACCCGATCACTGCGCCGTCACCACCGCCATTGGCGAAATGCACGTGGGGCATGGCGTCAGCGGTGCGCTGAACATGCCCGTGGCGCTGGCCGTGCGGCCCGAGAAGATCGAGATCTCCAAGCAGCGCCCTGCAGGCGTGGCCAGCAACGTGTTCGCGGGCCGCGTCAAGGAAATCGCCTACTTCGGCTCCTACAACACCTACATCGTGGTGGCCAGCGACGGCTCCCGCGTCAAGATCACCGAAGCCAACACCTCGCGCCACGAACTGTCCGACATCACCTGGGAAGACAACGTCTTCTTCTGGTGGAACGACAAGGCCGGAGTCGTGCTGCGCGACTGAGCGGCACCCGCGACCCAACAGGAGCACACGCATGGCCAACAAACCCTCCATGCCCGGCAGGCGCTTCGTCATCGGGGTGCCCTACGCCTGGCTGTTCGTCTTCTTCTTCCTGCCCTTCCTCATCCTGCTGTACATCAGCTTTGTGGACATGGGCAACGACATCAACCCCTTCAAGCCGTTGTGGGACCCTGAGACCGGCGTCCTCCACCTGAAGTACGAGAACTACTGGACCATCTTCCGCAGCGAAGACGGCGCGCTGTTCGACACGCTTTACATCGAAGCCTACCTGCGCTCCATCTGGTACGCGCTGTGCACGGCCTTGCTGTGTCTCTTCATCGGCTACCCCTTCGCCTATTTCATCGCACGCTCATCACCCAGCGTGCGCCCTGCGCTGCTGCTGATGGTGATGCTGCCGTTCTGGACTTCCTTCCTGCTGCGCGTGTATGCGTGGAAGGGCATCCTGGCCGACCAGGGCGTGGTCAACCAGGCGCTCATGGCGCTGGGGCTGGTGAGCGAGCCTGTGCAGATGCTCTACACCAACGTGTCCATGCTGGTGGGCATGACCTACGTGTACCTGCCGTTCATGGTGCTGCCGCTGTACGCCAACCTGGTGAAGATGGACTTCCGCCTGCTCGAAGCCGCCTACGACCTGGGCGCCTCGCCCTTCAAGGCCTTCTGGCTGGTCACCGTGCCGTTGTCCAAGGCGGGCATCGTGGCCGGCTTCATGCTGGTGTTCATCCCGTCGCTGGGTGAATTCGTCATTCCGTCGCTGCTGGGCGGGCCCGAGAACCTGATGATCGGCCGCGTGGTGTGGGACGAAATGTTCACCAGCAACAACTGGCCGCGCGCCACGGCGCTGGCGGTGGTGATGATCGCGCTGATCGTGGTGCCCCTGGCCATTTATTACCGTCACAGCGGCAACCAGGCCGAAGGCCGCTCCTGAAAGCCGACACCATGAAACCTTTCCTGGAAAAACACTTCGGCAAGTTGTGGATGGCGCTGGTCTTCCTGTTCCTGTACCTGCCGCTGTTCTTCATGATCCTGTTCTCGTTCAACAGCACGCGGCAGGACGCACGCTTCACCGGCTTCTCGCTGCGCTGGTACGAGGCGCTCACGCGCGACACCAAGATCGTCGAAGGCTTCTGGCTGTCGCTCAAGGTGGCGGCGGTCACGGGCGTCATGTCTGCCGTGCTGGGCACCTTCGCGGCCTTTGTGCTGGTGCGCTACCGCCGCTTCATCGGGCGCACGGTGTTCTCTGGCATGGTCAACGCCCCGCTGGTCATGCCCGAGGTGATCATCGGCCTGTCTCTGCTGCTGCTGATGGTGGGGGCGCAGAACGTGTTCGGCTGGCCCGAGCGCGGCATGCTCACCATCATCCTGGGCCACACGCTGCTGGGCATGGCCTACGGCATGGTGGTGGTGCAAAGCCGCCTGATGGAGATGGACCGCAGCATCGAAGAGGCCGCCATGGACCTGGGCGCACGCCCGCACCAGGTGTTCTTCCTGGTGACGCTGCCCAACATCTTCCAGGCCATCCTGGCGGCGTTCCTGCTGTCGTTCACGCTGTCGTTTGACGACGTGGTGATCTCGGAATTCCTCTCGGGCCCGGGGGTGAACACCCTGCCGCAGGTCATCTTCGGCTACGCGCGGCGGGGCATCAACCCCACCATCTACGCGGCGGCCACCATCCTCATCGTCACGGTCACGGTGGTGATCGTCAGCTACGCGGTGTGGGTGGCGCGCACCACGCGCAAGCGCGAGCGCGAGATTGCCGCCGCCGCGCGGCAAGAGCTGAAGGCGCTGGGGGGCTGAGGCGGGGCGGCCGATCCAGCGGCGGCTTATCCGGGTGTGCTGCTGCCGCCACCGCTCATGTCCACCACGAACCGTTGCAGGCGTTGGCTTTCGGCTAGCGCGGCTGCCAGCAATTGGTTCCAGTCGTCCGGGGGATGCCCGCTTTCCAGCATCTTGCGGAACACCCGGTAGGCATCGTCGCTGCTTTCGTAGGCGTGCTTGGTGTCCTCGTCGTTGACCCACGCCAACACGATCACCTTGCTTGGCGCGTGGTAACGGAAGAACAGCCGGTACTGCTGGAAGAACTTGGCCCGCAACCAGTGTTTGTGGTCGCCGCCCAGGGTGTTGCCCTGGCGGTATTCGGTACGTGCGGGGTCTTGCGGTATGGTGTCGAATGCCAGTCTGGTGATGGCGGCCAGCCGGTTGGTGGCGTTCTTCTTCATGTACCCGGCAGGGTCCTTGAGCTTGAGGGCTTCAACCTGTTGGACCAGTGATTCAAGCTGTGCCAGAAACAGCGGGTGCGCGAAAACCGACCATCCATGAATCTGCAAGAAAGCGGGCTGGCCGCTTTTCATTCATCGTCCGCCGACAGGGGGGTGTCAAGATCGACTTCGATGCCGTCGGTGAGCGCCTGGATGCGCTGTACGAAGCGGGCGTCGACAGCCTGCAGGCGATCCGGATGGTTGGCGATGTCGCGCGCCAGAAAGCCCAGGAATTGACCGAGCACCGGATCGTCACCTTCGGAGGTATCGGCGGCTCGGGTCAGCACGACTTCGCCGCCGGGACGGATCGTGTAGTGGAGTTTGTCGCGCTTGCCCAGTTGAAGGGCGCGGCGCACGGTTTCCGGCACGGTGGTCTGGTAACGGTCGGTCAGTGTGGATTCAACTTCAAGGGTGGCAGGCATGGCGTTCTCCAATCTACGGGGTTTGCCGTACATGGTAATGCAATTGCATTGCCGCGGCAATGCATCGGCATTGCTTGTTCATCCAAAGCCCGCGAATGCAGTGGTGGTTTCTCAACCCGCGTCGCCAATGGCGGCCCGGGTGCGTTCGGCCTCGCGCAGCAGCCAGTCGCAAAAAGCCTTCACCTCGGGGCGGGGTGGGCTGTTGGGTGCGGGCACCAGCCAGTAGGCAAAGGGTGAATCCAGCCTTGCGCCGGGCAGGGGCTCCACCAGGTCCCCGCTGGCCAGGCTTTCGGCCACCAGTGGCAGGCGGGCCAGCGCCACGCCCTGGCCGGTAAGCGCAGCCTGCGCGATCTGGTTGGCGTAGTTGAAATACAGCCAGCGCTGGGGCGCCAGGCCTTGGTGCGTGTTGCTCGTGCTGCCATCGGTGGGCTGGCCGTACTGGTCCAGCCAGCGTTGCCAGCTCAACCATTCCTGGTGCACGGGGTGCGTGTCGCCTGCATCAATCAAGGTCACATGTTGCAGGTCTTGGGCCGACGCCAGCGGGTGTTCCCGCAGCAGCCAGGGGCTGGCCACGGGCGTGAGCTGCTCGCCAAAGAGCCTCACCGCCCCGGGTGGGGCAGAGGCGGGTGCCGTGTAGCGCAGCGCCAGGTCCACGTCAGACGTGGCCAGGTCCAGCGTCGAGTCGCTGGCATCAATGCGGATGTCGATGTCCGGGTGCTCGCGCTGAAAAGCCTCCAGCCGGGGAATGAGCCACATCGACGCGAACGACGCCCAGGTGGTGATGGCCACCGTGCGCCGGCCTGCGCGCTGGCGTATCTGCCGCACCGCGCCGTCTATGCGCTCCAGCGCCGCGCCCGTGGCGCGCAGCAGCGTCAGGCCTGCGCCCGTCAACTCCACGGCGCGCGTGTGGCGCAGAAACAGCGGGCTGCCCACGTCCTCTTCCAGCGCCTGTATCTGGCGGCTCACCGCGCTTTGCGTCAGGAACAGTTCTTCAGCTGCGGCGCGGAAGTTCAGGTGCCGCGCCACCGCCTCAAAGGCGCGCAGGTGGCCCACCGGTATGGGGCGGGAGCGGACATGGCGCGTGGCGGTGGACATGCCGGAACCTCCGATTGATGCGTGAATGGAATCAATAGATTACCGCAGTTTCATTGGACGCGCAGGGCAGGGCGGCGGATCATTCATGCACGTCGTCATCACTGGAGAGTGCCATGTTCAACCCCTCATTCGGTCCGTTCCCGGTCATATCCGCGCTGTGGGGCCGCGCGCGGGCCGCTCAATTGCCTTCCGTGGCCCGGGCGCCACGCGCACAGGCAGGGTGCTTTCGCCTGGAGCCCGGCCGCGCCATCACCCTGGCACCTGCACGCCCCGGGCGCCTGCGCATTGCCCAAGGCAGCGCGTGGGTAACGCTGGGCGGCCCTTACCAGGGGCCGCTCAACGACCAGGGCGACCTGTTCCTGCAAGCTGGCGAAACGCTGAACGTGCCCGCCGGGG
>CBKZAG010000019.1:0-27642 GCA_966692625.1 uncultured Comamonadaceae bacterium
AGATACCACTGTGATGCCCGGCAACCCCAAGGCATGGGCTGCCTGGAACTACGAACGTGCAGCCGACGATGGTCGTGAGTCTGCACGGGTTTGCCTGCACTACTGGCTTAACCGGTTGCAGCCTCTGCCTTTTGCCCAACCGGTGATCGTGTCGCTCAACCCAGTCAGGACCATCAATCCGTCGAGCATTCTGGCCGAGTTCGAGTATGCCCACCCGGTGTTTGATCTGGGTGCTGTGCAGGCGCAGGCACGTGTGGCGGACCTGCAAGGGCGGCAGCGCACGTGGTTCTGCGGCGCCTGGGCCGGGTATGGCTTCCATGAAGACGGTCTGAAGTCGGGGCTGGCGGCGGCCAGGGCGCTGCTGAGCCAGCTCCACGTTGCAGCCGGGGAGGCTGTGTGAACCTGCCGCCCCTGCCCCACCTGGGTTTTGGCGAGGTGCGCCACACGCGGCTGCGCCCGCGCCGCAACGCCTTTGTCTACCCCACTTGCTTCCTCATGCTGCCCATGCGCGCGCTAAAGCGGGAGTCTGGGAGTTTGCCTTTGAACCGTTGGGCGGCGATCAGCTTCCATGACCGGGACCATGGTGACGGCAGGGGGCCGGAGGCAGGTGGGGCCCTGGCGTGGCTGGAAGAGGTGCTGCGGGCGAATGGCGTAGACGACGCCGATGGCGAAGTGTGGCTGCATTGCTACCCCCGTGTGTTGGGGCACACATTCAAGCCGGTGAGCTTCTGGTACTGCCACCGGGCGGACGGCACCCTGCGTGCCGTGCTGGCGGAGGTGAATAACACCTTTGGTGAGCGCCACTGCTACCTGTTGGATAGCCCCGGGCAGGGTACAGAGGTCCAGGCCACCAAGGTGTTCCATGTGTCGCCGTTTTGCGGCGTGGAGGGGCGCTACCGCTTTCGTTTCATGCACGCAGAGCGCCATGGCAAGCCGTGCACGGTGGTGCGCATAGACCACGACGACGAACAGGGTGTGTTGCTGCAGACCAGCGTGAGCGGTGTGCTGGAGCCCGTAACCAACCGGAGCCTGCGCCGCGCTCTCTGGGGGTATCCAGCCATGACGCTGATGGTTGTGGCCCGCATCCACTGGCAGGCGCTCAAGCTCTGGGCCAAGCGAGTGGGCTTTCGCAGCAAGCCCGAACCGCCCGAGTCCTTCGTGACGCAATGAACACATCCGAACCTTTTGCATTCGCTCAGGAACAGACATGAACAGCTCCACGACCCCAATGAGCCGCACCAGCGTGTTTGAACTGCCGCAGGGAACACCTGCTGCAGGGCGCGCGGTATTTCGTCTTCTGCAAAGGTTGAGCCGCGGTAGCCTGAGTGTGCAGCTGCCTGATGGCCAGATCCAGCATTTCGGCCCAGCCAATGGCGACGAGCCGCATGCTGTGCTTCACATGCACGACTGGCGTGTGTGCTCGGCTGTGCTCAAGTCTGGCGACATAGGATTTGCCGAGTCCTACATTGCAGGTCACTGGAGCACGCTGCACCTGCCTGAGTTGCTGCGGTTGTTCCTCGTCAATCGGCAGGCTTTGGAAGGCGTCATCTATGGCAGTTGGGTGGGTAGGCTGCTGTATCGCATTCGGCACTTGCTCAACCGCAACACGCGCAGCAACAGCCGCAAGAACATCCACGCCCACTACGACCTGGGCAATGCCTTCTACGCGCTGTGGCTCGACCCGACGATGAACTACTCGTCGGCGTGGTTTGACGGCCAGCGCGACGGCGATCTGGTGCAGGCCCAACATGCCAAGGTGCGGCGTGCGCTGCGCATGGCCGGGGTTCGGCCAGGAGACCGGGTGCTGGAGATTGGCTGCGGCTGGGGCGCACTGGCCGAAAAGGCCGTGCTGGAGTTTGATGCCAGCGTGACTGGGGTGACACTGTCGGTGGAGCAACTGGACTACGCCTCCCGAAGGCTGCAGCGCGCGGGGTTGGTTGGGCGTGCAGACCTGCGCCTGCAGGACTACCGTGACATCTCTGACGGACCTTTCGATGCAGTCTGCTCCATCGAGATGATCGAGGCGGTGGGGCGGGAGTATTGGCCGGTGTATTTCCAGACGGTCCAGCGTCTGCTCAAGCCAGGCGGACGGGCGTGCGTGCAGAGCATCGTCATCGATGATGCCCTGTTCGAGCGCTATATCCGCTCGACAGACTTCATCCAGCAGTACATCTTCCCCGGCGGGTGCCTGCCGTCGCCGGCGGCGTTCCGGCGGGAAGCTGAAGCGGCTGGTCTGCGCGTGGTGGACGAGTTGTCTTTCGGCGCGGATTACGCCGAAACCTGCCGCCGCTGGCGTGAGTCTTTTCTGGCACAGCGAGAGCAGGTGCTGCGCCAAGGTTTTGACGAGCAGTTCGTCCGGCTGTGGGAGTTCTACCTGGCCTATTGCGAAGCCGGGTTCGAGCACGGCGACATTGGCGTGGTGCAGTACACACTGCAAAAACCATGAAGGCCCTGTCTGTGGATCAGCTTCGGCGACGTGGTTTGCTCGCAGGACTGGCAGCTACTTTGTGCTTGACCGGGGGCTTGGCATGGGCAAACACGCCCGCGCCACCCTTGCCGGGCGCCCGTCTGGCAGGGCAGGGCCTGCTGTGCGTTTGGGGCTTCGAGGTGTACCGTGCGCGCCTGTGGGTCGGGCCGGGCTTCGACGCAAACGACCATGCTGCCGCACCTTTGGCGCTGGAGTTGGAGTATCTGCGCGATTTTGAAGGCAGCGCCATCGCACGCCGGTCCATACAGGAGATGCGCCGCCAGCAGTCCTTGACTGAGGACCAGGCCCGGCGTTGGCAGCGTGCCCTGGAAGAGGTGCTGCCCAACGTCAAGGCGGGTGATGCATTGACCGGTTTGTATCGGCCTGGTGCGGGCGCGGTGTTCATGCAGGGCCAAAGGGTGCTTGGTGAGGTGGCCGATCCTTTGTTCGCACGCCTGTTCTTTGGCATCTGGCTGTCGCCAGCAACGTCCGAGCCCGCGCTGCGCGAGGCGCTGCTGGCCGGTGCAGGCCGTTCCTGAGGCCGTGTGATGTCTGTTCCCGATGCCCCCTTGAACGCTCTAGGCCAGGCTTCTGCCAGTCCATCTGGCTCGGGGGTGGTGGGGTGGCGCGAGGGGCTGGCCTATGGTTTGCTGGGGTTTCCGCTCGCTTTTGTTGCCTTGCCTCTGTATGTGCTCTTGCCGCATCACTACGCCAGCAACTTCGGAGTGCCGCTGGCCGCGTTGGGCGGTGTGTTGCTGTCTGCGCGATTGCTGGACGCAGTCGTGGACCCATGGCTGGGGCGATGGGTGGACTTGCTCTTCGCCAGATCGGTGAAGGCCGTGCTGAGGGCCGGCGCGGGCGCGTGCCTGGTGCTGGCAGCGGGCCTTGCCATGGTGTTTTACCCGGCAGTGCGCGAACCGCAGATGTTGCTCGCATGGGCCTGGGTGACGCTGGTATTCACCTGTCTGGGTTACAGCCTGCTTTCGATTGCTCACCAATCCTGGGGCGCCCGGCTGGGCGGAGACGGCCCGGCCCGTTCGCGCGTGGTGGCGTGGCGTGAGGCGGCGGGCCTGCTGGGTGTGGTTTGTGCGTCGGTCTTGCCCACGGTGGCGGGTCTGCCCGCCATGTTGGCGGTTTTCGCGCTGACGCTGGCGCTCGGTTGGCTGGCTTGGCGTCAGGCGCCCCAGCCGTCTCGGATGTTGATGGAGCCTGAGCCGGGCAGCGCGGTGTGGCTGCCATGGCGCCAGAAGGCATTTCGCCGCCTGATGCTGGTGTTTGTGTGCAACGGCATTGCCAGTGCCATTCCGGCCACCTTGGTGTTGTTCTTCATTGAGGACCGCTTGCAGGCGCTCTCAAACTGGCAGCCAGCGTTTCTCGGTACGTACTTTGTCTTTGCCGCCCTGGGCATGCCGCTGTGGTTGCGACTGGTGCGGGCGTGGGCATTGTCGCGGACGTGGCTTGCGGGCATGGTCTTGTCCGTACTGGTGTTCGCTTGGGCCGCCCTGCTGGGCCCGGGCGATTTGCTGGGCTTCTGGCTGGTGTGCGCACTGTCGGGCCTGGCGCTGGGCGCAGATCTGGCCTTGCCTGGGGCCTTGCTGGCCGGTTTCATCTCGCGCCACGCCGGGCACGACCGGTATGCCGGTGCTTACTTCGGGTGGTGGAACTTCGCCACCAAGCTCAACCTCGCGCTGGCAGCCGGGCTTGCGTTGCCTTTGCTGGGCATGTGGGGTTACACGCCCGGCACGGCTGTGCCAGACGCCCTCCAGGCACTTACCTGGGCCTATGCCGTTCTGCCTTGCTTGCTCAAGCTGGGAGCAGCAGCGTTGCTGTTCACCCTGGTGCGGCGCGACCCTCATTTCAAGGAGTCATGAGATGCAAAAACGTGGAACGATCCGGTGGATGGCGCTTGGTCTGTTGTCTGCCGTTGGTTGGCTGGCGGGTTGCGCCACGCAGAACCTGGATGGCTATGCCCAAGAACAACCCGTGCTCGACCTTCGCACTTACTTCAACGGGCCACTGGTGGCGCATGGCATCTTCCAGGATCGCGGTGGCCAAGTGGTTCGGCGCTTCGTGGTGCAAATGGAGGGACGATGGGAGGGCGACCAAGGCGTGCTGGACGAGCGTTTCACCTATTCGGATGGGCAGACCGAGCGCCGCGTCTGGCGGCTCACGCACCATGCGGACGGCCGCTACACCGGCCGGGCCGATGACGTGGTGGGGGAGGCCAGTGGTCAAGTTCGTGGCAATGCCTTTCGCTGGAACTACACCCTGCGCTTGCCGGTGGACGGCAAGGTTTACGAAGTCCAGTTCGACGATTGGATGTACCAGATGGACGACCGCGTGATGCTCAACCGCGCGACCATGAGCAAATTCGGCTTCCGTCTGGGTGAAGTCACGCTGTCATTCACCAAGCTGCCATGAGTCTGAACCCACAGCTGAAGGACTGGCATGGTCGCACGGCCTGGATCGTCGGCGCGTCCAGCGGCATTGGGCGCGCAACGGCGAGTGCTCTGCATGCGCGCGGCGCGCGCGTGGTGGTGTCGGCGCGCAATGCCGCCGCTTTGGATGCCTTCGTTGCAGAGCATCCCGGAAGTGCTGCCATGCCGCTGGACGTTGGCGAGGCACCGCAAGTTCGCTTTGCTGCTGAACGGTTGTTGGCGCAGGGCTTTTTGGATCTGGTTTGCTGTTGCGCAGGGCACTACCGGCCCATGCGGGCCATGGACCTGGATCTGGAAGACGCGCTGCGTCACCAGCACATCAACGTCACGGGCGCCTGGAACGTTCTGGCTGCCGTGTTACCCGCCATGCAGGCGCGGCGCACGGGCCACGTCAGCCTGGTCAGCAGTGTTGCCGGCTTCAGGGGCTTGCCCAAGAGCCTCGCGTATGGTCCCACCAAGGCGGCACTCATCAACCTGGCGGAGTCGCTCTATCTTGACCTTCAACCGCAAGGCCTGGGCGTGAGCGTCATAACACCGGGTTTCGTCACCACACCCATGACGGCAGGCAACGACTTCCCCATGCCTGCCGCCATCACCCCACAAGCCGCTGCCCATGCCATTTTGCAAGGCTGGGCAGGTGGCGACTTTCACATCCACTTCCCCAAACGCTTCAGCCGCGTGATGAAGCTGCTGCGCTTGTTGCCGTACCAGTGGTATTTCGCCGCGGTGCGCCGCTTTACCGGGCTTTGACCCCCTCGATTGGCACCCATGACATCCGAACAGTCCATTGCCCGCCTGGTGCAGTTTTTCGAGGGTCTATCTCCCAAGGACCTGGCGCGCATTTCCGAGTTGTATGCACCCGATGCGCGCTTCAAAGACCCCTTCAACGATGTCCAGGGGGTACGCGCCATCGAGCGCATTTTCTGCCACATGTTCGATGCCTTGGACGAGCCGCGCTTCGTCGTGACCGGTCAAGTCCTGCAAGGTGCTCAGTGCTTTCTGACCTGGGACTTTCTTTTCCGTTTCAAGCGGTTCGACACAGCACGTACCCAAGTGGTGAGAGGCGCCACGCACATCGTGCTCGACGATCAGGGGCAAGTCCTCCAACACCGCGACTACTGGGACGCTGCTGAGGAGCTGTACGAAAAGCTGCCAATCGTTGGCGGCCTGATGCGCTGGCTCAAGCGCCGTGCCAACAGCTGACGAGGAAACCGGCAACGCCCACACCTATGCGCGCAACCTCGCCGTGGGCCGCTGGTGCCGCGACAGAGGTGTGGCTTGGAATGCATGCCCGCAGTTCGGCGTGGTGCGGAGTCTGCGTTCGCACGACGAATGGCACGGGCGTTGGGATGTGTACATGGCAGCTCCCTTGCATCACCAGCCGCAAGTTTGCATTGGCACTGCCATTTCATCCAGAGGCTCGAAAGCGAACCCGGGTTGGAATGCCGCAACCACGCACCTTGGAACGACGGCCTTCGCGAAGACGAATGGAGCTCCTTGCATTTTGAGGTCTTGACACTCCGGCGAACCGGTTGCCCATGGTGGACGCCTTGTGACCCTGCCGCGCGGCGGGTGCCTGTGCCTCGTGTAAACTGGCCCTCCGGCACGCACTGCCCGTGTCCGGCGCCTCCTCGGGGGCGGGCACCATCCCCTTCGCCCCCGCACGCGGGCGCAATTTCCACCATGAACACTGCCATTCAACGCATCCGCCAAGACGTCCAGGGCATGCACGCCTATGCTGTGCAGGACGCCGCAGGGATGGTCAAACTCGACGCGATGGAGAACCCCTACGGCCTGCCGCCCGAGCTGCAGGCCGCCCTGGGCGAACGCCTCGGTCGCGTGGCCGTCAACCGTTACCCCGGCCCGCGCATTGACGACCTCAGGCATGCGCTGGCCCAGTATGTGGAGCTGCCCGCCGGTTTCGGTTTGATGCTCGGCAACGGCTCCGACGAACTCATCGCCCTGCTGGCTTTGGCTTGCGATGTGCCCGGCGCTTCCATCCTGGCGCCGCTGCCCGGCTTCGTCATGTATGGCATGAGCGCGCAACTGCAGGGGCTGGCTTTCCACGGCGTGCCCCTCACGCCCGATTTCGAGCTGGACGAGGCCGCCATGCTGGCCGCCATGCGCGAACACAAGCCCGCCATCACCTACCTGGCCTACCCCAACAACCCCACCGCCAACCTGTGGGACGCTGCCGTCATGCGCCGCCTCATCGCGGCAGCGGCGGAGTTCAACGGTCTGGTGGTCATCGACGAGGCCTACCAGCCCTTCGCCAGCCGCACCTGGCTCGACGACATGCGCGCCGACCCGGCAGCCAACGGCCACGTGCTGCTGATGCGCACCCTCTCCAAGTTCGGGCTGGCGGGTGTGCGGCTGGGCTACATGATCGGCACGCAGGCCCTGGTCAACGAGATCGACAAGGTCCGCCCGCCGTACAACGTGAGCGTGCTCAACGCTGAATGTGCCCTGTTCGCACTGGAGCACGCCGACGTGTTTGCCCGCCAGGCGCAGGAAATCCGCACCGAGCGTGACAAATTGATCAATGCGCTGGCGGCCATGCCCGGCGTGAAACCCTTCCCCAGCCAGGCCAACATGGTGCTGGTGCGCGTGCCCGATGCCGACAAGGCCTTCGCAGGCATGAAAGCTGCTGGCGTGCTGGTGAAGAATGTTTCTAAAATGCACCCATTGCTGGCCCAGTGCCTGCGCCTGACGGTGGGGACCCCCGCTGAAAACGTGCAGATGCTCGAGGTCCTGCGCAACACCCTATGACCAACCTGCCCGCCAACCTTCCCGCAGCGGCCCAGCGCACGGCCGACGTGCAGCGCCGCACCGCCGAAACGCAAATCCGCGTGGCCGTCAACCTTGACGGCAGCGGCCAGTCACGCCTGCACAGCGGTATCGGCTTCCTCGACCACATGCTCGACCAGATCGCCCGTCACGGGCTGATCGACCTGGACGTGCACTGCGACGGCGACCTGCACATCGACGGTCACCACACCGTTGAAGACATTGGCATCACCCTGGGCCAGGCCTTCGCCAAGGCCGTGGGCGACAAGAAGGGCATCCGCCGCTACGGCCACGCCTACGTTCCGCTGGACGAGGCGCTCAGCCGCGTGGTGGTCGATTTCTCCGGCCGCCCTGGCCTGCACATGGACGTCAAGTTCACCGCAGGCAGCATCGGCCAGCTAGAGACCCAGCTCGTGTTCGAATTCTTCCAGGGTTTCGTCAACCACGCTGGCGTGACGCTGCACATCGACAACCTCAAGGGTGTGAACGCGCACCACCAGTGCGAGACCATCTTCAAGGCCTTCGCGCGCGCCCTGCGTGCTGCGCTGGAGCGCGACCCCCGCCTGGGCGACGTGATCCCCTCCACCAAGGGCTCGCTGTGAACCTGGCCGCAATGTTCCGAACCTGCTTTTGCCTGAAACCCATTTCCCGATGAACCGACAGACAGTGGCCGTGGTCGACTACGGCATGGGCAATCTGCGTTCCGTGGCGCAGGCGGTGATCCACGCCGCCACCGCGGTGGACCACGTGGACGTGGTTGTCACGTCCGATCCGCAGGCCGTGCTGGACGCACACCGCGTGGTGTTGCCCGGCCAAGGTGCCATGCCTGACTGCATGGCCGAGCTGGAGCGCTCCGGCCTGCGCGAGGCTGTGCTGCACGCCGCCGCCCACAAACCGCTCTTCGGTGTGTGTGTGGGCATGCAGATGCTGCTCGACCACAGCGAAGAAGGTGACACCGCCGGCCTGGGGCTTATTCCCGGTGAAGTCGTGCGTTTCCGCCTGGAAGGCCAACGCCAGCCCGACGGCAGCCGCTACAAGGTCCCGCAGATGGGCTGGAACCAGGTGTTTCACGAGCTGGGGCGTGGCCCCGTGCACCCCGTCTGGGCCGGTGTGCCCGATGGCAGCTACTTCTATTTCGTGCACAGCTTCTACGCCCGCCCGGCCAACCCGGCACACAGCGTCGGTGAAACCGATTACGGCGTGCGTTTCTCGTGCGCCATTGCCCGCGACAACATCTTCGCCACCCAGTTTCACCCGGAAAAAAGCGCCGATCAGGGCTTGGCGCTTTATCGCAACTTTCTCCACTGGAACCCCTGACGCCTTGGCGTCACAACCCCTGCAAAGCCATGCTTCTCATTCCTGCCATTGACTTGAAAGACGGCCAATGCGTGCGCCTCAAACAAGGCGACATGGACCAATCCACCGTGTTCAGTGAAGACCCCGCCGCCATGGCGCGCAACTGGGTCAACAAAGGCGCGCGGCGGGTACACCTGGTGGACCTCAACGGTGCCTTCGCTGGCAAGCCCAAGAACGAGGCAGCCATCCGTGGCATCCTCAAGGAAGTGGGCGACGAGGTGGACGTGCAACTTGGTGGCGGCATCCGCGACCTCGACACCATCGAGCGCTACCTCGACGCCGGTCTGCGCTACGTCATCATCGGCACCGCCGCCGTCAAGAACCCCGGCTTCCTGCAGGACGCCTGTACCGCCTTTCCCGGCCACATCATCGTGGGCCTGGACGCCAAGGACGGCAAGGTGGCCACCGACGGCTGGAGCAAGCTCACCGGCCACGAGGTGGCGGACCTGGGCAAGAAGTTCGAGGACTACGGCGTCGAATCCATCATCTACACCGACATCGGCCGCGACGGCATGCTCAGCGGCATCAACATCGAGGCTACCGTCAAGCTCGCGCAGGCGCTGACCATTCCGGTCATCGCCTCGGGTGGCCTGTCCAACATGGAAGACATCCGCAAACTCTGCGCCGTCGAGGACGATGGCGTCGAAGGCGTCATCTGCGGCCGCTCCATCTACAGCGGCGACCTCGACTTCGAGGCTGCACAGCAACTGGCCGACGAACTCAACGGCTGAACGTACCCTCCATGCTGGCCAAACGCATCATTCCCTGCCTGGACGTGACCGGTGGTCGCGTGGTCAAGGGCGTCAACTTCCTGGAGCTGCGCGACGCTGGCGACCCGGTCGAGATCGCCGCGCGCTACAACGAACAGGGCGCTGACGAACTCACCTTCCTCGACATCACCGCCACCAGTGACGGGCGCGATCTCATCCTGCACATCATCGAGGCCGTGGCCTCCCAGGTCTTCATACCGTTGACCGTGGGCGGTGGCGTGCGCACCGTGGACGATGTGCGCCGCCTGCTCAACGCCGGTGCCGACAAGACCAGCTTCAACTCGGCGGCCATCGCCAACCCGCAGGTCATCAAGGACGCATCGGCCAAGTACGGCTCCCAGTGCATCGTCGTGGCCATCGACGCCAAGCGCCGTACGTCTGAGGAAGAACACCGCCTGGGTGCCAACGGCCAACCGCTGGGCCCGGGCTGGGACGTGTACAGCCACGGCGGGCGCAAGAACGTGGGGCTCGATGCCGTGGCCTGGGCGCGCCAGATGGCCGAACATGGCGCTGGCGAGATTCTGCTCACCAGCATGGACCGCGACGGCACCAAGGCAGGCTTCGACCTGGCGCTCACCCGTGCGGTGAGCGACGCCATCGATATTCCCGTCATCGCATCGGGCGGCGTGGGCAACCTCGACCACCTGGCCGACGGCGTGCAACAGGGCGGGGCGGACGCGGTGCTCGCGGCCAGCATCTTCCACTACGGCGAATACACCATTGCCCAGGCCAAGCAGCGCATGGCCGAGCGCGGCATCCCGGTGCGCCTCTGATGGATAAACACATGAACTGGCTCGACGAAGTCAAATGGGACGCGCAGGGCCTGGTGCCCGTGATCGCGCAGGAGCAGGCCACGGGTGACGTGCTGATGTTCGCCTGGATGAACCGCGAGGCGCTGCAAAAAACCGCAGAACTGGGGCGCGCTGTCTATTTCAGCCGTTCGCGCGGCAAGCTCTGGTTCAAGGGCGAGGAGTCCGGCCACGTGCAGACCGTGCACGACATCCGCCTGGATTGCGACAACGACGTGGTGTTGCTCAAGGTCACCCAGTTGGGCCACGAGCCAGGCATCGCCTGCCACACCGGCCGCCACAGCTGCTTCTTTCAGCGCTTCGAGGCCGATGCGCAAGGCGGGCACTGGCAGTCGGTCGAGCCGGTGCTCAAAGATCCCGAATCCATCTACAAATGACCGCCATGAGTGCATCCGGCGAACTGCCCACGTCAACCGACACACTGCTGCGTCTGGCCGCCGTCATCGACAGCCGCAAGCCGGCCAACGGTGGCGACCCCGAAAAAAGCTACGTGGCCCGCCTGCTGCACAAGGGGCCCGACGCCTTTCTCAAGAAGATTGGCGAGGAGGCCGGCGAAGCCATGATGGCCGCCAAGGACCTGCAGCACGGTCAGGGCACGGCCCAGGCCCTGGTGGGCGAGGTGGCCGACCTGTGGTTCCACAGCATGATCGCGTTGGCCCATTTCGGCCTCAGCCCTGCCGACGTGGTGGACGAACTGGCGCGCCGCGAGGGCTTGAGCGGCCTGGAAGAGAAAGCCCTGCGCAAAGCCAAGGCACGCGAATCCGGCGAGTGACGCCACTCAACGCAAGGAGCAGACCGTGGAAGACGAACGCCTGCGCAGCCTCAACACCGTCGGCACCATCAGCTACGTGCTGCACCTCATCGTTGCAGTCGGCGCGTTGATACCCGGTGGCCAGTGGGGCCCCACGCTCCTGATCGTTGCGCTCATTCTCGATTTCGTCAAAAAAGACGAGGCGCAGGGCACCTGGCATGCCAGCCATTTCCGCTGGCGCATCCGTTCCGTCGTTTTTGCATTCCTGGCCTACCTGCTGACGCTCCCCCTCTGGTTCCTGTTCTTTGTCCCCGGGTGGATCGCCTGGCTCTGCATTTCAGCCTGGTTTCTCTACCGCATCATCAAAGGCATGGTCCGCATGAACGCAGGCCAGCCCATGGAGTTTCCTGAATGACCCACGACCCGAATTGCATTTTCTGCAAAATCGTCTCCGGCCAGATTCCTTCACGCAAGGTATACGAGGACGACGAACTCTACGCCTTTCACGACATCCATCCCTGGGCGCCGGTGCATTTCCTGTTGATTCCCAAGGTCCATATCCCCTCCATGGCGCAGCTCAGCGCGGAGCACGAGCGCCTGATGGGACGCATGATGGTGCTGGCACCCCGGCTCGCCATCGAGCAGGGCTGCAACCCCTACCCGCAAGGCGGTTTCCGCATCTTGGCCAACACCGGTCTGGAAGGCGGCCAGGAGGTGCACCACCTGCATGTGCACGTGATGGGCGGGCCGCGGCCTTGGGCCAGGGGCTGAGCGCGGCAGACTGAGGGTTGACCCTCACTTGAAATCGCGCAGCGGCCACAGATATTTGGGACAATGTCCTGTTGCCGTGGGTGAACTGCCTGCGCGGCGTAGAATCGAAATCAATACTGGGGTGGGTTGCCCCAGGCACTGGAGTTTGACATGGGTTCTTTTTCCATTTGGCACTGGCTGGTTGTCCTGCTGATCGTTGTCCTGGTGTTCGGCACCAAGAAGCTCAAGAACATCGGTTCTGACCTCGGTGGTGCCGTCAAGGGCTTCAAGGACGGTATGAAGGAAGGCGGCAGCGATGCGGCCGACAAACCTGCTGCCCAGGTGACGCAGGACAAGGCCACCGCCGAAAAGACCACCATCGACGTGGAAGCCAAGACCAAGGGCTGATCCGTGGTTTTTCCGCTGCCTGAAGGGTGTGTGCTCTTCAGGCTTCGTGCCTTTTTGCGTGAGAGCCGTGCATGATTGACTTGGGCATTTCCAAGCTGGCCCTGATCGGTGCCGTGGCGCTGGTGGTGATCGGGCCGGAGAAGCTGCCGCGCGTCGCCCGCACGGTGGGGGCGTTGCTGGGCAAGGCGCAGCGCTACGTGGCCGATGTCAAGGCCGAGGTCAACCGCTCCATCGAGCTTGAGGAACTCAAGAAGATGAAGGAGACGGTGGAGTCGGCGGCGCGCAATGTGGAATCCTCCATCCACGAGACGACCTCCGATTTCGAGAAAACCTGGTCTGACGCCACCACCGGGCTTGAGGGCAGCGCTTCTGGCGCCTTCAACCCGGAGGATGCGTATTCCATCGGCTCCCCCGCCTACCCGGAATACCGAAACCCGAAGAAGAACTTTCGGCTCAAGCAGAAGGCCGTGCCGCAATGGTTCAAGGCCCGCACCGGTGTGCGCACCCGCGCGCTGTCTGGTGCCGCGCGCGTGGCGCGCTTCCGGCCCAAGACCAAATCGATGTAAGTTCCTCTCATGTCCGAACCCCAAGACAAGACCGACGAGCTCGCCGGTACCGAGCAGCCGTTCGTGCAGCATCTGATCGAGTTGCGCGACCGGCTGATCTATTGCATCGCCGGTATCGTCGTCTGCATGATCCTGCTGGCCATCTGGCCTGGTCCGAGCGGCCTCATCGACCTGATAGCCGTGCCCATCCGTGCGCACATGCCGCCCGACGTCAAGCTCATTGCCGTTGGGGTCTTCACGCCATTCTTCGTGCCGCTCAAGGTGTTGATGATGACGGCGGTCCTGCTGGCGCTGCCCTGGCTCATCTACCAGATATGGGCCTTCGTGGCACCGGGCCTCTACAGCCACGAAAAGCGTTTTGCCCTTCCGCTCATCGTTTTCGGCAGCCTGCTGGCCTACATGGGCATCGCGTTCGTGCAGTTCTTCGTGCTCGACAAGATGTTCGGCTTCATCCAGGGCTTCACGCCTGAAAGTGTCAACGCCACGCCCGACATTGCCTCCTACGTCGAGGCCATTCTGTCGCTTTACCTCGCGTTCGGCCTGGCCTTCCAGGTGCCTATTGTGGTCATGCTGCTGGTGCGCTTCGACATGGTGACGGTCGAAAAGCTCAAGGCATTCCGTGGCTATTTCGTCGTCCTGGCTTTCATCATCGCCGCCGTGGTCACGCCGCCGGACGTGATTTCGCAGCTGGCTCTGGCCATTCCGATGTGCGTGCTTTACGAACTGGGTATCTTGGGGTCCCGCTGGTTTTCAAAGACTTCGCGCGCGCCCGACGCTGAAACGCCGGACGGCGCCTGACCTATGCCCCCTTGGGGGCGGCGAACAAAGTGAACGTGGAGGCGTGTTTCACTTCAGTTCTGGTTGCGCGGCGGGGTCCGGCGCGCAGGGGTGATGTGAAGCTGCATGCGTTGACCACGCCTCAGCACTTCCAGCTCGGTCGGTTTGCCCGGCGTCAGGGCGGCCACCTTGCTCAGCAGCGACGAAACATCCTTGACTGGCGTTCCTGCCACCGTGGCAATGACGTCGCCAGGCTGGATGCCTGCGGCCGCGGCTGGGCCATTTTGCAGCACGCCCGTGATGATGACCCCGTCCTTGCTGTCCACCCCGAAGTACTGGGCCAGCTCGGGCGTCAGGTCCTGGGGCTCCACGCCGATCCAGCCGCGCGTCACGGCACCATCGCGCACAATGGCCTCCATCACGCTGCGCGCCGTGGACGTAGGTATGGCGAAGCCGATGCCCATGGAGCCGCCCGAACGCGAATAGATCGCCGTGTTGATGCCCATCAGCCGGCCGTTCACGTCCACCAGGGCACCGCCAGAATTCCCTGGGTTGATGGCTGCGTCCGTCTGGATGAAGTTCTCGAAAGTATTGATGCCCAGTTGAGTGCGCCCCAGTGCGCTGACGATGCCGCTGGTCACGGTTTGCCCCACGCCAAAGGGGTTGCCGATCGCCAGCACCACATCACCCACTTCAAGCTGGTCGGAATTCCCCAGGACAATGACCGGGAGGTCCTGCAGCTCGATCTTCAGTATCGCCAGGTCAGTCTCGGGATCGGTGCCGATGATGCGCGCCCGCGAGCGGCGCCCGTCGCTGAGCTGCACCTCGATTTCATCGGCCTCTTCGACCACGTGGTTGTTGGTGAGGATGTAACCCTCGGGGCTGACGATGACGCCGGAACCCAGGCCGGACTGGGGTTGGTTGTCGGGCTGGTCGCCAAAGAAAAAGCGGAACCACGGGTCGTTCTGCTGGGCGTTGGGCACGGCAGCCTTGCTCGTCGTGATGCTCACGACCGCAGGGGCGGCCGTCTTGGCTGCGCCGCTGTAGCTGTTCGCGGCGACGGCCGGGTCACGCTCGTGGGTGCCCGACTCGAACACCGGCACGATGGACGCCATGGTGGGCTTTCGCAGCAGCCACTGGGGTTTGAGCGTGGCGACGACAAAGTAAGCCGCCAGCAGTACGGTGACGACCTGGGAAAACAGCAGCCAGTAACGCTTCATGGGTATCGAGAAAAAACCTTGAACACCGGTCTTGACGTGGATCAATCTGATGTGGGCCGGACTTCGTTGAAATCAAGACATTACAAACCCTGTCCGGAGTGAGGAATGAAAGCAATTGTGGACCTTTTTTCCACGGATTACGGCCTGCTGAGTTTGGGAGTGCTCCTTTTCATCATCTTCATGGCTTGGTGGTTTCTGCGCTTTTTCTCGCGCAAGATGGCCGAGTCGGAAAAGAACAGTTCACCCTGACCGGGGCGCCCGTCAGGGGGTATCCTTGGCGGCATGACGAATTCTTCATCCCTGCAAGGCTCGGCTGGTTGCAGCCGCGAGGTCTTGCTCCAGTCCTTCGACAATCTGCTCGAGCCCTGGCGCTTCAAGGATTACGGTCCCAACGGCCTGCAGGTGGAAGGTGGGGCACAGGTGCGCCGGCTCGTGAGCGGTGTCACCGCCAGCCGCGCACTGATAGAGGCCGCGATTGCCCGCCAGGCTGACGCCATCTTCGTTCACCACGGGCTTTTCTGGCGTGGCCAGGACGGCCGGGTCACGGGCTGGATGAAACAGCGCCTGGCGCTGCTGCTGCAACACGACATCAACCTCTACGCCTACCATCTGCCGCTGGACGCCCATCCTGAGCTGGGCAACAACGCTCAACTGGGCCAGCGTCTGGGGATCACGCCGCTGGAGGCTGGCTGGGGGCGTTTTGGTGACCAGGAACTGGGCTTCATCGGTGTGCCGCCGGTGGAGACGGCGCCCGCCTTCGCCGAGCACGTCTGTGCGGTTCTGGGGCGGCCCGTCACGCTGCTGGATACTGCTTCGAGGCCGTTGCGGCGTGTCGCCTGGTGCACGGGAGGGGCCCAAGGTTACTTCGAGGCAGCCATTGCTGCCGGGGTGGATCTGTTCCTCACAGGGGAAATATCCGAGCCTCAGGCGCATTACGCGCGGGAGTGCGGTGTGGCATTTCTGGCCTGCGGCCACCATGCCACAGAACGTTATGGTGCTCCGGCGGTCGCCGCCCAGGTGGCGGCGCGGTTGGGTCTCTGGCACGAATTTGTCGATATCGATAACCCAGCATGAACACCGGCTCCACAGCGCTCCTCCCCGTGGCCATCACCATGGGGGACCCCGCCGGCATAGGCCCCGAGATCATTGCCGAAGCGTTCCGGCGCAAGCCGGAATGGTCGCGCAAGTGTGTCGTTCTTGGGGATCTGGGCACCCTGCGCCGGGCAGCCGAAGTGACAGGCGGCCTGCTGCCTGTGGCGGTGGTCGATGGCCCCGCGGATGTGGCAGGATTGCCGCCTCGCTGCGTCCCGGTCTGGCCGGTGGTCTCGCTGCCAGTGCCACTGCCCTGGGGGCAGGTCTCGGAGCAGGCAGGGCGCGCAGCGGCGGATGCCATCGCCCGAGCTGCGCAGACCGCCCTGCAGGGCGGGGTGCAGGCCGTGGTGACCGCGCCCATCCACAAAGAGGCGCTGGCAGCCGCTGGCATAGCGCACCCTGGTCACACCGAGTACCTCCAGGCCTTGGCTGCCGGGCACCTGGGCTGCGGCGTGCAGGATCTGCCGGTGCGCATGATGCTCTCCAACGACGAACTGCGCACCGTTCTGGTGAGCATCCACGTCTCTTTGCGAGACGCACTGGCAGCGGTCACGTATGCCAACGTCTTGCAGACCCTGCGCATCACGCATGCGCACTTCAATAGGCAGGGCATGGTCCCCCGCATCGCGGTGGCGGGTCTCAACCCGCACGCTGGCGAAGGTGGCATGTTCGGCCGGGAGGAAATCGAGGTCATCGCGCCCGCCATTGCCGCCGCGCGGGCCGAGGGCATGGACGTCAGCGGGCCTTACGCGCCTGACACAGTGTTCATGCGCGCGCGGCGTGGTGAATTCGATGTGGTGCTCGCCATGTACCACGACCAGGGGCTGATACCGGTCAAATACATGGGGCTGGAGCACGGCGTCAACACCACGCTGGGGTTGCCGTTCCTGCGCACCAGTCCTGATCATGGCACCGCATTCGATCTGGCGGGCACGGGGCGCGCCGACCCCTCCAGCCTCATGGCCGCGGTTGACGCAGCGCTGCGTTGGTGACGCCTGTCCAAAATCGGTTGTTACGCTCCGCTACAATTCGGGATGACCCTCGGTGGCACTCCGTGCTCCTGCAGGGAGACCAATCGTCTAGCCAAGTCATTGAAAGATCCCCCATGAGCGAAGCAACCGTAGACAACGGCCGCCGAACCTGGCTGATCACCTCGTGCGCCATGGGCGGCGTGGGAGCAGCCGCCGTAGCCGTACCTTTCGTCAGCTCCTTCCAGCCGTCCGAGCGTGCCAAGGCGGCAGGTGCGGCGGTGGAAGTAGATGTCTCTGCTCTGCAACCGGGTGAAAAAATGGTGGTCGAATGGCGCGGCAAGCCTGTGTGGATCATGCGACGCACTCCGGAGCAGCTTGCCACTTTGGATCAGACCGAGGCTGAGCTGGCCGACCCCAATTCCGACCGCAAGGCCTACCCCACGCCGGCCTACGCCAAGAACCGCCACCGCTCGATCAAGCCCGAATACTTCATCGGCATTGGCATCTGCTCGCACCTGGGTTGCTCGCCCTCCGACAAGTTCCAGCCCGGCCCGCAGCCTTCGCTGCCCGACAACTGGATGGGTGGTTTCCTGTGCCCCTGTCACGGTTCCACCTTCGACCTGGCTGGCCGCGTCTTCAAGAACAAGCCCGCGCCCGACAACCTTGAAGTTCCACCGCACTACTACGTGTCTGACACGGTGGTGCTGATTGGTGAAGAACCCAAGGCCTGACCAGAAACTGCCGAGAAACAACATGGCTGCAGAATTCAAAGAACTCCCGCCGAACGCCACGGCTGGCGCCAAGCTGACCAACTGGTTTGAGAACCGTTTCCCGACGGCATTTGACGCATACCGCGTCCACATGTCGGAGTACTACGCCCCGAAGAACTTCAACTTCTGGTACATCTTCGGCTCGCTGGCCCTGCTGGTGCTGGTGATCCAGATCGTTACCGGCATTTTCCTGGTGATGCACTACAAGCCCGACGCCTCGCTCAACAGCGCAGGTGTGCCGGTGGCCTTCGCCAGCGTCGAATACATCATGCGGGACGTGCCCTGGGGCTGGCTGATCCGCTACATGCACTCCACGGGCGCGTCGGCCTTCTTTGTGGTGGTTTACCTGCACATGTTCCGTGGCCTCATCTACGGTTCCTACCGCAAGCCGCGTGAACTGGTCTGGGTGTTCGGCTGCGCCATCTTTCTGGTGCTGATGGCCGAAGCCTTCATGGGCTACCTGCTGCCCTGGGGGCAGATGTCCTACTGGGGTGCGCAGGTGATCGTGAACCTGTTCTCCGCCATTCCCTTCATCGGTCCCGATCTGGCCATCCTGATCCGTGGCGACTTCGTCGTGGGCGACGCCACCCTGAACCGCTTCTTCAGCTTCCACGTGATCGCCGTGCCGCTGGTCCTGCTGGGCCTGGTGGTGGCGCACTTGCTGGCGCTGCACGACGTGGGTTCCAACAACCCCGACGGCGTGGAAATCAAAGGCCCGAACGCTCCCAAGGACGTCAACGGCCACCCGCTCGACGGCGTGCCTTTCCACCCGTACTACACGGTGCACGACATCTTTGGCGTGACGCTGTTCCTGACAGTGTTCTCCGCCATCGTGTTCTTCGCCCCCGAGTTCGGCGGCTACTTCCTGGAGTTCAACAACTTCATCCCGGCCGATCCCCTGAAGACGCCGCCGCACATCGCGCCGGTCTGGTACTTCACGCCGTTCTACTCCATGCTGCGTGCCATCACCACCGAGATGATGTATGTGCTGATCGCATGCGTGGTGCTGGGTGCCCTGCTTGGGGTTGCCAAGGCCAAGGCCGGTGCTGCTGTCAAAGGGGGCATCGTGGTGGCGGCCGTGGTCGTCGCAGCCCTCATGCTGTCCATCGACGCCAAGTTCTGGGGTGTGCTCACCATGGGTGGCGCTGTCGTCATTCTGTTCTTCCTGCCCTGGCTCGACAACTGCCCGGTCAAGTCCATCCGTTACCGTCCGAGTTGGCACATCTATCTGTACACCGTTTTCGTGATCAACTTCCTGATCCTGGGCTACCTGGGGGTGCTACCTCCGTCGCCGGTGGGCGAGCGGGTGTCCCAGCTGGGAACGCTCTTCTACTTCGGTTTCTTCCTGCTGATGCCGTGGTGGAGCCGTCTGGGCCAGTGCAAGCCCGAGCCGACTCGTGTGACCTTCACCCCCCACTGATGAGCCAGCCAACAGGAGAAACAACATGAAAAAATGGATTGCTGGTTGCCTGGTGGCCCTGGGTCTGGTGTCGAACGCCATGGCCGCCGGTGGCAACTTTCCGCTCGACAAGGCGCCGAAGCTGACCAACGACATGGCTGCGTTGCAAAACGGTGCCAAGATCTTCGTCAACCATTGCCTGAACTGCCACTCGGCTTCGTTCGTGCGCTACAACCGCCTGACCGAGATCGGCCTGACCGAAAAACAGATCAAGGAAAACCTGATGTTCACCACCGACAAGGTGGGTGACACCATGAAGGCCGCGATCAATCCGCAACAGGCCAAGGAATGGTTTGGCGCGGTGCCGCCCGACCTGACCCTGGTGGCACGCTCCCGCGCCAGCGGCGCAGGCAGCGGCCCGGACTACCTCTACACGCTGCTGCGCACCTACTACCGCGACGACACCAAAGCCACCGGCTGGAACAACATGGCCTTCCCGAGCGTGGCCATGCCGCACCCGCTGTGGCAGTTGCAGGGTGAGCGCCGTCCGGTGTTCGAGAAGGTCGAAAGCCAGGGCCATGAGGTCGAGGTGCTGCGCGGCTGGGAGCAGGTCAAGGAAGGCGCCATGACCCAGGCCGAATACGACCGCACCGTGGCTGACCTGGTGGCATTTCTGGAGTGGGCCGCCGAGCCCGGTCAGAATGCACGCATCCGCTTGGGTGTCTGGGTTCTGATCTTCCTGGGTGTGTTCGTGCTCGTGGCCTGGCGCCTGAACGCGGCCTACTGGAAAGACGTCAAGTAAGCCCCATCTGGCCCTGGTGGCCAGATCGACACAGTGGTTTTGCCGTGCCCCGCGGGGCGAAAACGGCAATCCACTGTTTTTTTGTTTTGTGATTGAGGAGAGACCGCCATGATGGTTCTGTATTCGGGTACCACCTGTCCCTATTCCCACCGCTGCCGTTTCGTGCTGTTCGAGAAGGGCATGGACTTCGAGATCCGCGACGTGGATCTGTACAACAAGCCTGAGGACATCGCGGTCATGAACCCCTATGGCCAGGTGCCCATCCTGGTCGAGCGCGATCTGATCCTGTACGAGTCGAACATCATCAACGAATACATCGACGAGCGCTTCCCGCACCCCCAGCTCATGCCTGGTGACCCGGTGGACCGCGCCCGTGTGCGTCTGTTCCTGCTCAACTTTGAGAAAGAGCTGTTCACGCATGTGTCGGTGCTGGAGTCCCGCACCACCAAGGGCAATGACAAGGCGATCGAGAAGGCCAAGAGTCACATCCGCGACCGCCTGACGCAGCTGGCTCCGGTGTTCCTGAAGAACAAGTACATGCTGGGTGACAACTTCTCCATGCTTGACGTGGCGATCGCACCGCTGCTGTGGCGTCTCGACCACTACGGTATCGAGTTGAGCAAGAATGCTGCACCGCTGCTGAAGTACGCCGAGCGCATCTTCTCTCGCCCGGCTTACATCGAGGCGCTGACGCCGTCCGAGAAAGTGATGCGCAAGTAAGTGCACGTCTCGCCATGAGCCACGACGATATTCCTTCTACCCGGCCGTACCTCATCCGTGCGTTGCACGAGTGGTGCAGCGACAACGGATTCACGCCCTACCTGGCCGTGGCTGTTGATGCCAGTGTGCAGGTGCCGCGCGAGTTCGTGAAGAACAACGAGATCGTGCTCAACACCAGTTTCGACGCCACGAGCAACCTGCGGCTGGGCAACGATTTCATCGAGTTCAGGGCCCGTTTCGGGGGCGTCGCCCGCGAGGTGATCGTGCCTGTGGACCACGTGGTGGCCATCTATGCCCGTGAAAACGGGCAGGGCATGGCCTTCCCCGCTCCGGCGCCATCCGTCGATGCGTCTGCTGCACAAGCTCCGGCACCACAGCCGGGCAAGGGCTTGCAGGTGGTGACAAGCACAACGGACGATGGCGGTGATGTGCCGGAGCCGCCTCAAGGTCCGGGAACGGGTGGCGGACGGCCAGCCCTCAAGCGAGTCAAGTAGAATCCGGTTCGCGCCGCTTTAGCTCAGTTGGTAGAGCAACCGCCTTGTAAGCGGTAGGTCGTCAGTTCGAATCCGACAAGCGGCACCATTCAAAGCCCGGTAAGCCCGGGCTTTTCTGTTTCTGGGAGCTGCTTCAGCGCAGCCGGACCTTGATGCGCAGCTGAGTGATGGCCTGGCCATCGTTGCGCAGGGCAGCGAGCAGTGCCGGTGTCAGCTGTTTGAGCTTGGTCCCTACGGCGGGGTTGCTCACCAGCAGACACCAGCTGTGTTCTTCCACGGGGCCGGCCTGCACTTGCTGGCGCAGCGCGGGCGGGAGGTGGGGGCGCACCACCTCCAGCATGCGTTGCGACAGGCGCACACGCTCGGCCACCTGCGCCAGTGCAGGCGAGGTATTCACAGCTTGCTGGAGACTGAACATGGCCCGATTATCGTCTGCGCAGACGCGGTGAAGGGCGCATGCTAGGATCAATGGTTTGTCCCTGGGGTATTTGCCGTGTCTTCCGCTGCCGTGTCTTCGTCTCCGCTGTCCCTCACCATCGCCACGCGCGAAAGCCGCTTGGCGCTGTGGCAGGCCGAGCACGTGAAGGCTTTGCTGGAAGGGCTGGGCCACCGCGTCACGCTGCTCGGCATGACCACCAAGGGCGACCAGATACTGGACCGCGCCCTGAGCAAGGTTGGTGGAAAAGGGCTGTTCGTCAAGGAGCTGGAAATCGCTCTGGAAGAGGGTCGTGCCGATCTGGCGGTGCATTCGCTCAAGGATGTGCCCATGGAGCTGCCCTCCGGTTTCGAGCTGGCCTGCGTCATGGAGCGGGAAGACCCGCGCGACGCCTGGGTGTCGGCGCACTGCGCCAGCTTGGCCGATCTGCCACGCGGCGCTGTGGTCGGCACGTCCAGTCTCAGGCGCGTCGTGCTCTTGCGCGATGCATTGGCGGCCATGGGGCGGGACGATGTGCGCATCGAGCCTTTGCGGGGCAACCTGGACACCCGTCTGCGCAAGCTCGACGAGGGCCAATACCAAGCCATTGTTCTGGCGGCGGCGGGGCTGAAGCGTTTGGGGTTGGAGCAGCGTATCCGCGCCATTTTCGAGCCCGGGCAGATGCTGCCTGCGGCGGGGCAGGGGGCGCTGGGCATCGAGGTCCGCAGCGACCGCCCGGAGGTGATGGCTGCGCTGGCGCCGTTGGCCCACCGTCCGACTTGGTGGGCCGTGACCGCCGAGCGTGCGGTGTCCCGCGCCATGGGCGGCAGCTGCTCCATGCCTTTGGCGGCATTCACGACCTGGCTTGACAGCCCTGTGCAAGCGGGTGCCTCCCTCAGGCTGGACGCGGCGTGGGGGGACCCGGACGGACGGGGTGGGCTGGTGCGCGTGCACGCAGAGGCGGCTGTGGCCTCCCTTGGCGATGCCGACGCCCTGGGCCAGAGGGTGGCGTTGCTGCTGCGCCAAGCCGGGGCACGCAGCTCCGGCGAGACGACATGACCGTCGTGGTCGTCACCCGGCCTGCGCGTGAGGCGCAAGCCTGGGTGAAACGTCTGAAAGACGCCGGGTGGGATGCGCGCCCGCTGCCTCTGATCGACATTGGCGACGCGCCGGACCCGGCCAGCTTGCGTCAGGCCCGGCAAGCGCTGTGTTCGTACGACGCTGCGATGTTCGTGAGCGCCCAGGCCGTAGAGCGTTTCTGTGCAGGTTTTTCTTGGCCCGGCTGCCCAGCTACAAGGGTGTGGGCGCCTGGGCCGGGTACCGCGGCGGCGCTGTTGCGCCAAGGTGTGCCTGCAGACCGCGTTGACCAGCCAGCGCCTGACGCAGCCCAGTTTGACTCAGAGGCCCTGTGGGCAGTGGTGGCTCCCCAGGTGCGGCCGGGGCACCGTCTGCTGGTGGTGCGTGGCGCCACCATGGACAGCCCCAAGGGCAATGGGCGGGAGTGGTTGGCCAGCCAGTGCCGCGCCGCTGGGGGAGAGATCGATTGGTGTGTGGCATATGCGCGCCGGGCGCCAGTCTGGGGCGTCAAAGAGCGCGCGCAAGCGGTGGAGTGGTCCGGGCCGCAAGCGATCTGGCTTTTCAGCAGTACCGAGGCTGTCAACCATCTCGCGACGCTGTGCCCGGGCATCGATTGGCGTGGCGCACGCGCCCTGGCGACCCATCAGCGCATTGCCGACACTGCGAGCGATCTGGGTTTTGGCGACGTGCGGACCACCCGGCCTGCTGTCGCAGAGGTGTTGCACGCCCTAGAATCCGTGTCGTAAACCATGGCCAATGAACCTTCTTCCTCCATGACCGATAGCGTTCCATCCCCCGATACAGCGGCGGCGCCAGCCGCGCCTGTGGCCAAGCCAGGAGCCGCAGGGTGGTGGGGTGGGCTTGCGTTCGTACTGGCAGCGGTGGCGCTGGGCGGGGTGGCCATGCTGTGGCAACGGCTGGAGCGCGCCCAGGAGGAGCTGGCCCGGCGCAGCACCGACACCATGGCCGAGGTGACAGCGGCGCGTGCCTTGGTCACACAGGCCGAATCGGTCACGCAGGATCTGCAGGCGCGTCTAGGCGTGGCCGAGTTGCGCTTGTCTGAAGTCAGCCTGCAACGCAGCCAGTTGGAGGAGCTGATGCTCAGCGTGTCGCGTTCTCGCGACGACAGTCTGGTGCAGGATCTGGAGTCTGCCGTGCGGCTTGCCATGCAGCAGAGTCAGTTGACGGGCAGCGTGCAGCCGCTCGTTTCGGCCTTGCAGGCGGCAGATCAACGCATCCAGCGGGCAGCGCAACCGCGCTTGAATCCGGTTCAGCGCGCCATTGCCAGGGATGTGGAGCGCATCCGCGCAGCCACGCTGGTGGATGTGCCTGCGTTGGCCGCGCGCATTGATGAGCTGGTGCGAAACGTCGACGAGTGGCCCTTGCTCAACGCTGTGGGGGGCGCACCAGTTGCCCGGCAGGCCGCGGCTGGTGAGAGCAAAGAGGCTGATGGCAAGGTTACTGACACCTCGGCCGGTATTTCCAAGGAAAAATCTGCGGTCCCTCCTGCGTCGGACGATCTTGAAGAAACCGCACGCCAAGCCCAGGACGGGCAAGAGGTGCCAGCAGGCGGTGCGCCTGGGTCCGGGCTGGGGCATGCCTGGCAGCGTCTGGGCAACTGGTGGGCGTCAAATTCCACACGCTGGTGGGCGTCCATGCGTGCTGGCGCGGCAGACCTGGTCCGCGTGAGCCGGATCGACCGGCCCGAAGCAGCGCTGCTGGCCCCTGAGCAGGCGTTTTTCTTGCGAGAGAACATCAAACTGACGCTGCTCAACGCCCGGCTCGGGTTGTTGGGGCGCCAACTTGACACGGCACGTGCCGATGTGCGTACCGCCCAGGCTTTGCTGAACCGTTATTTCGACACGCAAGCTGCCAACACAGGAATGGCGCTGGCGGCGCTCAAGCAATTGCACGAGGACATGCGTCAGGAAGCCTTGCCTCGCCCCGATGAAACCCTGACCGCGCTGGCCGCCGCTGCCAGCGGCCGCTGAGAGGGTCGCATGAGGAGCGTTTTCTGGTTCCTGTTCCTGGCGGCCGTGGCCGTGGCCCTGGCCATGTTGATGGGCGACAACCAGGCATCGGTGACTTTGTTCTGGCACCCCTACCGGGTGGATGTGTCGTTCAACCTGGTGCTTTTTGCGCTGGTGTTCGGTTTTGCACTCCTGTATGGCGCCGTGCGCGGCTTGTCTGTGTTGCGCAGGCTCCCGGAGCAGGCCCACCGCTGGCGGGCACACCAGACGGAACGGGCGATCTACGCCAACGTCCTTGACGCCTTGGCGTATCAGTTGTCTGGGCGCTTCGTTCGGGCGCAATCGGCGGCAGAGCGAGCTATCGACCTGCTGCAGCACCAGGATGCCGATACCTTCGTGCATCACGCGCAGGTGACGGTGCTGGCCCGTTTGCTGGCTGCGGAAAGTGCCCATTCGGTGGGCAACCTGTCCAAACGCGATGTCCATCTGCAGGGTGCCGTCGAAGGCGAAGCGGCTCGTGCGTCGGGTGCGGCGTGGGAAGGTGCGCTGCTGCGGGCTGCCGGCTGGGCGGTGGATGCCCGTGAGGCGTCGCAGGCAGCACGCTGGCTGAGCGAGCTGCCGCAGGGCGCGTCGCGGCGTATACAGGCGCTGCGCCTGAAACTCAAACTGGCACGGTTGGCGCAGGACACACATGGCGCGCTGGACATGGTCCGCCTGCTGGCGAAGCACCGGGCTTTTTCGTCCGAGGTTGCCCAGAGCCTGCGGCGTGGTTTGGTGCTTGACGCGCTGCGCGACAGCCACGACAGCGCCCAGCTGTTGAGGGTCTGGCGGGCGCTGGACAGCAGCGAACAGGCAACACCTGAGCTGGCGCTGGCCGTGCTGGACCGCTGGGACGCCCTGGATGACGAAGCCCGCAGTGATGCTGGAGCAGACGTTCGACGAATGCTGGACGACGCACTGCAACGCGCGTGGGACGCTTATGGCCGCCTGTCTGACGATGCCCGCCGGCGGCTTGTGTTGCGGCTGGAGTCGGCCCTTCCCCGGCTGGAGGCTTCCTGGTTGGCACGCATCGAGCGTGCCCAGCGGGAACACCCGGCTGATCTCGGATTGCAGTATTTGGCTGGGCAGGCATTCATGCAGCGGGAACTGTGGGGCAAGGCGTCGGTTTTGCTCACGCAGGCCAGCCATGGCCTGAGGGATGCAGAGCTGGCCCGGCGGACCTGGTGCAGCTTGGCACGTCTGGCCGAGGAGCGGGGCGACTCTGCCGCTGCACAGGCTGCCTGGAAGAAGGCCGCTCTCGTCTGAACCATGACGCCGCTGCAAGACATCCTTTACTCTCAAGGCTTTGGCACCCGCCGGGTGTGCTGCGGGTTGATCCAGCAGGGCCTGGTGAGCGTCGGTGAGCCCGCGCAACCGTGTCTGGAGCCATCTGCGCTTTTCCAACCCGAAGGGCTGGTGTTCCACGTGCAGGGGCAGCGCTGGGAATACCAGCAGCACGCCTACCTGATGCTGAACAAGCCTGCCGCTTACGAGTGTTCGCAAAAGCCCAGCGCCTGGCCAAGCATCTACACCCTGCTGCCCGCCCCGTTGCGCGCCAGGCCTTCTGGGGCGGCCAGCGGTGTGCAGGCGGTTGGCAGGTTGGATCAGGACACCACGGGCCTTCTCCTGTTGTCGGACGATGGCAAGTTCATTCACCGCCTGTCGTCGCCCAGGCACCACGTGCCCAAGGTCTACCTGGCGACTTGCAAGCACCCTGTTTCGGATGCGCAGATCCAGCGGTTGCTGGACGGTGTGGTGCTGGACGATGATCCCAAGCCGGTTCGCGCCACGTCTGCCCGCGCCCTCGACAGCCATCTGCTGCAACTGACGCTGACCGAAGGGAAATACCACCAGGTCAAGCGCATGGTGGCCGCCGTGAGCAACCGGGTGGAGGTGCTGCACCGCAGCCAGATCGGGCCGGTGGAGCTACCCGATGACCTCAAGCCTGGTGAGTGGCGCTGGCTCTCACCGCAGCAGGTTGCCGCGCTGGTGGCCAAGGCCTGACTGATCTGAGTCAGGGCAGATCGCGCAGGAAGGCCTCCAGGCCGTTGGTCAACGCTTCGGGCTGGTCACGGTGAGGGCTGTGGCCGCAGGCGTCCAGCTCCAGCCGCTTGGCCTGAGGCGCCACAGCTTCGATCTCATCCAGCTGGGCCAGTGTGCCGTATTCATCGTCTTTGCCTTGGACCAGCATCAACGGTGCCTGGATGCGGCGGCAGTCTGCTCGCATGTCGAAGGCTCGGAAGGCGTCCGACAGCCAGACGTCGTTCCACTGCCAGAAGGCGCAGTCCACGTCCTGGTGGTGGCGTGACAGGCGGTCGCGCAGGCCGTGCTGCAAGTAGGCATCGCGTGCCTGTGCGATGGAGCGCAGGGCCACGTCTTCCACGAAGACGTGCGGGGCCATGGCGATGCAGGCCGTGACCGGGTGGCGGCTGGCGTGCAGCAGGGCGATGGTGGCACCGTCGGAGTGGCCGGCGAGCACCGGCCGCTCCACGCCACAGCTGGCCAGCAGGCGCGGCAGCACTTCAAAGGCTTCGACGTGCATGTAGTCTGCCGCATGGCGGCCGGTGCGCCAGAAGCCGCTGCGCCCTGCAGCACCCCGGACATTGGGTATGGCGTCGGACTGGCCGTACCCCCGGCGCGAGTAGATCAGGCCCGCGCGGCCAGTGCGTGCGCACAGTTCCTGGGGCCAATAGCGGTGGCGCGTGCCCCACAGCGAGACGGAGCCCAGCCCTTCGTGCAGGAATACGAGCGGTGCCTTGGGCTCGCTTCCCACAGGGGCGGGGATGCGCAGCAC
>CBKZAG010000020.1:0-27233 GCA_966692625.1 uncultured Comamonadaceae bacterium
AAACTGCTGGGCAAGGCGCCGAAGGCCAAAGGCCCCAACTTCGGCAAGCGCGAAGACGTGCCTGCCACGGTGCACGGCATCGACCCCTCCCTGGTGGACGGCCGCGCGCTGGACGTGGTGCACACCCTCAAGCGCGCGGGTTTCGAGGCCTACATCGTCGGCGGTGCCGTGCGTGACCTGCTGCTCGGCCTGCGGCCCAAGGACTTTGACGTGGCCACCAATGCCACGCCCGAGCAGGTGAAAAACCTGTTCCGCCGCGCCTTCATCATCGGGCGGCGTTTCCGCATCGTGCACGTCGTCTTCGGGCGCGGGCGCGAACACGAAGTGATTGAGGTTTCCACCTTCCGTGCCTACCTGGACAGTGCCGACGCCGAGCAGGTCAGCGGCAACGAGCGCACCTCCAAGAGCGAACTGGCGGGCATGAAGCACGCCGTGGACGCCAGCGGCCGCGTGCTGCGTGACAACGTCTGGGGGCCGATGGAGCACGATGCGGCCCGCCGCGATTTCACCATCAACGCCATGTACTACGACCCGGAAACCGAAACCGTGGTCGACTTCCACCACGGCATCCGCGACGCCAAGAAACGCCTGCTGCGCATGATCGGCGACCCGGCTGCCCGTTACCGCGAAGACCCGGTGCGCATCATCCGCGCCGTGCGTTTCGCGGCCAAGCTCAATGGCGTGGGTTTCAAGCTGGAAGAAAAAACGCGCGCGCCCATCGCCGCATCGCTGGGCCTGCTGGCTGACATCCCGCAGAGCCGCCTGTTCGACGAGATGCTCAAGCTCCTGCAGACCGGCCACGCGCTGGCCAGCATCGAGCAGTTGCAGTCCGCCGGGTTGGCGCAAGGTATCTACCCTCTGCTGGACTTGGTGGTGCAGCGTGCGCAAGACCCGTTTGTGCGATCCGCTCTGCTGGACACCGACCGCCGCGTGGGCGAGGGCAAGCCCGTGGCGCCCAGTTTCCTGCTGGCCTGCGTGCTCTGGAGCGACGTGCGCGAGGGCTGGCAGCGTCGCCAGAAGGCGGGTGTGCCGCCTTTCCCCGCCCTGCACGAGGCGGTGGACGAGGTGTTCGAGTCGCGCATCGGCGACGTTTCCGGCCGAGGCAAGCTGGGTGCCGACATGCGCGAGATCTGGACCATGCAGCCGCGCTTCGACAAGCGCACGGGCTCGTCGCCGTTCTCTCTCGTTGAGCAGCCACGCTTCCGCGCTGGTTTTGACTTCTTGCGCCTGCGCGCCCTGGTGGGTGAACTGGACGAAGAACTGGCCCACTGGTGGGAAACCTTCAGCACGGCCAGCGAGCCGGTGCGGCGCGACATGGTCGATGAAATCCGCCTGGCCCAGCAGCGTGCCAAACCGCGCACCTCTGGCAAGGGCGAAGGCAAGGGCGGGCGTTCCGTTGGTGGCAAGGTGTTCCGCGCCCCTGCAGAGCCTCAGGAGGACTTGGCTGCAGACGCAACGCTTCCACCCGACGAGGCGTTGGAAGGTGTGGACGAGGGTGCCGCTCCCGCCAAGAAGCGCCGTCGTCGCCGCCGCAAGCCTGCGGGCGGTGGCGCTGGCCCGGCCGAACCGGGCACCGCCGCAGAATGAGCGTCATTGCCTACGTCGCCCTGGGTGCCAATCTGGGCGATGCGCGGGCAGCGGTGATTTCAGCACTGCAGGCGCTGGACCGTTTGCCGAATACCCGCGTGACGCGGGCTTCCAGCCTGTACCGCACCGCGCCCTGGGAGGCGCAAGGGCCGGACTTCATCAATGCCGTGACCGAGGTGGAAACCGGTTTGAGCGCGCCCGCTCTGCTGGCTGAATTGCAGGCGTTGGAACTCGCCGCAGGCCGCGAGCGGCCCTATGTCAACGCTCCCCGTACGCTGGATCTGGATGTATTGCTCTATGGTGAGGGGCACATCGACTCCCCGAATCTGACGGTGCCGCATCCCCGCATGTGGGAGCGCGCCTTCGTGCTGGTCCCGCTGGCTGAGGTGGCACCCGGGCGTGTACCGGCTCAGGCGCTGTTTGCGGTTGCCGGGCAGGCCATCGAACGCCTGCCGGCTACCTGATAAGGGCTCAGGCGGCGCTCAGGGCGCCAGCCGCTCCCGTAGCCACTCGTTGCCTTCCAGCCGGTAGCGCAGCCGGTCATGCAGGCGGCTTTTGCGGCCCTGCCAGAACTCCCATCGGTCGGGCACCAGGCGAAAGCCGCCCCAGTGCGGTGGTCGCGGCGGGTTCAGCATGAACTGCGCACCGTACTTGGCTGCGTTCGCCACCAGCACCCCGCGCCCGGCAATCACCTGGCTCTGGGGGCTGGCCCAAGCGCCTATGCGGCTGTCCAGCGGCCGGCTCTTGAAGTAGGCATCGCTTTCCTCGGCGCTCACCTTTTCCATGAGGCCTTCTATGCGCACCACCCGTTCCAACTCCACCCAGTGGAACTGCAGCGCCGCCCAGGGATTGCCTGCCAGCTCCTGGCCCTTGCGGCTGTCGTAATTCGTGTACCACACGATGCCGCGTTCGTCGTAACCCTTGATCAGCACAACGCGCGTGCTGGGCCGAAGGTCGCTGCCCACGGTGGCCACGGTCATGGCGTTGGGTTCGGGCAACTCGCTCTTCAGGGCTTCGTTGAACCATTGGTCGAACTGGCGCATCGGGTCGGCGTGCGACGCGTCCTCGCTCAGTTCAGCCTTTTCGTAACTCTTGCGCAGATCGGCGATGTTCATATTTTTGGAAGTATGGCACGCCATGTTCAGCGGCTTGCGGGCAGGCCAGACGCATCAGCCGCGCCAATGTCGTGTCCTTGATGCCCAGCGCCTGCAGTTGCAGGTGGGTCTGCAGTGCGTAGTCCAGTGTGCTGCCGTATTTGCCACAGGCTTCGTCAAAAATCGCGCGGTACTCGTCCAGGCTCAGGTCGCCCGTGAAATTCGGGCTGCGCCGCGACAAGGTGAATGCCAAGCCGGTGACGCATCCGCTGTCGGTGCGACAGCGCAGCCACTTGGGGTCGTAGACCGGGTTGGGCATCTCGCGCTCCCACAGCGTGGGCAGCACGTGGGGCACTTCGCGCGCAGGCACCCGCAGCACCAGGCCCTGGCAGCTGCCGCCCGACAGCAATGCAAAGACCAAGCCCGGGCGCTCCGGCGTGCCCCGGTTCACCTTGCTCCACATCTTGAGCGCACGGTGGTGGCCGTGCACGGTGGCCAGGCGGCGTTCCTCCACCGGGAAGTCCGCCTTCCAGATCAGCGAGCCGTAGGCAAAAAGCCACAGGTCCTGCTCGCCCATGGCTTTCCATTCGCCCAGGGTGGCGCGCAGCATGCGTTGGGCGCAACGTGGCTCGTTCATCGCTTCAGTTCTGGCCTTTAGAATCCACAAGCATTATCCATACCCGAGTGATGAAATCCACCTCCCTGCCCACCGCCGTGGACCTGCGCCAGCTGGCCACCGAGGGCCATCCTTTGAGCGGAGAAACGTCTCTGCTCGCCTTCGAGCGCCTTTCTTCCGATTTTCCTGACGTCGCCAAGGCGCTGGGGCCAGCCGTCTGGGCTGCCCGTGCCGAGTGGCGCCAGCAGGTTTCTGACGCTGTTGCCGCAGAGCTCAAGGGCAAGCTGGCACCCGCGCGGCAATTGTGGCTGCATGTAGAGGCCAAGGCCGAGGTTCCCCAGGTCTGTCAGCGCTGCCTGGGTGCTTTCGCTCAGCCAGTGGAGGTGGACCGCTGGTTCCGTTTCGTTAGCGACGAGGCCACGGCCGACGCGGAGGACGAAGCCAGCGAAGAGGATGTGCTGGTCATGGAGCCGCGCTTTGATCTGCACACGTTGATCGAAGATGAACTGCTGCTGGCCTTGCCGCTGATTCCCATGCACGATGTCTGCCCCGAGCCGGTCCGAATGAGCGCGGGCGAGTTGCCTGAGGACAAGGCGCCAGAAAAACCCCATCCCTTCGCGGCGCTGGCAGCCTTGCGCAAGGGCGGTGACGGTGGTGGAAAAAACGACGCTTGATACAAAACTCTCAGTCCGGCTATAATGCGATGTTTCGCGCTGGCCTTGCGGGTTCGTCTGAGTTCATTCATGTCGGATCGAGTCGCAATCAGGGGGCTGGCGTAGCCCGCCCTCAGCACAGATTTTTGACACATTGATAGGAGCCGAAAATGGCCGTCCAGCAAAACAAAAAGTCCCCTTCCAAGCGTGGTATGCACCGTTCGCACAACGCGCTGAACGTTCCTGGCATCGCCGTGGAACCCAACACTGGTGAAACGCACCTGCGTCACCACATCAGCCCCAACGGTTTCTACCGTGGCCGTCAGGTCCTCAAGAACAAGTCCGAGGCCTGATTCGCGCCCTGGCGCTTCGTCTTGACTCACCGGGTCCGAAGCCAAGCCCGCATGGTCCATGCGGGCTTTTTTCGTCTGTGCTGCCGCTCCAGCGGCTTGCGCGCAGGGGGCCGCCCAAGCGTTGGCTTGGAATACTCTGCCGCGCAGCCCAGCCAGCAGATGTGGCGAGTTCCATCGCATACCTGATAAGGTGTTTGCATGATCACCATCGCTGTCGATTGCATGGGGGGGGACCACGGCCCCGCCGTGACCTTGCCTGCCTGTGCGGCCTTCTTGTCCAGTCACCCTGATGTCCGCTTGCTCCTTGTAGGGCGCCCAGATGCCCTAAAGAACCTGTCGTCCGGCATGGACGCGAGCCGCTGTTCGGTCGTCCCGGCCAGCGAAGTAGTTTCCATGGATGACCCCGTGGAAGTGGCCATGCGCCGCAAGAAGGATTCGTCCATGCGCGTGGCCATCGCCCAGGTCAAGGATGGGGCAGCCCAGGCGGCAGTGTCTGCGGGTAACACGGGTGCCCTCATGGCCATTGCGCGCTATGTGCTCAAAACGCTGGAAGGCATTGACCGCCCGGCCATCGCATCGCAAATGCCCAACGCGCTGGGTGGCGCCACAACGGTGCTGGACCTGGGCGCCAACGTCGATTGCACCGCCGAGCATTTGCTGCAGTTTGCCGTCATGGGGTCCGCGCTGGTGGCGGCCACGGGCAAGGAGTCGCCATCGGTCGGCCTGCTCAACATCGGTGAAGAGGTCATCAAGGGCAACGACGTCATCAAGCAGGCGGGCCAGTTGCTGCGCCAGGCCGCCGCTGCCGGAGATCTCAATTTCCACGGCAACGTCGAGGGCAACGACATCTTCAAGGGCACGACCGACATCGTCGTCTGCGACGGTTTTGTCGGCAACGTGGCGCTCAAGGCCAGCGAAGGCCTCGCCAGCATGATTGGCGGCTTCATCCGCGAAGAGTTCTCGCGCAGCATCTTCACCAAGCTTGCCGCCATCGCAGCGTATCCGGTGCTGTCCTCTTTCAAGCGGCGGGTTGATCATCGCCGTTACAACGGTGCAGCCCTGCTGGGTTTGCGCGGTTTGGTATTCAAGAGCCACGGCTCCGCCGACGCCTTTGCTTTCCAGATGGCGCTGGCGCGGGCGTATGATGCAGCCCACAACCAGTTGCTGGACAACGTCAAGGCTCGAATCGCGCAGGCTGCACCGCTTATGGGTGGTGCTGCTGCCGAGCCTGCCGTGTCCGTTCAGGAAGCCTGAAGGCGTCCTTCCTCCTGCCAGATCACATGAGACGTTACTCCCGCATCACCGGCACGGGCAGCCATCTGCCGCCGCGTCGCCTGACCAATGCCGACATGGTCGCTCTGCTCGCCGAGAGAGGCATCGAGACCAGCGACGAATGGATCGTTGAACGCACCGGCATCCGTGCCCGTCACTATGTGGACGACGGCGTCAATTCCAGCGACCTGGCCCTGCAGGCTTGTCTCAAGGCGTTGGAGGCCGCAGGCCGCCAAGTAGGCGATATCGACCTCATCATCGTTGCCACGTCCACGCCGGATATGGTGTTTCCGTCCACGGCCACCATCCTGCAGCGCAAGTTGTCGGAACATGCTGCGGCCCAAGGGCAGGCTGACGCAGCCGGTGGCCCGGCCTTTGACGTGCAAGCCGTGTGCAGCGGCTTCATCTACGCACTCACGGTGGCCGACGCCATGATCCAGACTGGCGCTGCGCAGCGTGCGCTGGTGGTGGGTGCCGAGGTGTTCTCGCGCATCCTCGACTTCAACGACCGCACCACGTGCGTACTGTTCGGCGACGGTGCTGGCGCTGTGGTGCTGGAAGCTTGCGAGCACGACGGCAGCGGCCCAGGCGTGCTGGCCAGCGACATTCATGCTGACGGCCGACACACAGGCATCCTCTGCGTACCGGGTACGGTCAGCGGCGGCCAGGTGCTGGGCGACCCGTTGCTCAAGATGGACGGTCAGGCCGTGTTCAAGCTGGCCGTAGGCCTGCTGGAAGATGCCGCCCGCGCCGCGCTGGCCAAGGCAGGCAAGACCGATGCCGACATCGACTGGCTGGTGCCCCACCAGGCCAACATCCGCATCATGCAAAGCACGGCGCGCAAGCTCAAGCTGCCCATGGACAAGGTCATCGTCACCGTGGACCAGCATGGCAACACCTCTGCGGCGTCCATTCCGCTGGCGTTGGACCACGGCGTGCGCAATGGGCAGATCCGCCCGGGCCAGAGCCTCATGCTTGAAGGCGTGGGTGGCGGCTTCACCTGGGGCGCGGTGCTGGTGCGCCTCTGACGCTTGGGGCGGGGCGCACACGCCGCCCCGGTCACGTTCATCCAGGCGCCACCCGGATGGCGCCCTCACACAGGAGATTTTTCCATGACCACATTCGCGTTTGTATTTCCTGGGCAAGGCTCCCAGTCCGTCGGCATGCTCGACGCCTGGGGTGATCACCCTGTCGTGGCGGAAACGCTTCGTGAAGCTTCCGATGCGCTGGGCGAAGATGTGGCCAAGCTGATCCACGAAGGCCCCAAGGAAGCTTTGGCCCTGACCACCAACACCCAGCCCGTGATGCTGGTGGCGGGGGTGGCTGCGTGGCGCGTCTGGCGTGCCGAAGGCGGCGCACTGCCAGCGGCTGTTGCAGGGCATTCCCTGGGGGAGTACTCGGCGCTGGTGGCTTCTGGTGTGTTGACGCTGGCACAGGCCGCGCCGCTGGTGCGTTTCCGCGCGCAAGCCATGCAAGACGCCGTGCCCGTGGGCACGGGCGCCATGGCCGCCATCCTGGGCATGGAGGCTGACAAGGTCAAGGCTGGTTGCGCCGAGGCGCAAGCCACCTTTGCTGCTGGCAGCGGCGAGGTGGTCGAGGCGGTCAACTTCAACGACCCTGCGCAGACGGTAATTGCAGGCAGCAAGGCTGCCGTTGAAAAGGCCTGCGAAGTGCTCAAGGCCAATGGCGCCAAGCGCGCGCTGCCGTTGCCGGTGTCCGCACCCTTCCATTCCAGCCTGATGAAGCCTGCCGCCGAGCGCCTGAAGGAGAAGCTGGCAGCTACCACGCTGGCCGTGCCGCAGATTCCCGTGCTCAACAACATCGACGTGGCCGTGCAGGCGGACGCCGACGCGATCCGCGACGCGCTGTACCGCCAGGCCTTCGGGCCGGTGCGCTGGGTGGAGAGCGTGCGTGCCCTCAAGGCGCGTGGCATCACCACGGTGGTGGAGTGTGGCCCCGGCAAGGTGCTGGCGGGCATGGTCAAGCGTATTGATGCGGAACTGGCCAGCGCAGCCTTGTACGATCCGGCCACATTGGCTGAGGTCAAGGCGCTGCTGGGCTGAACGAGAGGAGTGAACAACATGTCTGAAAACGTATTTGCTGGCCAGGTCGCTCTGGTCACGGGCGCATCGCGCGGCATCGGCGCGGCGATCGCCCTGGAACTGGCCCGCAAGGGGCTCAAGGTCATCGGCACCGCCACTTCTGAGGATGGCGCCGCGAAGATCTCCCAGGCACTGGCCCATTTCGAGGCCTGCCGAGGCGCCAAACTCGACGTCAACAACGCCGCCGAGGCCGAAGCGCTCATCGACGCCATCGTCAAGGAACACGGCGCCCTGCACGTGCTGGTCAACAACGCCGGCATCACCCGCGACATGCTGGCCATGCGCTTGAAGGACGAAGACTGGGACGCGGTGCTCGACACCAATCTCAAGGCCGTCTTCCGTATGAGTCGCGCCGTCATCCGCCCAATGATGAAGCAGCGCTACGGCCGCATCATCAGCATCACCAGCGTGGTGGGTGCGTCTGGCAACCCCGGTCAGGCCAACTACGCCGCTGCCAAGGCAGGCGTGGCTGGCATGACCCGCGCGCTGGCACGCGAGCTGGGCAGCCGCAACATCACCGTCAACTGTGTGGCGCCGGGCTTCATCGAAACCGACATGACCGCCAGCCTGCCCGAGGAGCAGCAAAAGGTCCTGCTGGGCCAGATTCCCCTGGGGCACCTGGGTAAACCGGCAGACATCGCCCATGCGGTGGCCTACCTGGCCAGCCCGCAGGCGGCCTACGTCACCGGTCAGGAACTGCACGTCAACGGCGGCATGTTCATGGCCTGATTTCCTGCTGTTGGCGCGCATGCGCTAACATCGGCCCCCGAACGCCCGCCTCGGGGTCCGGGGGTGGTCAGGACAAGCCTTTAGGCGTCCTGCTTCCACCCCGGCTAAAATGGCGGCCTTGCAAATCAACCACCCTCAGAGGGAAATATGAGCGATATCGAAGCACGTGTGAAGAAAATCATTGCCGAACAACTCGGCGTGGAAGAGTCCCAGGTGACCAACGAGAAGGCTTTCGTGGCCGATCTGGGCGCCGACTCGCTCGACACCGTGGAACTGGTGATGGCTCTCGAAGACGAATTCGGTATCGAGATCCCCGACGAAGACGCCGAGAAGATCACCACGGTGCAAAACGCCATCGACTACGCAGTCGCCCACCAGAAGGCCTGATAGCCGATGAGCCGCCGCCGTGTCGTCGTGACCGGTCTGGGCTGCATTTCCCCCGTGGGCAACACGGTGGAGCAGGCCTGGGCCACCCTGCTGGCTGGTCAGTCCGGCATCGATCTGATCACCAAGTTCGATGCATCCAACTTCGCGTGCAAGATTGCGGGCGAGGTCAAGGGCTTTGACCTGGGTTCCTACATTCCGCCCAAAGAGGCGCGGACCATGGACACCTTCATCCACTATGGCATCGCCGCTGCCGTCCAGGCCGTGGCTGACGCTGGTCTGCCCGTTGGCGAGGCGCTGGGTGAGGAAGATGCCTGCAGGATCGGTTGCATCATCGGGTCCGGCATCGGCGGCCTGCCGATGATCGAGGAAACCCACGCCGAATTGACGAACCGCGGTCCGCGCCGCATTTCGCCGTTCTTCGTGCCCGCCTCGATCATCAACATGATTTCCGGTCACGTGTCCATGCGTTTCGGCTTCAAGGGGCCGAACCTTGCCGTGGTCACTGCCTGCACGACCGGCCTGCACTGCATTGGTGAGGCCGCTCGCAAGATTGAATACGGCGATGCCGACGTGGTGGTGGCAGGCGGCGCGGAAGCGACCGTCTCGCCGCTGGGCATCGGCGGCTTTGCCGCGATGCGTGCACTGTCCACCCGCAACGACGACCCCAAGACGGCCTCCCGCCCCTGGGACAAGGACCGCGACGGCTTCGTCCTAGGCGAGGGCGCGGGCGTGATGGTGCTGGAAGAGTACGAACACGCCAAGGCCCGCGGTGCCAAGATCTACGCCGAAGTGAGCGGCTACGGCATGAGCGCCGACGCTGGCCACATGACGGCGCCGAACATGGATGGCCCGCGCCGCGCCATGCTCAACGCCTTGCGCAACGCAGGTGTCAACGCCGACCAGGTGGACTACCTGAATGCGCACGGCACGTCCACCCCGCTGGGTGACATCAACGAATCCAATGCCATCAAGGCGGCGCTGGGCGATCACGCCAAGAAGATTGTCGTGAACTCCACCAAGTCCATGACGGGGCACCTGCTGGGTGGCGCCGGGGGCATCGAGAGCGTGTTCACTGTGCTGGCCCTGTATCACCAGAAGAGTCCGCCGACGATCAACATCTTTAACCAGGACCCTGAGTGCGACCTGGACTACTGCGCGAACACCGCCCGTGACCTGAAGATCAACGTTGCTGTGAAGAACAATTTCGGCTTCGGGGGCACCAACGGTACCCTGGTGTTCAAGCGGGCCTGATCTCCCTTTCTTGATCCTGCCCATGGACTGCGCCCCTTCGGTGGAATACCCGGCGGGGCGCAGCGTTTTTGCGCAGATCGTTTTTGGGTTGCTGGCGTCGGCATGGCTCGCAGGGCAGTTTGTCTGGGCCCTTGCTTTGCCAGGTGCGTCCTGGCCCGGCGCGTGGTGGTTCTCGGTGGTTGCCGGTCTGCTGTGCGGGGTGTGGGGAGGCTGGCGTCTGCGGCATCCGGTTCGGGGCCGTTTGTGTTGGGAGCCAGCGGTCAGCGAGCGCAAAGCGACCGGGAAACCGGGTGACTGGCTGTGGTTCAGCGTGGCCTACCGCCGGGGCACGCCACTGGAACGTGTCGAATGGGTCTGGGACCTCCAGGGCGTGGTACTGCTTCGTCTGCGCAACGCTGCCGGGCTGTCGTGGTGGCTCTGGCTGGAACGTTCCAGCGCGCCAGACCTGTGGGACGATCTGCGCCGTGCGCTCAAAGCCCATCAAGGCTGAGTCGCCGCCGGGCCGCCCCAAGGCGACGAACGCCCTCTCGGGGGCAGCGAAGCGTGGGGGCTGGATGTATCCCTCGTCCACTGGTTGGCTGACGCCATCGGGTATATTTGCCCGCCAAGACGTCCCTATGACCGATTCCCCCCCTTTTTCTTCGCCCCCTTCACCCGACAGCGACGCCATGCTCGTGCAGCGCACGCTCGCTGGAGACTCGCGTGCTTACGAGATGCTGGTGGTGAAGTACCAGCGCCGGGTAGAGCGCCTGGTGGGGCGCATGGTCCGGGACAGCGATCTTGTCCAGGACATCGCCCAGGAGACGTTCATTCGGGCCTATCGCGCCCTGGCGCAGTTCCGGGGGGAGGCGCAGTTCTACACCTGGCTGTACCGCATCGCCGTCAACACCGCCAAGAAGCAGCTCATGGAACTCAAGCGCGACCCGATCGTGTTGATGAGTTCGCTGAAATCGGGCGACGACGATGAAACTTCCGGTCTGGAACACGAACTAAACGCTCAGGTAGCCGATGCCGAGACCCCCGAAGCCGTGTTGGCCAGCAAGGAAATCGCCGAGGCCGTCAACGCGGCCATGGAGGCCCTGCCCAAGGAACTGGGCCAGGCCATCACCTTGCGGGAGATCGAAGGACTCAGCTATGAAGAAATCGCGCAGGCGCTCGATTGCCCGATAGGTACCGTCCGCTCCCGGATCTTCCGGGCGCGGGAGGCCATATCCGCCCGCATCAAACCGATGCTGGAGCGGCAGTCGGGCAAGCGCTGGTGAGCCGGGCGCGTGAATTGGAAGTCAATGACCATGCAGACCAAGCCAGATACCCATGCAGTCGCAGGTGAGGCGGCGCAGCCGTCGGACGCTCAGCAAGCCAGGCAGGCAGCTTTTCTGCGTGAGCAGCTCTCCGCGCTGGCAGATGGCCATGGACCCTCGGTCGAAAGCAGTTGGTCTGGCCTGTGCCAAGCTTATGCAGAGGACCCCCAGTTGCGGCAAGCCTGGAGCGATTACCACTGGTTGGGAGAGGCTTTGCGCGCGGGCGACCACGCTCCCGCGCCGGCCGACACGGCTTTCGTGGCACGGGTGATGGCACGTATCGCATCGGAGGATTCCAGGTCAGTCAAACCGCACCGCATTACCGCACAGCCTGTGACGGTGGTTCAGCCCGAGGTGCCTGCCGCCAACGACGCCATCTTCCGCTGGAAGATGGTGGCTGGCGTGGCGACATTGGCCGCGGTCGTGGCCGTGGCATGGCAAGTTGCAGTGGTGCCGCAGTCAGGGCCGCAGTTGGCTCAGGCGATTTCGCCCGCAGCACCCACAGCGCCCGTGGTCCAGTTGGCCTCGGGGGAGCCTTCGCGAGCCCAGGCCGTCATCACCGAGCGTGGCGTGGTGCTGCGTGACCCCCAGCTCGAGGAGTTGTTGGCGGCGCATCGCCAGTACGGCGGCATGTCTGCGCTGCAGATGCCGGCCGGTTTCTTGCGTAACGCTACCTACGAAACACCGCAGCGCTGAAATCACGATGAGCATGCTTCCCTTTGCAAGAACCTGTGTCGGCGTCGGCGCGGTGTCTGCGGCGTTGGCTTGGTCGCCGCTGCCCGCGTGGGCGGGTGATCCTGCCAAGGCGGCGCCGGTGGCTACCGCATCCTCCTTGCAGGACATGAGCATCCACCAGTGGCTGGAGCGTTTGCACGAAGCATCGCGGCGGCGCGCCTACATTGGTACTTTTGTCGTGTCGGCTGGCCCTGAAATCGCAGCCTCCAAGATCTGGCATGTCTGTGATGGCGTGCAGCAGATGGAGCGCATTGAGACGCTGACCGGTACTGCACGGACCACCCTTCGCCGCAACGACGAGGTGTTGACACTGGTTCCGGAAGCCAAGATCGCCCTGAAGGAGAAGCGTGAAGCGTTGCGTCTCTTCCCGGATCTGCTCAAAGCGCCAGGGCAGCAGATCGAGAACCTTTACGCGGCCCGCACAGTCGGTTCCGAGCGCATTGCCGGTTACGACGCGGCCGTGGTGGACTTCCTGCCCAAGGACGAGTTGCGCTATGGCTACCGTGTCTGGTCCGAGAAGAAGACCGGGCTGGTTGTGAAGCTGCAGACCCGTGACGCGAGTGGCCAGGTGCTGGAGCAGGTCGCATTCACCGAATTGCAGTTCGATGCGCCGGTGAAGATGGATGTGCTTGCGAAGCAGATGGAAATCCCCAGGGGGTACCAACTGCTCAAGCCGGTGCTGCGCAAGACCACGCCCGAGGCCGAAGGCTGGCGCCTGAGCCAGCCGGTGCAGGGTTTTCAGTCCATGAGTTGCCACACCCGCTCTGACGCCGAAGTTCGTACCCCATCGGCGGTGCAATGGGTGTTCTCAGACGGATTGGCATCCGTATCGCTTTTCCTGGAAACCTTTGATCCGAAAAGGCACACCAAGGAAAAGGCCTCGTCGGCCGGGGCGACGCATTCGCTGACCAGGCGCCTGGGTGACCACTGGGTCACGGCCATGGGCGAAGTGCCCCTGGACACCTTGCGCCAGTTTGTCGAAGCGCTTGAGCGTACCCGCTGACATTTTTCTGTTCCGTTCCCGGAGATGTTTTGGAGTTTCCATGGAAACAGGTATTTCCGTTGATCGTCGTTTGAAGCGTTATGGTGTGGCTGCCGTGGCCGCGCTGTCCTTGTCAGCCGTCCTCTGGTCTGCAGGCCATTCGGACGTGGTTGCCCAAACGCAACCTGCAGCGCCATCTGCACCCCTGGTCACGGGGCTGCCCGACTTCACGGCGCTGGTGGATCAGGTGGGGCCGTCCGTGGTCAACATACGCACCGTGGAGCGTATGAGCCAGCGTGAAGGCCCCAGCGACGACGCCGAAGAGCAGATGCGCGAGTTTTTCCGCCGTTTCGGTATTCCGATTCCCCCTGGTGCTTCGCCGCGCGGCCCGCAGCGGCCAGACCGGGGGCCGGACGCCGAACGTCCACGTGGCGTTGGCTCTGGTTTCGTCCTCAGCAGCGACGGCTACATCATGACCAACGCCCATGTGGTGGATGGGGCTGACGAGATGGTTGTCACGCTCACGGACAAGCGTGAGTTCAAGGCCAAGGTGGTGGGGTCTGACAAGCGTACCGATGTGGCTGTCGTCAAGATCGAAGCCAGCAGCCTGAAACCGGTTCGCATTGGCGACGTGAACAGGCTGCGCGTGGGTGAGTGGGTCATGGCTATAGGCTCGCCCTTCGGCCTGGAAAACACCGTGACGGCGGGTATCGTGAGCGCCAAGCAGCGTGACACGGGCGACTACCTGCCTTTCATTCAAACCGACGTGGCCATCAACCCTGGCAACTCGGGCGGGCCGTTGATCAACCTGCGCGGCGAGGTGGTGGGCATCAACAGCCAGATCTACTCGCGCTCCGGCGGTTTCCAGGGTATTTCGTTCGCCATTCCGATTGACGAGGCGGTGCGCGTGTCCGAGCAGTTGCGCACCAGCGGCAAGGTCACGCGGGGCCGCATCGGCGTGGCGATTGACAGCGTGAGCAAAGAGCTTGCGGATTCGCTGGGGTTGGCTAAGGCTGAGGGCGCCTTGGTGCGCGGCGTCGAAGATGGCTCGCCTGCGGCCAAGGCGGGCATTGAGCCGGGTGACATCATCGTCAAGTTCGACGGCAAGCCCGTGGAGAAGTCGGCGGACCTGCCGCGCATCGTGGGCAATACCGCCCCAGGCGCCAAGTCCACGGTCACCGTGTGGCGCCGTGGTGCCTTCAAGGAGCTGAGGGTGACCGTGGCCGCGCTGGAAGCCGATCAGGTTGCCCAGGCCGAGCGCCCTGCTGGCAAGACGCCTCCGTCGTCCGATGCGGCCCAGTCGTTGGGGCTTGCGGTGCGTGACCTCACTGCTGCCGAGCGTCAGGAACTGAAGGTACAGGGTGGCGTGCTGGTCGCTGGCGCAGAAGGCGCTTCGGCGCGAGCTGGCATCCGCGAAGACGATGTCATTGTTGCGCTGGGCAACCAGCAGATCGCCACGGTGAAGGACTTTGAGCGCGCCGTCTCAAAGCTGGAAAAGAACCGCCCGGTGAGCGTGTTGATTCGCCGTGGTGACTGGGCTCAATATGCCCTGATCCGGCCGTCCAACCGCTGAAAACCGGTTTTTGCCTACAATCTAGGTCCAACCATCGCAGTTGCCAGATTGTTGGTTCCAGGCGCGTCAGCCGCTGACGCGCCTTTTTTTGTAGTTCGCCGGGGTTTCTGCCGGTGGCGGCGTCCGTGCAGCCGTTTTGGCACCATGCCGTACACCGTGTTTGAACGTTAGTGATGAATCACATTCGAAATTTTTCCATCATCGCCCATATCGACCATGGCAAATCCACCTTGGCCGACCGCCTCATTTCACGTTGCGGGGGCTTGAGCGACCGCGAGATGAGTGAACAGGTGCTCGACTCCATGGACCTGGAAAAGGAGCGTGGTATCACCATCAAGGCGCAGACCGCGGCACTGCAGTACACCGCCAAGGACGGCAAGACCTACAACCTCAACCTGATCGACACCCCCGGTCACGTGGACTTTTCCTACGAGGTCTCGCGGTCGCTGTCGGCCTGTGAGGGAGCGCTGCTGGTGGTGGATGCCAGCCAGGGCGTGGAGGCACAGACGGTGGCCAACTGCTACACCGCGCTGGACCTGGGCGTGGAAGTGCTGCCCGTGCTGAACAAGATGGATCTGCCCCAGGCTGATCCCGACAACGCCAAGCAGGAAATCGAGGACGTCATAGGCATTGATGCGACGGACGCCATCCCCTGTTCCGCCAAGACGGGCATGGGCATCGAGGACATCCTGGAACTGGTGGTGGCCAAGGTGCCGCCGCCGCGCGGCAACCCCGACGGCCCGCTGCGCGCCATGATCATCGACAGCTGGTTTGACAACTACGTGGGCGTGGTGATGCTGGTGCGCGTGGTCGATGGCCGCCTGAACCGGGGTGACAAGATCAAACTCATGGCCACCGAGGCCATGTACAACGCCGAGAAGCTGGGCGTGTTCACGCCCCACAACGAGCCGCGCGATGCGCTCAACGCTGGCGAGGTGGGTTACGTCATCGCGGGTATCAAGGAATTGAAGGCTGCCAAGGTGGGCGACACCATCACGGCCGTCAAGACCAGCAGCGGCGCCAACCTGGCTTTTGCCACCGATCCGTTGCCCGGTTTCAAGGAAGTGCAGCCCCAGGTGTTCGCGGGCCTGTACCCCACCGAAGCCAGTGAATACGACGCCCTGCGCGATGCGCTGGAAAAGCTGCAGCTCAACGACGCGGCACTGCGCTACGAGCCCGAGGTGTCGCAGGCGCTGGGCTTCGGCTTCCGTTGTGGCTTCCTGGGCCTGCTGCACATGGAGATCGTGCAGGAACGCCTGGAACGCGAGTTTGACCAGGACCTCATCACCACCGCGCCCAGCGTGGTGTACCAGGTGGTCAAGGGTGACGGCGAAGTGCTGATGGTCGAGAACCCCTCCAAGATGCCGGAGCAGGGCCGCATCCAGGAGATCCGCGAACCCATCGTCACCGTGCACCTGTACATGCCGCAGGAGTACGTGGGCGCGGTGATGACGCTGGCCAACCAGAAGCGCGGCGTGCAGATGAACATGGCCTACCACGGCAAGCAGGTCATGCTGACCTACGAACTGCCGCTGGGCGAGATCGTGCTCGACTTCTTCGACAAGCTCAAGTCCGTCAGCCGGGGTTATGCGTCCATGGACTACGAGTTCAAGGAGTACCGCCCGTCCGACGTGGTGAAGGTCGACATCCTGCTCAACGGCGACAAGGTGGATGCCCTGTCGATCATCGTGCACCGCAGCCAGTCGCAATACCGGGCGCGGGCGGTGGTGGCCAAGATGCGCGAGATCATCAGTCGCCAGCAGTTCGACGTCGCCATCCAGGCGGCCATCGGTGCCAACATCATCGCCCGCGAGACGGTGAAGGCACTGCGCAAGAACGTGCTGGCCAAGTGCTACGGCGGTGACATCACCCGCAAGCGCAAGCTGCTGGAAAAGCAGAAGGCGGGCAAGAAGCGCATGAAGCAGATCGGCTCGGTGGAAGTGCCTCAAGAGGCCTTCCTGGCCATTCTGCAAGTGGAGGAATGATGAACAACCAGAACATGAGCGCGCTGACCGCGCTGGTGCTGGGTGCTTTTGCCGCTTACGGTGGCGCGTGGTACCTGGGCATGATCGAAGGCAATTTTGCGCTGCTGCTGTTTCTGGCGGTGGTGGTGACGGGTGCCTATTGGTTGGCCGAGCGTTTTTACTTTTTGCCACAGCGCCAGCGTGCCGCGGATTCGCTGGCAGCGGAACATGCGCGCCGCCAGGCCGAACTGGACAAGCTGGGCGTCAAGGGCGACAACGTGGACATCCAGGCGTCGCGCGAAAAGCTGCTGATGCAACCCTGGTGGCTGGACTGGACCGCCGGGCTCTTCCCCGTGATCCTGGTGGTGTTCATCCTGCGCTCCTTCCTGTTCGAGCCCTTCAAGATCCCCTCGGGCTCCATGATCCCGACGCTGCGAGTGGGTGACCTCATCCTGGTCAACAAATTCCACTATGGTGTGCGTCTGCCGGTGATCAACACCAAGATCATCAGCAACAACGAGCCCGAGCGCGGTGACGTGATGGTGTTCCGTTACCCGCCTCAGCCCAGCCTGGACTACATCAAGCGGGTGATCGGCGTGCCCGGTGACGAGGTGGCTTACCTGAACAAGCAGCTGTTCATCAACGGCAAACCGGTGGAGAAGTCTGCCCAGCCTGAGTTCTACGACTCGGACAGCATGCGCTATTCGCGCCAGTTCGGCGAGGTCCTCAACGGCAAGCACTACAACACCCTCAACGACAACGACCGGCCGGCATTCATCCCCGGGGCGAGCGACTTTCCAGGCAAGGACCATTGCCGCTACACCGTGGAAGGTGTGGTCTGCAAGGTTCCCGAAGGCCATTACTTCATGATGGGTGACAACCGCGACAATTCGTTGGATTCGCGTTACTGGGGCTTCGTCCCGGAGGCCAACATCGTTGGCAAGGCATTCTTCGTCTGGATGAATTTCGGCGACTTCAAGCGCATCGGCTCTTTTGAATGATGGCTCTGCGGCCGGCAACGAATTAAGATGTAGCTTGGTCGTATCAAAGCTTGGAGCAGGGCAGATGAAACAAAAACAGCATGGAGTGACCGTCCTGGGGTTGGCGTTCGTTGGCTCCATCGTGGCGGTGGTGGCGGTGGTGGCAGCACAGGTCGCCCCTACTGTCATGGAATACCAGGCCATCATGAAGGCGGCCCAGCGTGCTGCGGAGTCGGGCAGCACGGTCTTGGAAATTCGCAACGCGTTTGACAAGTCGAAGGCCGCGGACTATTTCCAGGCCATCAGTGGCCGCGACCTCGAAATCAGCAAGGAAAACGACAAAATCGTGGTGGAATTTGCCTACGACAAGGAAATCCACTTGGCAGGCCCCGCCTACCTACTCATGAAGTACCGTGGCCGCACCAAATGACCGGATACATCTGATTTGAATGCCGATTTACTGGCGCTGCAAGAGCGCCTGGGGCATCGGTTTGCAGACCAGCGCTTGCTGGAGCGAGCCCTGACCCACCGCAGTTTTTCCGCCGATCACTACGAACGCCTGGAGTTCCTGGGGGATTCCGTGCTCAGCCTGGCTGTTTCGGGCTTGCTTTACGAGCGCCTGAGCAGCCAGCCCGAAGGTGATCTTTCCCGCATTCGCGCCAACCTGGTGAAGCAAGATACCTTGCATGGCTTGGCGGACGTTCTCAGGCTATCGCCGTTGCTTCGTCTGGGTGAGGGGGAAATCCGGTCTGGCGGGCGTGAGCGGCCATCCATTCTGGCCGATGCGCTGGAAGCCATTCTGGGTGCCGTGTACCTTGACGCAGGCTTTGACGCGGCCAATGCCTTGGTGCGCCGCCTCTACCAGTCTGTTGACCTGAGCCCCGGCCAGAGCGTACAGGGCAAAGATCCCAAAACTGCCTTGCAGGAGTGGCTGCAGGGCCGCAAAATGAAGCTGCCCGCTTACCGCGTGGCTGCCACGACGGGCGAAGCCCACCGCCAGACCTTTGAAGTGGTCTGCCAAATCGAAACCGGCCACGAAGAGCGTGGCAGCGGGGCGTCACGTCGCGCCGCCGAGCAAGCCGCTGCAGCGGCCATGCTGCAACACCTCAAGAGCCGCAAGTCATGAACGCCAAGTCCGCCACGTCCAAGCCCCAGCCCCAATCCAAGTCCCAGTCCCAGTCCCAGTCCGAGTCGAACGACGACCTGGAGGCCATGCTGTCACGCGCCTTGCGCAAGCCTGCTGCCGAGGCAGCAGCGTCAGACGAGGCTGTGTTGCCCGAAGCGGAGCAGGCCGAGGCACAGGGGCCGCAACGTTGTGGCTTCGTTGCCATCGTTGGCAAGCCCAATGTGGGCAAGTCCACGTTACTCAATGCGCTGGTGGGGCAGAAGGTCAGCATCACCTCGCGCAAGGCGCAAACCACGCGTCACCGCATCACGGGGCTGCGCACCGTGGGCGCCACCCAGTTTGTGTTTGTGGATACGCCGGGCTTCCAGACGCGCCACGGCAACGCTTTGAACCGATCCTTGAACAAGACCGTGCTGGGCGCCGTGTCCGACGTGGACGTGATCGTTTTCGTGGTGGAAGCGGGCAACTTCAATCTGGCCGACGCCAAGGTGCTGGACCTGCTGCCCAAGAACATTCCCGTCATCTTGGTGGCCAACAAGCTGGACATGGTGCACCGCCGGAGCGAGCTGGCCCCCTGGTTGCGCAGCATGCAGGAGCGGCACCCGTTTGCCGAGTTCGTGCCCATGTCGGCCAAGAACGCGAAAGACGTTCAACGCTTCTACGCCATCGTGGAAAAGTACCTGCCCGAGCAGCCGTGGATGTACGACGCCGACGAGCTGACCGACCGCAGCGAGCGCTTCATGGCGGCCGAGATGGTGCGCGAGAAGCTGTTCCGCCTGACGGGTGATGAGTTGCCCTACACCTCCACTGTCGTCATCGACAAGTTCGAGGAAGAGGGGCGGCTGCGCCGCATCGCCGCCACCATCGTGGTGGAGCGCGAGGGCCACAAGGGCATGGTCATTGGCGAAAAGGGCGAAAAGCTCAAGCGCATTGGCACCGAGGCCCGCCAGGAACTGGAAAAACTCTGGGACTGCAAGGTGTTCCTCGAACTGTGGGTGAAGGTGCGCTCAGGCTGGGCTGACGATGAAGCCCGCGTGCGCTCCTTTGGTTACGAGTAAGCGAGCACTCACCTTCCTATGCCTCCGGCCAAGCAGCCGCGCGTGCATGACGAGCCCGCCTTCGTGCTGCACCGGCACGACTGGAGTGAGTCCAGCTTGATTCTGGATGTGTTCAGCCGACAGCATGGGCGCGTGGTGCTTGCGGCCAAGGGCGTCAAGCGCCCGACCTCCCAGTTCCGCCCGGTGTTGCTGCCCCTGCAGCCGCTGCGCCTGTCGTGGGGGGGCGACGCCGAGGTGCGTACCCTCAAGGCCGCCCACTGGCAAGGCGGTCATGTGATGCCTGTGGGCGACGCGCTGCTTTCTGGCTACTACCTGAACGAATTGTTGATGCGTCTGCTGGCGCGGGACGACCCGCATCCGGCGTTGTTTGACCATTACGCCGTTGCCGTGGCGGCGCTCGCACGAGGCGATGCCCAGGGAGCGGTCTTGCGCGCCTTTGAGCTCATGTTGCTGCGTGACGCCGGTTTTTTGCCCGCGCTGGATGAAGAGGGTACAAGCCTGGGCCGCCTGGAGCCACAGGAGCGCTACGAACTGGTGCCCGAAGCCGGTTTGCGCGTGGCGCGGCATTCTGAAGTGTTGGCTTGTGAAGGCAGCCAGTGGCTGCGTTTGCAGGAAGCCTTGAGCAGTTCACAGCCCTTCGATGCGCTGCTGGTGTGCTGTGCGGAAGACCGGGGTGGGGCCTTGCGTCAGCAACTGCGCAACCTGCTGCACTACCATACCGGTGTGCGGACGTTCCAGACACGCCAGTTGATGGTGGACATCCAGCAGATGAGCGCCGCCGCAACCGAACCCACCCCTGTCCGTTCATGACCTCAATCGCTACCCCCAGCCGCACGGCTCTGTCCGTCAACGTCAACAAGGTCGCGCTGGTGCGCAACACGCGTCACCTGGGTATTCCCAGCGTCACGCGCGCGGCCACGCTGTGCCTGCAGGCGGGGGCTCACGGTATTACCGTGCACCCGCGGCCCGACGAGCGGCACGTCCGCCGTCACGATGTGTTTGACCTCGCGGAGTTGTTGCAGGCATGGCCGGACCGTGAGTACAACATCGAAGGAAACCCCTTTCACAACCTCATGGATGTGGCACGCGAGGTGAAGGCACGCGGCCTGCCGCTGCACCAGCTCACCTTCGTGCCGGACAGTGTGGGCCAGTTCACCAGCGACCACGGCTGGCGCTTCCCTGAAGACGCCGAGCGCCTGCGCCCACTCATCGAGCAGGCCCATGCGATGGGTGTGCGCGTCAGCCTGTTCATGGACGCCGAGCCTGCCCAGATGGCGGCCGCCCGTGTCGTGGGCGCCGACCGCGTGGAGCTGTACACCGAGCCTTACGCCGCTGCCCATGCGCAGGGTGGTGCGGCCCGTCAGCAGCAACTGGAGCGTTTTGCCGCTACCGCCCAGGCAGCCCTGGATGCAGGCTTGGCCGTCAACGCCGGGCACGACCTGAACCGCGACAACCTGACCGACTTCCTGCGGGTGGTGCCGGGGATCAGCGAAGTTTCTATCGGCCACGCGCTGATCGCCGACGCACTTGAAATGGGTTACGCGGCCACGGTGGCGGACTACCTGCGCTGCATTGCCGTCGCGCAAGGCTGAGCCGCGCATGATCTACGGCATCGGCACCGACGTCTGTGACGTGCGACGCATCCGCGAAAGCCTGGAGCGCCATGGCGACCGCTTTGCCCAGAAGGTGCTGGGCGAGACTGAGCTGGCCACCTGGCGCCAGCGCAGTGCGCGCTGGCCGGAACGGGGCATCCGCTACCTGGCCACGCGTTTTTCGGCCAAGGAAGCTTTCAGCAAAGCCATTGGCATGGGTATGCGCATGCCCATGACCTGGCGCGACTGCGAAATTGACAAACTCCCTAGCGGGCAGCCCGTCATCGTGCTGCACCGGGGCTTGAAAGAATGGTTTGAATCCCAGGGGCTGACGGCGCACGTCAGCGTCACCGATGAAACCGATTACGCCGCCAGCTTTGTGGTGGTCGAGAAGCCATGACACCCTACACCCAACACGCTCCCCTGATCATTGACGTTGCAGGCACCCGCCTGAGCAAGACGGACAAACAGCGCCTGGCCCACCCGCTGGTGGGGGGCGTCATCCTTTTTGCCCGCAACTGGGAAAACCGCGAGCAGCTCACCCAGCTGTGCCGCCAGATCAAGAAAGTGCGCGCCGACCTGCTGATCTGTGTGGACCACGAAGGCGGGCGGGTGCAGCGCTTCCGTACGGATGGCTTTACCCACCTGCCACCCATGCGTGCCCTGGGTGACCTGTGGTTCAGCGGCAAGCCTGGCCAGGAGAGTGAGGCCGCCCTGGCGGCCTGCAACGCGGCCACGGCAGCAGGCTACGTGCTGGGGGCGGAACTCCGCGCCTGTGGGGTGGACTTCAGCTTCACCCCTGTGCTTGACCTGGATTTTGGTGGCAGCACTGTGATTGGCGACCGCGCCTTTGCGCGCGACGCGCGTGTCACGTCCCTGCTGGCGCAAGCGCTGATGCACGGGCTGCTGCAAAGCGGCATGCGCAACTGCGGCAAACACTTCCCGGGGCACGGTTTCGTCAAGGCCGACTCCCACGTAGACATCCCCGTGGACAAACGCAGCCTCAAGGCCATTCTGGCCGAAGACGCCGCGCCTTATGGCTGGCTGAGTGCAAGTCTCAACAGCGTCATGCCCGCGCACGTCATCTATCCGAAGGTGGACGGCCGCCCTGCGGGTTTCTCCTCGCGCTGGCTCAACGACATTCTGCGCGGCCGCCTGGGTTTCACGGGTGCCATCTTCAGCGACGACCTGAGCATGGCCGGTGCCCGCCAGATTGACGGCAAGGAAGTGAGCTACACCGAAGCCGCCGTGACCGCTCTGGAGGCGGGTTGCGATCTGGTGCTGCTGTGCAACCAATGTGTGGTGAATGACGGTGCGCCCATCGACGAACTGATCGACGGTTTGAGTGAAGCGCAGATCAAGGGCCGCTGGCAACCGCGCGGCGCCAGCGAGCAGCGCCGCCTGGACCTGCTGCCGCTGGGCGCCGCCCAGCCCTGGGACGAACTGATGGTGGACGCGCGTTACATGCACGCGCTGGGCCTGCTGCCCTGACGGCACCGCTGGCGGAGCCGTCAGGAGGCTGCCTGAAAGGCCGCGTCAAGCCTGTGCCATGGCGGCTGTCGGTGCTGCGCCCAGCGCGGGCTTGTGGTAGCTGTCGCCCACCACGTCCGCGATCAGATCAGCGGTCCCTGCGCTCAGGGTCCAGCCCAGGTGCCCGTGCCCGGTGTTGTAGAACACATTGGGCTTTTTGCCGCGGCCCACGCGCGGCATCATGTCCGGCATCATGGGGCGCAGGCCTGCCCACGGCACAACCTGGCGGGTGTTGACGCCTGGGAAGCACTGGTTCACCCAATCGACCAGGGGCTTGATCCGGTCGGCGCGGATGTCCTTGTTGTAGCCATTGAACTCGGCTGTTCCGGCCACGCGGAAACGGTCCGGCCCGAGTCGGCTGGTGACGAGTTTGGTTTCGTCGTCAAGCAGGCTCACCCAGGGGGCGGCTTCACGGCTTTGCTCGTCCATCAGGTTGACGGTGATCGAGTAGCCCTTGACCGGGTAGATGTTGACGCGGTCGCCCAGTTGTGCCGCCAGGCTGCGGCTGGCCACCCCGGCACAGACCACGAGCCCGTCAAAGCGGTGGGTCTGTTCCTGTCCACCGTCCAGCGCGGTAACAAAGGCAGTTTCACCGTCGCTGCGCAGATCGCGTACCTGCTGCCCGTAGCGGATGGTCACGCCTAGGCGCTCTGCTGCAGCGGCCAGCCCCACGGTGTACTTGTGGATGTCGCCGGTGGAGTCGCTCTCGGTGTAGAAGCCGCCGTAGTAGGTGCCTGCCAGCGTGGGTTCGATGGCGCGCATTTCCTCAGGCGTGACGGGGTGGCGTTCCAGCCCGCCTGCAGCCAGCAGGCGGCTGACGTTGGCCGCATGGTCAAAGCCTTTTTTGTCGCGGTAGATGTGCAGAATGCCGCGCTTTTCCACGTTGAAGTCCACCCCCTCAGCCTGGGCCCACGCAAAGAAATGCTCGCGTGCGGCAATAGCCAGCTTGACCGTTTCGGTGGTGTTGCGTTCGTAGTGGGGAATGTTGGAGATGAATTCCAGGAACCACGAAATCTTGTGCCAGCTCGGCTTGGGGTTGACCAGCAGCGGCGCGTCGTTCTTCAGCATCCACTTCAAGCCCTTGAGTATGGTGGACCAGTGTGTCCACACCTCGGCGTTGGATGCGGAAAGCTGCCCGCCGTTGGCGAACGAAGTTTCCATGGCCGCATAGCGGTTCTGTTCAAACAGGGTGACGGAAAAACCGCGCTTGGCCAGTGCGTAGGCCGTGGTGACACCGGTGATGCCACCGCCGATGACGGCGATTGTTTTCATGGAAGGCTCCAAAGCGTCAGAAGGGAAAGCGCGCTGCTCGCACCATGCGTGCGGCGTGCGCCCCCTCTGTTTGGAACCTGAGAGATTCATGACGGGCAGTGCCGCCACTTGCTCCTGCGGTGGGCCGGGGGACGAATCCCGGCCACTCTTCAGAGATGAAAACGCCGATCGGTCCTTTTGCCTGAGAGTTTCCGGGGCGGTTGCTCCTTCGGCGCCAGCAAGCCGTTGTGGGCTTGGCCGGTCTCTCCCGATCGACGGGGTGAGTCGCTTATTGTGCCTGCAGTTGGATCGACTTGGCAATGGTTCGGAACTGGTTGATGCCGTCGCCGTAGGCTTTGCTCACCGCTGCTTGCGACTGTGGCTTGGCCAGGATCTGGCTGTTGGCCTCCAGGGAGCTCCGAACGCCGGGGTCACCAAGGGTGTCGGTGATGGCCTTGTGCAGCGCGTTCACCACGGGTTCCGGGGTGTCTTTCTTCACAAAGTAGCCGGTCCAGATGTTGAAGGTGAAGTCCTTCAGGTTTTTGCTTTCGGCAATGGCGGGGTAGTCCTTGCTGCTTTCCAGCCGTTCGCCATTGAGCATGGCGAGGATCTTGATGCGGCCCTGCTTGTGCAGGTCGTCGTGTTTTTTGCCGTAGGGTGCCAGGAAGATGTCCACCTGGCTGCCCATCAGGTCCTGTTCTGCGGGCGCGGCGCCCTTGTAGGGCACGTGGATCATGGGGATGCCGGTGACCTTGGACAGGTGCTCCCCGAGCAGGTGGTAGAACGAGCCGGGGCCCACGCTGGCGTAGGTCAGGGGGCGGCCCTGGCTGGCGGCCTTGCGCGCATAGTCCAGCAGTTCGTCGGGGGTGTTGGCAGGCAGGTCTTTGCGGGCCAGCATCGCAATCTGCGCGGTTGCGATCATTTGCACCAGGCGGAAGTCTTCGCTCTTGAACTTGACGGAGGCAATCGCCAGCGGGGCCAGGATCAGTTCGTTCGGGGAGCCTTGGAAGATCAGGTAACCGTCGCTCGGGCTGTTCAGCACCTTCTGGGCAGCGATGGCGCCGCTGGCACCGCCAAGGTTCTCGACGATCACGGGCTGCCCGAGGTGTTTGCTCAGCGTGTTGTTCACCGAGCGTGCGATGACATCCGACAGCCCGCCTGCGGGGTAGGGCACCATCAACGTCACGGGTTTGTTGGGGTAGGTCTGCGCCTGTGCAGTGCCTGCAATGGCGGCCAGCGCGATGGCGGCGCCGGTCGCCCAGGTCTTGAGATGTTTGATCATGGTTTGTCTCCTGTGTGGTCGTGTGTGGGGGAAAGCAGGTCTTGCACCAGTGCCACCCAGTAGGCTGCCCCGGTGGCGATGTTGGCGTCGTTGAAGTCGTAGGCCGGGTTGTGCACCATGCATGCGCCGGGTTCGCCTTCTGCGCCGTTACCAATGAACAGGTAGCAGCCCGGCACGCGTTCGAGCATGAAGGCAAAGTCTTCGCTGCCTGTGAGCATGGGGCCGTTGGGGTTGACCTGGTCGTCGCCGAAATGGCGGCGGGCCACATCAATCGCCCAATCGGTCTCTCGGGGGCTGTTGACCAGTACCGCGTAGCCAGGGCGCCAATCGATCTCGGCACGGACGTTGAAGCTTTCGGCCTGCGCGCGGATCAGCGCTTTGATGCGCCTTTCAGTCTCCTGGCGCACTTTCGGGTCAAGGGCGCGCACGCCGATTTCAAGCCTTGCCGTGTCTGGGATGACGTTGTTGGCATGGCCAGCGTTGAGTGCTCCCACGGTGATGACCACGGGTTGCAAAGGGTCGGTGTTGCGCGACACGATGGTTTGCAACGCCATCACGATGGATGCAGCGGCCACCAGCGGGTCGTCTGCCCGGTGCGGCATGCCGCCATGCCCGCCACGGCCGTGGACCGTGACCGTGACGTAGTCTGACGAAGCCATGGTGGGGCCGCTGCGAAACACCAGTTGCCCCTGCGGGTGCCCTGGCATGTTGTGCATGGCAAAGATGGCGTCGCAAGGGAAGCGCTCGAACAGACCGTCTTCCATCATCTTCAGCGCACCGCCCGCGCCTTCTTCCGCAGGCTGAAAGATCAGGTGCAGCGTGCCGTCGAACTGCCCATGCAATGCCAGGTGCTTGGCTGCGGCCAGCAGCATGGCTGTGTGCCCGTCGTGGCCGCAGGCGTGCATGACGCCGTGGTGTTGACTGCACCACGGCTTGCCGCTGTTTTCAACGATCGGCAGCGCGTCCATGTCCGCGCGCAGGCCAATGCGGCGGGTTCCTTGTCCGCGCACCAGCCGCCCCACAACACCCGTGCCACCCAGCCCGTATGTGACCTCGTAGCCCCAGGCCTGTAGCCGTTCGGCCACCAGCCTGGAGGTGCGGTGCTCGTCAAAGGCCATTTCCGGGTGTTGGTGGATGTCCCGGCGCAACGCGATGAATTCGTCAACCAGCGACGTGTCCATGGCTGCTTTGGTTGCCATTGGAGAGAGGGGCGAGGACATCATGAGCACGGCGTTTTCTGCTGTAGATCACACGAAAGATGAAGTTGAGTGCATGTTATGTAACGCCAATATTCAAGTCCAATGCATTGTTGTACATTTATCTATAAATCAAACTCATTAATAAAACATGACGCTGGTGCAACTGAAGCACTTCATCGCCTTGACCGAAGCCGGGTCGTTCGCCAAGGCGTCCAAGGTGTTGTTTCTGACCCAGCCTGCGCTTTCGCGCAGCATTCAGGCGTTGGAAGAGGAACTGGGGCAGGCGCTTTTTGACCGTGTTGGTCGCCGCATAGAGCTGACGGTGGTGGGCCAGCGCCTTTTGCCTCGAGCCCGGCGGCTGGTGCAGGAGGCGGAATCACTGAAAAGTGTGGGCCGCGAGATGCAAAAGGGGGTGTCAGGCGCGGTGCGAATCGGTCTCAGCTCCGGCCCTGGCGCCATTCTGTCGGCACCTCTGCTGATGCACATGGCGCAGCACCACCCCCGGTTGCAGCTCGAGATTTCCCGGGGTCACACGGAACTGCTCATCCACGCCCTGCGCGCAAGGCGGCTCGACGCTGCCGTGGTGGACATACGGGCCGTGCGCCCGGCGTCGGAC
>CBKZAG010000021.1:0-26929 GCA_966692625.1 uncultured Comamonadaceae bacterium
ACCCATTGGCCCCCAATCGATCAGGCTCTTGCTGTTGTGGGGGAGTCCATATATGGAGGTTAGCCCTGTGCTTTCGGTAAACCACACAGGCACCTTGTTGCTGGCGGCGCTGGATGGCGCGGGCATCACGTCGGTGGCGGTGGATGTGGTGGCGCCCTACCTCAATCATGGTGCGCTGACCCGGGTGCTGAGTCCGTGGATCACCGGCAAGCTTGCGATGTACGCGGCACGGCCCAGCCGGAAGTTCATTCCGCAGCGCACGCGGGTATTTCTGGATTACCTTGTGGCACAGACGTGGGAACAGTCCTGCCAGGCGCGGCTGACCTGCCGGGATCGGCACACGGAAAGGACGTCAGGAGCGGTTCAAGCCAGCACGTTGAGCTTCGTTCCCAAGTGCCCGGAGTCGGCCAGGGGCAGGGTACCTGTGACCGATTGCAACAACGACAAGGCGCCGGATTCCTGGATGTTCATTGCCTTTTTGAGCACAGCTACCTGAACCTGTTGAGGAACCTGGGTTTGTTGCACCTGCAAAGCGGCGTTCACGGCTGCGGTGGGGGAGACATCCATGGCAAAAACTCCAAGAGTTGATGCATTATCGGCGCCAGCGTCAGCTTTGGATATTTGTTGGAAATTTCCCAGCTGATGTTCTGCAACAAGAACACGTGGTTACATATCTCTTCACCATGGCCGGGCCAGGCGCCTACACTTGAAATCGGACTCACTTGAAAGGAGATTCCCATGCCAACCAAGTTCAAGGCTCTTCTCAAAACTTCTTCGGCCATGCTGCTTTTGGGGGCCATGGTCACGGTTTCTGCGCAGACCGTGGAGCCTGTCGCTTCCAATCCCGCTGCCACGCAGAAGTTCACACTGGACATTGCCAAGGCCAAGTTGGCGGCAGATGGAACTGCCAGCCCGACGGGCGCCGAGTTGGCCGCTGCCACGAGCCAAGTGCAGGCCATGCGTGATGCCGGTATGGGTTGGGGTGCCATAGCCAATTCGCTTGGGCTGCGTCTGGGTGATGTTGTGAGCGGTGCCAACAAGCAACGGCATGCTGAGTCCACTGTCACAGAGCCAGAGGCTGCGATCTCTGCGAAGGGTTCGGACAACCGTGGTGGTCACGGCGGGGGCCGGGGGGGCGGCAACGGCGGAGGTAATGGCGGAGGTAATGGCGGAGGTAATGGCGGCGGTGGAGGCGGCGGCAAGCGCTGACGCCAAGGCCAGCCTCGGCGGCTCTTTCGCTTTGCTCAAAGGCGTGGCGGTATTCTGGAATACCGCCAGTCAGCAACAATCCTGTGTCCAAGCATGAAGCGGCAGGCTTTGCCAGAAGTGGATGTGTCGCGTTGCACCGGCTGCGGCTGGTGTGTCGCGTCGTGTCACTTGCATTTGCTTTCGCTGGAGCCACAGGGCTGGCGCAAGGTTTCGGTATTGCACGATGCCGACAAATGCACGGCCTGCCGAAAGTGCGAGGCACGTTGCCTGTTTGGCGTGATACGCATGCGTGCCAAGTTGGACCCGCCTGTCCAGGCCGGGTGATGGACTTGAGAGTTGTCAGGTTTGCGAGTCGGAATCGGCGTTTCGGGTGTAGGTGGCCAGTTCCTCGCTCAACACCTTGTTCATCTGGGCGAACAGTTTGAGCTTGCGTGACGAGTCGCGCAGATGGTCGGCCATGCGTTTGGCAATGGCCAGCAACAAGCGGGTGCCTACTCGGGGGTCCTCTTCCAGCAACCGCAGAAAGTTGTGACGTTGCAGCACGGCGGCTTCAATCGTGGTGTCGGCCACGCAGTTGGCTGAGCGGGGGGCGCCGTCGAGCAGGCCCAGTTCCCCAATCAGGCTGCCCGGCCCCATGATTCGCACGACCAGTTGCTTGTCTTCACCCGGCATGGGGTGATGCTCCACCGAGAGCTCGCCTTCCAGCACCAGCAGCATGTGGTCGCAGTCCGTGTCATCGCCCTCGCGCATGAACACGCTTCCCGCCGGGATCGTGCGGTGCCCCATGTAGGCGGCGACCTTGGCGGCATCTTCCAGGCTGAGCTCTTGCAGCGCCGATGGCGTGATGAGCAATTGCGCTGCAAGCGAGCGCATGGGCAAGTCGTGGTATGGCTGCTGGCGGCGCATGGTGGGTGTCCTTGGCCGCATTGTGATCGCTTGACAGCTCTGATGGAAATGGTAGGGATTGCAGCTGGTGTCAGGGGGCTGCGCCAAGGGACTTGAGTTGCGTGTGGATGCCGTCGGCGAATTGGCGGTACCCGTCTGCATTGGGGTGGATCGGGTCGGCGCGCAGACGGGCCTCGCTCAGTACCGACGAGAAAACATCTGGCACCAGGGCCACGCCTTCCTCCTGTGCCAACTCCGCGTAAAGCGGGGCATCGGAAGGCTGCCGCGTCAAGGCGGTCATCAAAGACAGTTCGGGTACAGCCATCAACACCACCTGCGCGCCCATCTGACGCACGGTTCGTACCATGTCCCGCAGGTCTTCCTTCACCGCGTTCGCGGGCCGTCGCCGCAGGAAGTCGTTGCCGCCAAGTTCGATGATGACGAGTGCCGGGCGGTGTTCCGCCAGCAGCGGAGGCAGGCGATGCCGGCCATGCTCTGCGGTGTCGCCGGGGACGCCTGCATTGACCATGCGCCAACCGGTCAATGCGGCCAACAGCGCGGGCCAGTCCTGCCCGGCGCTGGCACCCGTGCCGTGGGTGACGCTGTCGCCAAAGGCGAGCACGGTTTGCCCTGTGGGCACTGTGGTCAGGCGTGGCGCCCTTTTGCATGCGGTCAGCCAGAGCAGCGCGGTGAGCATGAACAGGCTTCGGCGTTGCATGTTGGGTACTTTTGTCGGGGTTTCGGATGGGTGCTGCACGCGCTATGCTGCGAGAACGACAGGCTTCAGGAGGTTCCCGTGAAAGGTCGTCTTGCCGTAGTCGCGTGCGGGCTGGCGTGCGCCGTGTTGTTGGTTGCCTGTGGCGTGGAAACCGCTGGCACAGCCGCCACGAGTGCTGCCATCAAGAAAAACGAGGTGGAGCAGGGGGTGGCGGCGAAAGAGCGCGCCAACGAGCAATTGCAGCAATCCCAGCAGTTGATGCAACAGCGCCAGCAACAGACGGAGGATGCGGGCCGTTGAGCGCCGCATCCTGCCAAGGCATCAGTAGCTGTAAACGCCGCGCCCGGTCTTGCGGCCCAGGAAGCCCGCCGCCACCATCTCCTTGAGCAACGGGCAGGGGCGGTACTTGCTGTCGTTGAACTCGGCGAAGTAGACGTTCATCACGGCCAGGCACACGTCCAACCCGATCATGTCGGCCAGCGCCAGCGGGCCGATGGGGTGGTTGCAGCCCAGTTTCATCCCCGCGTCGATGTCTTCCGGGGTGGCCAGGCCTTCGGCCAGCACGAAGAAGGCCTCGTTGATCATGGGCACCAGGATGCGGTTGACCACGAAGCCCGGCGCGTTCTTCACCGTGATAGGGGTCTTGCCCAGCGCCAGTGCCAGATTGCGCACAGCCTCGTGGGTGGTGTCGCTCGTCTGCAGGCCGCGGATGATTTCCACCAGTGCCATCATGGGCACGGGGTTGAAGAAGTGCATGCCGATGAAACGGTCGGCGCGCGAGGTCACCGCCGCCAGCTGGGTGATGCTGATGGAGCTGGTATTGGTGGCCACCAGGGTTTCGGGGGGCAGCAGGCCGTCGAGCTGGCGCAAGATCTTGATCTTGAGTTCCAGGTTCTCAGTGGCAGCCTCGATCACCAGCTGGGCGGCCTTCAGGTCGTCGTAGCTGGTGGACCCCTTGATGCGGGCCAGGGCAGCGTCCTTGTCGGCCTGGGTGATCTTTTCTTTTTTGATGAGGCGGTCCAGGCTGCCAGCCACGGTGGAAAGCCCTTTTTGCACGGCGGCGTCGCTGATGTCCACCATCACCACGTTGATGCCACTGACCGCGCAGGCCTGCGCGATGCCGTTGCCCATGGTGCCTGCGCCCACGATGCCGACCGTCTGGATGTTGCTCATGTCTCTGTCCTCTTGGGGGTTGTGTTCACCGGAAATTATGCGGGGAGCCGCGCTGACGGTTTGTCGCCAGGCTCACAGGTCGCTGGAGTCGGCAGCATCTGCACCGTTGCGGACGCAAAAAAGCCCCGGGCCGAGGCCACGGGGCTTGGAGTCGCTTCAGCAGATCGCTCAGGCGGCGGTCTTGGCTGCCTTGACAGGCTTGGAAGCGCTCAGTGCGGACGATGTGACAGCATTGAAGTTGGCTTCGGCCAGGTCGGAGGCCTGTTTGACGGCCTTTTGCACCGACTCGATGGCGGCGGTGGCGGTGGACATGGCGTTCTTGACGGCGGCCACGGCAGACTCGGAACCCTGGGGAGCGTTCTTCACTGCGGTGTCCACAGCGGCAACGAATTGCTTCTGGGCGTCAGCAGCCTGGGCTTCAGCAACCTTGCTGATTTCGGTGCCCATGCCGGTGGCAATGTCGTACAGGTGGCGGCTGTAGGAAGCAGCTTTCTCGGCCAGGGGCTGCAGCACGCCGCTTTGCAGGGCCAGCAGCTCTTGTGCGTCCTTGACGTTCAGCAGCGCTTGGGCGTGGTTGGCGCCTTCGGTGAGCGAAGCCTTGGAGGCTTGCAGGTTCAGCTCGGTCAGCTTTTCGACGCTGGACAGGGCTTTGGTGCTCAGGTCGAACAGGGTGGCGACTTGGGCTTTCTGGGCGGCAACGATTTGCTCGATGGTCAACATGGCGGTACTCCTTGAAGAGAGGTTGAAAAACAGGTTCCAGGTGGAACTGTGAAGCGCCGATGCGACAAAACCGTGTCAGTCCCTTCGGCTAATGCTGCACTGCAACATGGTTCGAAGTATAGGGGCAATCCCGAGGATTGCAAGCCTTTTTTGTTGCAGTGCAGCAAAAAAGTGACAGACGGTTACCAGACTGCCAGTGGACGTCGTGGGGAAGGAGGGCAAAAGCTGCTATGGTGCGGCTTTTTCCGCAAGGGGTTGTCCGTGCTGTACGCCGCGCTCAAACTGGTCCATGTTCTCGCCATCCTCGTCTGGGTGGGCGGGATGGTGTTCGCTCACTTCTTCCTGCGCCCGTCCGTGGCCGCGCTGGAGCCGCCCGTGCGCCTGCGCCTGATGCACGAGGTGCTGCGCCGGTTCTTCTCTGCGGTGCTGGTGGCCTCGTTGGCAGCGTTGTTCAGCGGCAGCTGGATGATCGGTCGTGCCGCCAAGGAGGTGGTGCAGTCCGGCGGGCAGTTTCACATGCCGCTGGACTGGATGGTGATGGCCGGTCTGGGCACACTGATGGTGCTGATCTTTGGCCATATCCGTTTTGCCCTGTTCAAGCGGCTGCAGCGCGGTGTGGCGGATTCGGATTGGCCGGCCGCTGGTGCGGCGATGAACACCATCCGCCAGTGGGTGGGCCTGAATCTGGCGCTGGGCCTGTTCATCGTCGCGTTTACCTTGCTGGTCTGAGTGCAGTCAGTGCCCTAGGGGCTGCAGTAGCAGCTCCACTTCACGCAGTTCCGGGTCTTCTGGATGGGGTTTCACCGTGAAGCCCAAATCGCGGGCCAGCGCGAGCATGCCCTTGTTTTCGCGCAGGATGGTGCCGACGATGCGCCGGGTGCCGTGGGAGCGCAGATAGGCGATCAGCTTGTCCATGAGCAGCCGGCCCAGGCCGTGCCCTTTCATGTCGGAACGCACCATCACGCCGAACTCGGCACTGTCGTTGTCGGGGTCGCAAATGCCGCGCACCACACCCACGGTTTCCTCGCCGTTGGCTGTGGGCAGCGTGGCCACGAAGGCCATCTCGCGTTCGTAATCGATCTGTGTCAGCCGCGCCAGTTCGCTGTGCTCAATGCTACGGCGGCTGTAGAAGATGCGCATGCGGATGTCTTCGGGGTCCATGCATTCGATGAATGCGCGGTGCAGGGGTTCGTCCTCGGGGCGGATGGGGCGCACCGTGAGGGTGGTGCGACCGCCATCCCAGGGGTGGGCGCAGGTGAGTTCCTGCGGGTAGGGTCGGATGGCAAAGCGTTCCGCGCCGCTGGGGCAGCTTCGGCTCACACGCACGCGGGCGTCCAGCGCCACGGCTTCCTGGTCGTTGACCAGCAGCGGGTTGATGTCGAGTTCGGCGATTTCGGGCACATCGGCCAGCAGCTGTGAAATGGCCACCAGGGTGCAGGTGATGGCGTCCATGCGCGCGGGCGGCACGTCGCGGTAACCGCGCAGAAGTTTGGCGATGCGGGTGCGTTCGACCAGTGCTTCCGCCAGTGACGTGTTCAGCGGTGGCAGCGCGAGCGCGCGGTCAGCCACCACCTCTACCGAGGTGCCGCCTTGCCCGAACAGGATCACCGGGCCAAACAGCGGGTCCACGCTGGCGCCGACGATCAGCTCGTGCGCGTTCTTCAGGCGCACCATGGGTTGGACGGTGAAGCCGTCGATCCGCGCGTGCGGCATGCGTTCGGCCACGCGGTCGAGCATGGCTTGGGCCGCCTGTTGCACCTCGGCGGCGTTGTGCAGGTTCAGGCGCACGCCCCCCACGTCGGACTTGTGGCTGATGTCATGCGACAGGATCTTGATGACCACGGGGTAGCCCAGCGTCTCGGCGGCGTAAACCACGGCGGGTGGTTCTGGGCGTACCACGCGGGTGGGCGTAACGGGCACACCCGCCAGCCGCAGCAACTCCTTGGCTTCGGGTTCGGTCAGGATCTCGCGGCCGTCGGCCAGCACGGACTGCACCAGTTCGCGGATGGCGGTCAAGTCCACGCTGCCGTTGAGCGTGTTGGCAACAGGCGTCTCCATCAGTTCCGCCTGGTGACGGTGGTACTGGCGCAGGAAGGAAAAGGCGCGCACCGCTTCCTCGGGCGTGTCGTAGTCGGGCACACCGCCGGCGCGGAAGATGGCGCGGGCCTCGGCCACGGCGCTGTGGCCCAGCCAGCTGCCCAGCACGCGGGGCGGCTTTTCGCTCGCCAGTGGCAGCAGGGCCTGGGCAATGTCGGTGCTGGGCACGATGGCGGTGGGCGCCTGTACGAAGAGGATGGCGCTGTCGCGGTCCTGGCGCAGCACCTTCAATGCGTCCACATAACGCTGCGCTGGGGCATCGCCGATGATGTCCACCGGGTTGCCGCGAGACCAGTTGCCGGGCAGCACAGCATCGAGTTGTTCCACCAGGCCGGGGCTCAGCGTGGCCAGTTCCACACCCGCAAATGCGGCAGCATCGGCGGCCATCACCCCGGCGCCGCCGCCGTTGGTCAGCACGATGAGTTTTTCGCTGCGGTTGTCGCGGAAGCGGGCCAGCAGTTCGGCGGCGGTGAACAGGTGCTGCAGCGTGAACACACGCAGCATGCCCGCGCGGGAAATGGCCGCGTCGAACACCTCGTCTGACCCCGCCAGCGCACCGGTGTGCGAGGCGGCAGCCTTCTGCCCCTGCACGGACCGCCCGGCCTTCACCACGATCACGGGCTTGTTGCGCGCCGCCGCCCGCGCTGCAGACATGAATTTGCGCGGCGCCTCGATCGATTCGATATAGAGCAGGATGGCGCGGGTGCGCGGGTCGCTGCCCAGGAAGTCCAGCATGTCGCCAAAGTCCACGTCGGCGTGTTCGCCCAGCGACACGAAGTGCGAAAAGCCGATGTTGCGCGAGTTGGCCCAGTCGAGCATGGCCGTGACCAAGGCGCCGGACTGCGAGACGAAGGCCAACTGGCCCGGAGCCGCGTTGGCGTGGGCGAAGCTGGCGTTCAGGCCCAGGTGCGGCACCAACATGCCGATGCAGTTGGGCCCCAGGATGCGAAGGGTGTGACGCCGGGCGGCGTCCAGCATGGCCTGCTTCTGGTGCTTGTCCAGGCCGGCCGTCACCACCACGGCAGCTTTGGTGCCACGTTCACCCAGCTCCGAAATCAGGCCGGGCACGGTTGATGGCGGGGTGCAGATGACGGCCAACTGGGGTGCATGGGGTAACGCGGCCACGTTGCCATAGACCGTGTGTTCACCCAGTTGCTTGAGGCGCGGGTTCACCGGGTACAGCTGGCCTTTGAACCCCGCCGACAGGTTGCGCCAGACGGTGGCACCGACACTGGCGGGGCGGTCAGATGCACCGAAGATCGCCACGCTGGCGGGGGAGAACAGGGACTCCAGGTTGCGGATGCTCATGTCGGCTTTCTTCCTGCCATCCAGGCGATGAGCGAGGAACGCATGGCTTCTTCCACGGACATGTCTATGGGCGTGACCCATTCACGCGGCACGAAGACGGTGTAGCCGCCGATCATGTAACCCATGGGCAGGTACACCGCCACGCGGTCACCGGGCAGAAAACCCTGCGGCAGCCCTTGCATGTGGTTGCGCGTCACCAGTCCTACAACCTCCAGCGCGTGATCCGGCATGCGCAGAATCACCACCTGTTGTGCAGTGTCTTCCTTGTGGTGGGGGGAGAAGTAGTCCGCAAAGCTCTTGAGCGATGAATAGATGCTCTTGACGACTGGAATGTTGGTGAAAGGCATCTCCACCCACGACAGCAATTTGGCCGTGACACGCTGCGAGATCAGCATGCCCAACAGCACGATGCCCGCCGCCGTGAGCAGCAGCCCCAGGCCTGGAATGTAGAAGTCGCCCACCACCGGGCGGATCAACTGCCGCGCCACCGTTTCGGACCACGCCACCAGCGTGTAGAGCAGGTAGACCGTCAGCCCCAGGGGCAGGATGGCGACGAGGCCTCGGAGAAAATACTGTGACAGGCGTTTCATGGGGCTTTTGCGGTATGGGGCAGGTTCCAGCAGGTGATGCGGGGAGCGTGAAAGTCTTGTGTAATGGCTGATTGTGCTTGATGGCGTGCTTTTGCCGCGCTGGAACTATGGCCCTGCGAGGGGGCTCCATCACAGATGAACGAAATTCTGCGGTTTTTCTCGGGTTTGCTGGCTGCCGTGGTGCGTGTCGCGCTTTGGCTGGTGACGGCTGTGCTGGCCCTGGGGTTGCTGGCGCTGGCGCTGGTCTTGCTGCTGATGGGCATGCTGTGGGCGCTGGTGCGCGGGCGCAAGCCTGAGGCGCCCGTCTTTGTGGGGCGTTTCCGTCAATTCACCAGCCAGCGGGTGTGGCCCGGCGGCGCACCCTGGCACACCAGTGCCAGGGCAGAAGCGCAGGACGTGGTGGATGTGGAAGTGCGGGAAGTCGCACCGGGAGGCGAACCGCGTGACGCGCGCCCGGGTTCCCCTGGCGCCCTGGAGGACCGCCGCGGCGATTGAGCGGATCAGCCGTTTTTCATGGCCAGGGCTGCCTGGTAAAGCTGGTTCTTCGCTTCGCCGGTGATGTCGGCGCACAGTTTTGCTGCTGACTTCACCGGCAACTCGGCCAGCAGCAGCTTCAATACACGCAGCGTTTCGGGCGATGGGCCATCGTGTGCATCTGCGTGCGCGGCCAGGGGGTGCAGCACCAAGGCAAACTCGCCCTTGAGGCGGTGAGCGTCCGCTGCCAGCCAGGCGCTCAGCCCGTCGCAACGCAGGGTCACGATGTTTTCGAACTGCTTGGTGAGTTCACGCCCCAGCGTTACCCGTCGCTCGCCCATTTCGGCCAGATCCTGGGCCAGGGCCGCAATGCGGTGAGGGGCTTCCAGAAGCACGCATGCGTGCGCTTGCTGGGCCAGGCGCCGCAGGGCCTGGGTGCGATCATTGCCCTTCGACGGCAGGAAGCCCGTGAACTCGAAGGCCACGCCATCCACGGGGGGCAGGCCTGCCACACTCACCAGGGTGGTGATGCTGCTGGCGCCGGGCAAAGGAACGCAGCGCAGGCCGGCAGCGTTCACCGCCGCGCACAGCCGCGCGCCCGGATCGCTCACGCCGGGCGTGCCTGCGTCGCTCACGTAGGCCACGCGTTCGCCGCTTTGCAGCCGCTCCAGCACGCTGGCCGCTGCTTCCGCCTCGTTGTGCTGGTGCACCGCCAGCAAGGGTTTGTGCAGGCCATAGGCCTGGAGCAGGGTTGCGGTGTGGCGGGTGTCTTCGCAAGCCACGGTGTCCACCAGGCTCAGCGCGTGCAGTGCGCGCAATGTGATGTCTGCCAGGTTGCCAATGGGCGTGGCCACCACGTACAGCGCACCGCCCGGATAATGTTGCGGACCGGCCGCGTCTTGGGCTGCGGCCAGTGCCGTTTGAAAAGAAGGGTTCACGGTGACCATCCAGAAACAGGGAGCGCCCGCCAGGGCAAGGGCCGTGGCGGCCCAGGGTGCCGCCACGCGCGTTACCACCAAGCAGTTGGGCGATGCCGCCGAGCATGCCGCCCAGAGTCATTTGCAACAAAAGGGCATGCGCCTGTTGCAGCGCAACTTCCGCACACCCGGGCGCGGCGGTGGCGAGATTGACCTGATTATGCGGGACACCGATGGCACGCTTGTGTTCGTGGAGGTGCGCCAGCGCAGCAGCGCCGGGCATGGTGGCGCAGGCGGCAGCATAGGGGTGGCCAAGCAGCGACGCATCGTGTTTGCCGCGCGCCATTACCTGGCACGCCTGCCGGTGACGCCGCCGTGCCGGTTCGATGTGGTGCTGGTACATGGGCGCGCGGACGGGGGCGAGCGCCCCGAGGTGGAGTGGCTGCCCGGGGCGTTCGATGCCTCCGGCTGGGCCTGACGTGCCCGCAGTTCCCTCGGGGCACAGGTATGATTTCGGCCCATGCTCCTGCAACGCATTCAACAGCATTTCATCGACAGCGCCGATCTGAAGTACCAGTGCGCGCAAAGTGTGGCACCAGCGGTCGAATCTGCCGTAGGCGCCGTGCTCACCTCGCTCACCAGTGGCGGGCGCATTCTGGCTTGCGGCACCGGGGCCTCCGCGGGGCTGGTGCAGGCCTTCGTGGCGTATTTTGTGGGCCGCTTCGAACGTGACCGCCCTGAGCTTGCGGCTTTTGCGCTGGGCGCCAACGTGGCAGCCCTCACGGGGCTGTACAACACCTTCGAGGCGCGTGCCGTCTTTGGCCGCCAGGTGCGTGCCCTTGGCCAGCCGGGGGACGTGTTACTCGTCGTTACAACGCAGCCGCAGTCCCCTGAGATACTGGGTGCCGTTGAAGCCGCGCATGAGCGCGAGATGGTGGTGGTGGCCATGTGTGGCGCCAAGCCAGGCCCGCTCGGCCAGATGGTGAAGGACACCGACGTGCTGATCGGCGTTCCCAGCGAGCGAGCCCCCTTGGTACAGGAAATCCATCAACTCACGCTGCACTGCATTTGTGACGGGGTTGACGTCCAGTTGTTGGGCGAAGACCCGGAACCGGAGATCGAACCATGACATACAAAATGCCTTCTGTTTTTCGTCCTGTTGCCGCCCTGTTGGGGGCAGCCGCCCTGGTGGGTGCACTGAGCGGTTGTGCGCCGCTGGTGGTGGGCGCTGTGGGCACGGGCGTGCTGGTGGCCACCGACCGCCGCACCTCGGGCGCCCAACTGGAGGACCAGGGCATTGAGTTGCGTGCAGCTTCCCGCCTGCGCGATCAATTCGGCGACCGCGCGCGCGTGGTGGTGACCAGTTTCAACCGCCGTGTTCTGCTGACCGGCGAGGTGCCCAGCGAGGCGGACCGTGCTGCTGCGGTGCGTATCGTCACGGGGGTGGAGAACGTGCGCGAGATCGTTGACGAACTGGCTGTGATGTCTTCGCCGTCGTTCACGGCACGCTCGTCGGATGCGCTGGTGACGGCGCGTGTGAAGGCTGCGATGGTGGACGCGAAGGACCTGCAGGCGATGGCCGTGAAGGTGTTGACCGAGCGTGGCACCACTTACCTGTTGGGCCGCGTCACCCAGCGCGAGGCGGACCGTGCCACCGACATCACCCGCAGCATTCCGGGGGTGCAGCGGGTGGTCAGGGTGTTCGAGATCATCACCGACGAAGAGCTGCAGCGCATGCAGCCCGCGCCCGCGAACGGGACCCCTGCCGCCAAGTGAGCGGCGAAGTGCATGCGCCCCTACGCTTCGCTGCCCCCCCGAGGGGGCCTTCGTCGCCTTGGGACGGCCCGGCGGCGCTCAGCGCAGGCGCTTGATCAGACTGGACGTGTCCCAGCGGCCGCCATCCATGCGCTGCACGTCGGCGTAGAACTGGTCTACCAGGGCAGTGACGGGCAGGCGTGAGCCGTTGCGCTTGGCCTCGTCCAGCACCAGTCCCAGGTCCTTGCGCATCCAGTCCACGGCAAAGCCGAAGTTGAACTGGTCGGCCACCATGGTCTTGCCACGGTTGTCCATCTGCCAACTCTGTGCAGCGCCTTTGCCGATCACGTCCAGCACCAGATTCATGTCCAGTCCGGCGTTCTGGCCAAAGGCAATGGCTTCGCTCAGGCCCTGCACCAAGCCAGCGATGCAGATCTGGTTGACCATCTTGGCGAGTTGACCGGCCCCGGCTTCGCCAATGTGGGTGAAGGCTCGTGAAAAGGCCATGGCCACCGGGCGCGCGCGCTCGAATGCGGGGGCGTCGCCGCCACACATGACCGTGAGCATGCCGTTTTGCGCACCAGCCTGGCCGCCCGAAACGGGTGCGTCGATGAAATGCAAGCTGTGCGCCCGGGCCGTGGCGTACAGTTCGCGCGCCACGTTGGCTGACGCGGTGGTATGGTCCACGAAGACGGTGTTGGGCCGCATGCCAGCAAAGGCGCCATCATCACCCAGCACCACGGAGCGCAGGTGGTCGTCGTTGCCCACGCAGCAGAACACGATGTCGGCGCTGGCGGCCGCCTCACGCGGCGAGGCAGCCATGTCTACCTTGTGTTGGGCAAATTCCTTTGCAAAGGCTTGCGCTTTGGCGGCACTGCGGTTGTAGACCGTGACCTGGTGCCCCGCAAGAGCAAGGTGACCCGCCATGGGGTAGCCCATGACGCCCAGGCCCAGGAAGGCGACGCGAATGGAAGGTGTGGTTTCGTAAGTCTTCGGGTTCAGGCTGCTCATGCGTCGGGTTTCAGATGATGGTCAGGTGTTCGGTGCCGGCAGCCAGATCGGTGGTGCGGGCCCGCTGGCTGTTGAGCTTGATGTTGAGCTTGAGATCGTTCTGCGAGTCGGCGTTGCGGATGGCTTCCTCGTACGAAACGAGATTGGCCTCGAAGGCGTCGAAAAGCGCCTGATCGAAGGTCTGCATGCCGACCTCGCGGCTGCGCTTCATCACTTCCTTGATCTCGTTGATCTCGCCTTTCATGATCAGGTCGGCGATCAGCCCGCTGTTGAGCAGGATTTCAACCACCGCGTAGCGGCCCTTGCCGTCCTGGCGGGGCAGCAGCCGCTGGGCGATCATGCCGCGCAGGTTCAGCGATACATCCTTGAGCAACTGCGCGTGCCTTTCTTCGGGGAAGAAGTTGATGATGCGTTCCATCGCCTGGTTGGCGCTGTTGGCGTGCAACGTGGCCAGGCACAGGTGGCCGGTTTCCGCAAAGGCGATGGCGTGCTCCATGGTCTCGCGGTCACGGATTTCGCCCATGAGGATGACGTTGGGGGCCTGACGCAGGGAGTTCTTGAGCGCGTTTTCCCAGTTGTCGGTGTCCAGCCCCACCTCGCGCTGGGTGATGATGCAGTTCTTGTGCTGGTGCACGAACTCCACGGGGTCTTCCACGGTGACGATGTGGTCGTGGGTGTTTTCGTTGCGCCAGTCCACCATGGCAGCCAATGTGGTGGATTTACCGGAACCGGTCCCCCCCACCAGCAAGCAGATGCCGCGCTTGGCCAGAGCGATGTTCTTGAGCTGTTGCGGCAGGCCCAGCTCGTCCACCGTGGGGATCTTGGCGGGAATGGTCCGCATCACCAGGCCCACCTTGCCCATTTGCACAAACGCATTTACGCGGAAGCGCCCAATACCCGCTGGCGCGATGGCGAAGTTGCATTCGCGCGTGCGCTCGAACTCGGCGGCCTGCTTGTCGTTCATGATGGCGCGTGCCAGTGCCTGGGTGTGCTGCCCGGTCAATGGCTGCGGGGAGACCTTGTTGATCTTGCCGTCCACCTTGATGGCGGGGGGGAAGTCTGCCGTTAGGAAGAGGTCGCTGCCGTTGCGGCTGACCATGAGTTTGAGCAGGTCGTTGACGAAATTGCTCGCTTGATCGCGTTCCATCTGCGCTCTCCTTCGGCTCAGCCGGGGAAATTGTCGGGTATCTTGGCCTTGGCGCGGGCCTCGGCGGGTGTGATGATGTTGCGGCGGACCAGTTCGATCAGGCTCTGATCGAGCGTCTGCATGCCGAAGTTGTTACCGGTCTGGATGGACGAGTACATCTGCGCGACCTTGTTTTCACGGATGAGGTTGCGGATGGCTGGTGTGCCGATCATGATTTCGTGCGCGGCCACGCGGCCGTTGCCGTCGGCCGTCTTGAGCAGGGTCTGGGAAATCACGGCCACCAGCGATTCGGACAGCATGGCCCGGACCATTTCCTTTTCCTCGGGCGGGAACACGTCCACGATACGGTCGATGGTCTTGGCCGCGCTGGAGGTGTGCAGGGTGCCGAACACCAGGTGGCCGGTTTCGGCGGCGGTCATGGCCAGGCGGATGGTCTCCAGGTCGCGCATCTCGCCCACCAGCACGGCGTCCGGGTCTTCGCGCAGGGCGGAGCGCAGGGCGTTGGCGAAGCTGTGCGTCATCGGCCCCACTTCACGCTGGTTGACCAGGCACTTCTTGGAGTCGTGCACGAATTCGATCGGGTCCTCGATGGTGAGGATGTGTCCGTACTCGTGTTCGTTGAGGTGGTTGACCATGGCGGCCAGGGTGGTGGATTTGCCTGAGCCGGTGGGGCCCGTCACCAGCACCAGACCACGCGGTTTGAGCGCCAGTTCAGCGAAGATCTTGGGGCAGTTGAGCTGCTCCAGCGTCATGATCTTGGACGGAATCGTCCGGAACACGGCGGCGGCGCCTCGGTTCTGGTTGAAGGCGTTCACACGGAAGCGTGCCAAGCCCTCGATTTCGAACGAGAAGTCCACCTCCAGGAACTCTTCGTACACCTTGCGCTGGGCATCGTTCATGATGTCGTAGATCATGGCGTGGACCTGCTTGTGGTCCAGCGGTTCCACGTTGATGCGCCGCACGTCGCCGTGCACCCGTATCATCGGAGGCAGGCCCGCCGAGAGATGCAGATCCGAAGCCTTGTTCTTGGTGCTGAAGGCCAACAGTTGAGTGATATCCATCCCGGTTCCCGTAAGGCGTGGTCTTCTCCCATTATGGCAACGATTTCAGACAATCTCCAGCAAGTTTGCGAGCGCATGGCGAAGGCCTGTGAACTCGCCGGACGCGATGCCGCCACCGTGCGACTGCTGGCGGTGTCCAAGACTTTCGGCCCGGACGCCGTGGCCGAGGCTCTGGCGGCGGGCCAGCACGCCTTTGGCGAGAACTATGTGCAGGAAGGCGTGAACAAGATCGCCCGGCTGCGCGAGGAGGGCCGAAGTGGGCTGGAATGGCATTGCATCGGGCCTTTGCAGAGCAACAAGACGCGGCCGGTGGCGGAGCATTTCGACTGGGTGCAGTCGGTGGACCGGTTGAAGATCGCGCAGCGGCTGAGCGAACAGCGGCCCACCGGGCTTCCACCCTTGCAGGTGTGCGTTCAGGTGAATGTGGACGGAGGCCCAACCAAGGCGGGTGTCAAGCCGGAAGAGGCCTTGGCCTTGGCGCGTGCGGTGGCGGCGTTGCCGCGCCTGCGGCTGCGCGGTCTGATGTGCATCCCCGAGCCCGCGCCCAGTTTTGCTGCAGCCTGCGCCGTGTTCGCCCGTGCGAAGGCCTTGTTCGACGCGCTCAACACCGAGGGTTTGGGGCTGGATACCCTGTCCATGGGCATGAGCGACGACTTGGAAGCCGCCGTGGCCAGCGGCAGCACGATGGTGCGCGTGGGCAGCGCAATCTTCGGTCGAAGGCACTACCCTCCGGCTTGATCCGGCCCATGGGCCCCCACGCTTCGCTGCCCCCGAGGGGGCGTTCGTCGCCTTGGGGCGGCCCGGCGGCGACTCAGTCCAGCGTCATCAGGCTGGCGTTGCCACCCGCCGCCGCTGTGTTGACACTCAGCGACCGTTCTGTCACCAAGCGTTCCAGGGCTATGCCCGTGTCACCGGGCGTCAGCCCTTGTACGCCAACGATGGCGCCAGACCGCTGAGCGAGTGCCAGACCCAACTGGCGCAGTTCGTCAGGTGTGCCGTGGTGAAGCACAGCGTCGAACTGGGCTGCGGGCGCTTGCCAGTCGGCTACCAAGTCGATCCGTTCCCGCACGGCCTCGGGCAATTGCTCGCGCAAGGTGGTGTGTTGGGCAGGCCAGATGGTGCGGCCATCAACGGCCAGCACGGCAGCCAGTTGCACGAGCCGGTCATCATCGGCCGTGGCCAGGCAAAGAACGGCGTCGCGCGGGTGCAGGCTGTATTCATTGCGTTCGCCTGTCGGGCCTGCCAATACCGTGCTGGCGTGGGGCCACGCGAGGTCGCTGAACCGTTGGCACGTTGCGGCCAGGTCGGCGCGCCCCTGCTGGTTTGCCCAGTCGTGCAGTGCCAGCAGTGATGCGGTGGCTGTGGGGGCAAGTGCTTTGTCGGCTGCAGCCGCTGGCGCGTTCTGGCACCAGCCCAAGGCACGGTTCAGCACGTTGGCGGGGCGTTGGGCGAGCAGACGGTACAGGTAGATGGGCCCGCCCGCTTTGGGGCCAGTGCCCGACAGACCCTCGCCCCCGAAAGGTTGCACTCCCACCACGGCCCCCACCATGTTGCGGTTGACATAGCGGTTGCCTGCGTGGGCGCTGGCAACCACCTGGGCAATGGTCTCGTCAATGCGGGTGTGCACGCCGAGTGTCAGGCCGTAGCCGGTGGCGTTGATCTGCTCTATCAGGGCACCCAGGTCACGCCGGGCGTAGCGCACCACGTGCAACACCGGGCCGAAGACCTCGCGCTCCAGTTCCCCGATATGAGGCAGCTCGATCAGCGTGGGCGGCACGAAGGTGCCGTGGCGTGTGGCGTCGTCACCCGATGGGGCAGCCTGAAACACCATGTGGTCACGAGCCCGCATCGTGGCAATGTGGCGCTGGATGTTGTCGCGCGCCTCGGCGTCGATGACCGGGCCCACGTCTACCGCCAGTTCACCGGGGTTGCCCAGGCGCAGTTCGGCCATGGCGCCGCGCAGCATGGCGAGCACGCGGTCGGCCACGTCGTTTTGCAGGCACAACACGCGCAGGGCCGAGCAGCGCTGGCCCGCGCTGTCGAAGGCGGATGCCACCACGTCGTTCACCACCTGCTCAGGCAGGGCCGAGGCATCCACGATCATGGCGTTTTGCCCGCCGGTTTCGGCGATGAGCGGCACCGGCTGCCCAGTGGGGCCAAGGCGCTGGGCCAGGCTGCGTTGCAGCAGGCGGGCCACCTCGGTGGAGCCGGTGAACATGACGCCTTGCACGCGTCTGTCGGCCACCAGGGGGGCGCCCACGGTTTCGCCGCGCCCGGGCAGCAGTTGCAAAGCACCGGGCGGTACACCCGCATCCCGCAAGAGCCATACGGCTTCGGCGGCGACCAGCGGAGTCTGCTCGGCTGGCTTGGCCAGCACCGTGTTGCCTGCGGCCAGGGCGGCCGCCACTTGGCCGGTGAAGATGGCCAGCGGGAAGTTCCAGGGGCTGATGCACACCACGGGGCCCAACGGCACGTGGGTGGTGTTGTCGAAGCTGTGGCGCACCTGGGCAGCGTAGTAACGCAGGAAGTCGATGGCCTCGCGCACCTCGGCAATGGCGTTGGCGGCGGTTTTGCCCGCTTCGCGCATCAGCAGGCCCATCAGGCGCGGCATGTCCGACTGCATCGCGTCAGCGGCACGGTCCAGCGCGGCGGCACGCTCCGCAGGAGGCACGGCCGCCCAGGCGGGCGCGAAGTCTGATGCCGCTTGCAGTGCGAGCTCTACGTCGGCGGCGCTGGCCTCGCGCGCCTGGCCCACGGTGTCGCGAGCATCGGCCGGGTTGCGCACGGGCTGGAACGGGTTTTGGCCTTCCGTGGGCGCGCCTTGGGCAAGCATCGGCTGGGCCTGCCAGGACACGCTGGCGCTCGCCTGCAGGGTGTCTTGCAGGGATTGCAGCGCTGATTCGTTGGCCAGATCCAGTCCCGCGGAGTTGGCGCGCTGGGCTCCGTACAAATCGGCTGGCAAGGCAATGGCGGGGTGGGGTAGGCCGACTTGTCCTTCGTGTTGCCCGGCCGCTACCACGGCGTCCACCGGGTCTTGCACCAGTTGTTCGATGGGCAGGTTGGGGTCCGCCATCTGGTGCACGAAGGAGGTGTTGGCGCCGTTTTCCAGCAGGCGCCGCACCAGGTAGGCCAGCAGCGTTTCGTGCGTGCCCACGGGGGCGTAGATGCGGCAAGGGCGCTTCAGCTCACTCACCACCTGTTCGTACAGCGGTTCGCCCATGCCGTGCAGGCACTGGAATTCGTACTGGCCGGGTTGGTAACGGGCCGGATCTGCCAGGTGGTAGATGGCCGCGAGCGTGTGGGCGTTGTGTGTGGCGAACTGCGGGTACACCGCATCGGGCGCGGCCAGCAGGCGGCGCGCGCAGGCCAGGTAGGCCACATCGGTGTGGGCCTTGCGGGTGTAGACCGGGTAATCGCTCATGCCGTCGAGCTGGGCACGCTTGATCTCGCTGTCCCAGTAGGCGCCCTTGACCAGTCGCACCATCAGCCGGTGGCCGCTGCGCCGGGCCAGATCGACGACGAAGTCGATCACGTAGGGGCAGCGCTTCTGGTAGGCCTGCACGACGAAGCCGATGCCGTCGAAGCCCGCCAGCTCGGGCGCAAAGCAGAGCTTTTCCAGCAGGTCCAGCGAGAGTTCCAGCCGGTCGGCTTCCTCGGCGTCGATGTTCAGGCCGATGTTGTAGCTTCTGGCCAGTTGTGCGAGGCCCAACAGCACGGGGTAGAGCTCGTCCACCACACGCTGGTACTGCGCGCGGCTGTAGCGCGGGTGCAGGGCCGACAGCTTGATGGAGATACCCGGGCCCGCGTGCACACCCGCCCCGTTCGCAGCCCGGCCAATGGCGTGGATGGCGGCTTCGTAAGCGGCCAGATAGCGTTGCGCGTCCTCGGCGGTGAGGGCGGCTTCGCCCAGCATGTCGTAGGAGTAGCGGAAGCCCTGCGCTTCCCTCACCCGTGCGTGCTCCAGCGCCTCTTCGATGGTCTCTCCAGTAACGAACTGCTCGCCCATCAGGCGCATGGCCATGTCCACGCCTTTGCGGATAAGCGGCTCGCCGCCCTTGCGCACCAGCGCGCCCAGGGTGGCGCTCAGGCCCGCCTCGCTGTGCGTGGCCACCAGCTTGCCCGTGAGCAGCAGGCCCCAGGTGGCGGCGTTGACGAACAGCGACGGGCTGCGGCCCAGGTGGGCCGTCCATTCGCCGCGGCCCACCTTGTCGCGGATCAGCGCGTCGCGCGTTTCGGCATCGGGAATGCGCAGCAGCGCCTCGGCCAGGCACATCAGGGCCACACCCTCCTGCGACGACAGGGCGTATTCCTGCAGCAGGCCCTGCACCAGCCCGGCGCGGCCCACGGCGGGTTTGCGCTCGCGCAGTTGCCGTGCCAGTTGCTGGGCCAGGGCTTGTGTGGCGGTGTAGATGGGCCGGTCCAGGCGGGCCTGTTCAAGCAGCCCCGGCAGCAGTTCCGGCTCGGGGCGGCGCCAGGCGGCGGTGATGGCCTGCCGCAGCGGTTCACGCTGCAGCGGCCCGGCGACGAAGCGGGCGAAAGGTGCCGTCACCACAGGGGTTCCAGCGGTTGCTTGCAACTGTTCGGGCATGGCGGGGGCGTTCATGGCGGGTCATCCATTTGGTTAGTGAATGCGTTGATGATCTGCTTTTGTGTGTTAAATTTTTGTTCAAAATTTTGCCGTATTGACGAATCATTCACTACTGATTTTGATCATGGACGAATTGGACAGGATCGATCTGCGCATCCTTGATGTGCTGCAACGCGATGGCCGCATCAGCAACCTCAAACTGGCTGAGGCGGTGGCGCTGTCGCCCACGGCGGTGCTGGCCCGGGTGCAGCGCCTTACGCGCGACGGCTACATCCTGGGCTATGAGGCAAGACTCAATCCGCTCAAGCTGGGTGCAGGCATGTTGGTATTCGTGGAGGTGCTGCTCGACCGCACCACGCCCAACGTGTTCGATGAATTCAAGGCCGCCGTTCAAGTGCAGCCTCAAATCCTGGAATGCCACATGGTGGCCGGGGGGTTCGACTACCTGCTCAAGACCCGTGCGGCCGACATGAACGCTTACCGCAACTTTGCGGGTGCCGTGCTTTGGCAATTGCCCGGCGTGCGGGAAACGCGCACCTACGCGGTGATGGAGGAGGTGAAGAACTCTACCCACTTGCATCTGCTGAACAAATGAGCGTTGACAGGCGCGCAGCATGTTTCTGACAATTCCTACAGCCAAACGGTTGGAGGTTGCAGGCCTTCACTGGCAGTGGCGAACAGGAGGGTACCCTCATGCGCGACGACGCGTCATACGCCGAAGGACAAGACTGGGGGAGTGACTGCTGTGTCGATGCCCCACTTCCGGCCGTTGGCAAATGGGCGGCGTTTTGCTGCTCCAGGCGTTCATTTCTGGGGTGGGGGGCCGCGTTCGGTGCCGCCGCAGCGCTAGGAAGTGCGTCTGCACAAAATGTTGTCGCTTCAAGGTTTCCGGTGGCAGATGTTCACAGCCACATGGGTTTGTTCGGTCCAACGCGCTCAGCGACATTCAGCCCTGACCGCTTCATGGCCGCTGGACACGTCAAGCTTGTGGCCTGGAAATGGGTGCCTGACCTCAAGCTTGTACGCCGAGGCCCCGACGGGCGTCTGTTGCCAGCATCTTCGCCGAACGTGGAAGAGCTCTGGGCCTTTACCGAATCCGGTCTGAAAGACATGCTCGACAGTGCCACACGTGCGCAGTTGACAGTGGTTCGCCAGAGATCAGATGTCGACTCCGCCCAAGCCGGGCAAGCCGCCGTGGTGCTGGCCAGCGAAGGTTGTGATTTTGCCGACGAAGGGCTCTCGCGCATTGATGCGGTACATGCCATGGGTGTACGGCATCTTCAACTTGTGCACTACACGCCCAATCCATTCTCGGATATTCAGTCCCGGCCTGTCTTGCACAACGGCATCACGGCCAAGGGCCTGGAACTCATCGGGCGCTGCAACCGCCTTGGCATTCTGGTCGATGTGGCGCACATGACACCTTCCGCTGCAATGGCTGCGGCAGAACGTTCGGAGCGGCCTGTCATCTGGTCACACAGCGCCTTGCGTGCTGGCATGAACATCGCGGGGGCCACCGACCGCCTGTTACCGCTCGAGACCGCCAAGGCGATTGCGGCCCAAGGCGGGCTGGTGGGGTTGTGGGGTTTCAACGCAACAGCGCGTCACAGCCTCTCTGGGTACGTTCAGCTGGTTCGCGAAACCATTGATTTGCTGGGTGAAGATCATGTTGCCTTCGGCACAGACCTGTCCGGCCTCAGCAACTGGGCCATCATCCACCATTATGGTGACCTGGCCGACGTCATGGACCGGCTTGTGCAGGCCGGTCTTCAGGAAAGCACTTTGCGCAAGCTGGCATTCGACAACTACGCGAGAGTGCTCAAGGCGGCGTTGTCAACTTGAATGCTCCTGGGTGTCAGTGGGCAATGAAAAATAGAAGGTGCTTCCTGAATCAGGTTCGCTTTCGGCCCAGACGCGCCCGCCGTGGCGTTCCACGATGCGGCGGCACAGTGCCAAGCCTATGCCCGTGCCCTCGAACTCTTTTGCGCGGTGCAAGCGCTGGAACACGCCAAAAAGCTTGTCTGCCCGGCGCGGGTCAAAGCCCACGCCGTTGTCGCGCACCCAGAACACCTGTTCATCTTCGTCGCGGGCGTGCCAGCCCACCGCGATTTCGGCCACCTCTCGCGGGCGGCTGTACTTCAGCGCGTTGGTCAGCAGGTTGTCCCAGACCTGGCTGAGCAGCAAAGCGTCACCTTGCACTTCCGGGAGGTCTGGGGCCAGTTCCCAGCGCACTGCTTCAGGCGGGCGGCGCAGCGCCGGGTCATGTTGCACGCGGTTCATGCTGGACTGCAGCAGGGCGCCCATCGCAACGCTCTTGCGCTGCAAGGGCGCCCGCCCCAGGCGTGAGAATGCCAGCAGCCCCTCAATGAGTTGCCCCATGTGGTCTGCCGCCTGGCCAATCGTGTCCAGGTGGCGTTGCACGTCAGGCGAGTCGTGGTTCTCCAGTTCCTCACGCAGCATGCCCACGAAACTGCCGATGTGGCGCAGCGGCGCGCGCAGGTCATGAGAGACCGAGTAGGAGAACGACTCCAGATCCTGGTTCATGTCTTGCAGCTGGCGCGTGCGTTCCTCCACCCGCGCTTCCAGGTCCTGGTTGAGCTGGCGCAGCAGGTCCTCCAGCCGCTTGACTTCGGTCATGTCACGCATCAGGCACGAGTAACCCGAGGTTTCGCCCGTATGGGCGTCGGTCAATGCTGTAAAAACCGTGTGCGCCCAGAAGCGCGAGCCATCGCGGTGGACACGCCAGCCTGTGGATTCGCACTGCCCCAACAGGGTCGCGCGCTCCAGGGCCAGCAGTGTGTCGTTTTCCTCCCCGGGCGTGTCGGCGGGGTCGAAGCGGTCAACTGGCTGGTCAAGCACCTCGGGCGGCGAAAAGCCCAGAAGCCTCTGCGCGCTCGCCGTCCATTCAGAAATGCGGCCCTCGCTGTTCAGGAAAAATATGCCGACGTCGCGTATGCCTTCTGCCATCAGACGAAACCGGGCTTCGCTCGCGCCAAGCTGCTCGGCATGCTCGCGCACCTTGGCCTGCAGGCGGCGGTTGTCGTCGTGGACGTCACGGGTCTGTTGCCGTTGTTCGGTATGGTCGTTCAAGTGCAGGAACAGGCCTTGCACAGTACCCGCGCAATGATCCGGCTGCAGATGCACGCGCAGCCAGCGCATGCCGAGTAAAGGGTGGCGGAACTCCCCTTCCAATTCGTGTTCCAGTCCGCGCAAGGCGCTCGACAGACAGGGCACAAGCGTTTGGACGAGGTCTTCGCCAAGCAATTCATTGAGTGTGCCAGGCTGAGCAAGGTCGACCGGGCCTTGGCACCAGTTGCGTGCATCGCGGTTGGCCACCACGCAGCGAAACCGCGTGTCCAGGCAGAAGACCGCGCCCGGCCAGAACTCCACCAGCCGGGCCAATCTTGAAGAAGCGGCCTCTGTCTCGGCGGGGGCCGACTCCGCTGCGCCCAGATCGGGGTACAGGCTGGAGAAGAAAGACTCTGGTAGATAGTCGTCCGCGGGTGACAGGCTCATGGAGGAACTTTACCGCATGCTGCGGCGGTAATGGCTAGGGGTATCCTGACCGGGCGTAGTCATTGACTGACAGTTAAATCAGCTTGAACTGATGGTTTTGTTCCGTTTCCTGGTGCACCCTCGTGCTGTTCGATGAGTGGCGCGTCAAGCCATTGCGCGTGTCCACCTTCACGACTCTTCTCTCCAGCCGTTGTCTACCATGCGTCACCCTGTGCCGAAAGTTCCAGTTGTGGGCCGGAAGACCTCCGCACGTCTGAACTGTTGGCTTGCGCAGTTTCTTCCTGGGAGCTGCCCATGAATCTGGTGGACCTGTCCTCTGAAGGGCTGTCAGAGACGGAGCTGACCAGTGCAACTGGCCTTGTTCGCGATATCGAATACGGTCCAGTCTGCCAGCCGCTGGAGAAAGCGCAACAGCCGAAAGATGCGCCTGCTCGAGCGGGCGAGCTATGTCGCCAACAAACCCTGGCGCGGGTGCCGTGATGTCTCGCTTTGAGGACCGCCCCCTTCGCGACAAGCTCATGCGGGCAGGAGGGTGGCTGACCTCGGTGGCGATGCTCGCCTTGCTCATGTTTGTGCTGGTCTACCAGCTCACCGTGCGGCGTCAGATTCTGGAGGACGCCATGAACGCGCACGCCAAGGTGGTTGGCAGCAATGGCGCGGCGTCCATCATGTTCGCCAACGAACCCGAGGCGAGCGAGGTGCTGGCATCGCTGACGGCTGTCGCTGACATCACGCGGGCTGAGTTGCTGGACGAAGCCGGCCGCAGCATGGCGCGCTACGAGCGCCCGGGCTCTCAGAGTGCCTGTCTGTCGCTCGGGCAGAACGACTGGTGTTTTCTGAACGTGCGCCAGCCTATTGTTCTCGGAGGGCAGATCATCGGCTCGGTGTTCGTGCAGGCCAGCCTGGAGTCTGTCTATCGGGGCTTGTTGCTGCAGGCCGCTTTCGGCGGTGCCGCAGCGCTCGTGGTGCTGGCGATTGCGATCATGCTGACACGGCGCATCGCCTTGGGCATTGTGAGGCCACTGCACCGTCTGGTTCACCTGACCGAGAAGGTGAGCGCGGAACAGAATTTTTCCTTGCGGGCGGAAGTGATTGCCAGGGACGAGGTGGGCTCCTTGGCTCGCAGCTTCAACGCCATGATGGAGAAGCTCGAATGGCATGATGCCCGGCTCAACGCCGAACTGGTGCAGCGCCGCCAAGTGGAGCTTCAGCTCAACCGTATGGCGTACTACGACAGCGTCACCGAATTGCACAACCGCCATTACTTCAAGGAAAAGCTTGAGGTAGCCGTGAGCGAAGTCGTTCGTTGTGGAGGTGCCTGTGCCGTGCTGTTCGTTGATCTGGACGACTTCAAGATCGTCAATGACACCCTGGGTCACGAGGCCGGAGATGCGTTGTTGCGCCAGGTGGCGGCCTGCCTTCGTGCAACGCTGCGCAGCAACGACATCATTTGCCGCATTGGGGGCGACGAGTTCGCCGTCATTCTGGACCACAGCGTCAAGGAGGAGCAGGCCGCCCGCGTGGCCAGCAACCTCGTGGACGCCCTGTCCAAGCCTTTCAACATCGACGGGCGGCAGGTGCACATTGGCGCCAGTGTCGGCGTGGCTTTGTGCCCCGACCACGCCACGGACACGGTCACGCTGTTGCGCAACGCCGACACCGCCATGTACCACGCCAAAGGCAGCGGCAAGAACAATTACCGCGTGTTCGCCCCGGAGATGGAAAACGGCTCGCTCAAACGGTTCACGCTGGAGCAAGCCCTGCGCCAGGCCATCGAGAAAGGTCAGCTCGAGTTGCTGTACCAGCCGCAGGTGACGCTGACGACACCGCGGCAGTTGGTGGGGTTGGAGGCGTTGTTGCGCTGGAATCATCCCGAACTGGGTTCCATCTCGCCCTATGAGTTCATTCCCCTGGCCGAGGAAACCGGGCTCATCCACGCCATAGGGGACTGGGTCATGCGCACAGGGTTTCGCCAGGCCAGCACTTGGCAGGCGGTGTATCCCGGCGTGCGCCTGGGTATCAATCTGTCGGGTCGGCAACTCAAACAGGCGGATATCGTGGATCGTATCCTGGCTGAACTCAGGAGCAGCGCGTTGGATCCGTGTCTTGTTGACCTGGAGTTGACCGAAACGGTGCTGATGGACGATCGCGCGGTCACGGCGGCCAAATTGCAGGACTTGCGCGAGGCGGGCATTCGCGTGGCGTTGGACGATTTTGGCACCGGATACTCTTCTTTGAACTACCTCAAGCTGTATCCGGTCGATACCATCAAGATCGATCGATCGTTCGTGGCCAGCCTCCCCGCCGACGAGCACGACGCGACCATCACACGGGCCATCATCTCCATAGCTGAAGGCATGGGTTTGGGATTGGTCGCCGAGGGCGTGGAGACCCCGGCCCACGCGGAGTTCCTGCGCGCCGCAGGGTGCCGCATGGCTCAGGGGTATCTGTTTGCCCGGCCGTTGTCGGCACGTGCTGCCACGGACATGGTGCTGACTTCGGCAAAGGCGGCTGAGGACGTACCGTTGGTGTGACGCCTGGCTCCAGAGCCAATCCGTCGCCGGCCGGGCATCAATAGCGCGGCAGGTCCGGGTGTGACAGCTTGCCCGCGCGCACCAGCATCTTGCCGTACTCGGCGCAGCGGTGCAGGGTGGGAATCACTTTGCCGGGATTGAGCAGGCTCTTGGTGTCAAAGGCGCGCTTCACGCCAAACATCTGTTCGTTTTCCTCGGCGCTGAACTGCACGCACATGCTGTTGAGCTTTTCCACGCCAACGCCGTGTTCCCCGGTGACGGTGCCGCCCATGGCTACACTGGTTTCCAGGATGTCGGCGCCAAAGAGTTCGCAGCGGTGCAATTGGTCCGGATCGTTGGCATCGAACAGGATCAGCGGGTGCAGGTTGCCATCACCCGCGTGGAACACGTTGGCGCAGCGCAGGCCGTACTTCTTTTCCATGTCCTGGATGGCCAGCAGGATGTCCGCCAGCCGTTTGCGCGGAATGGTGGAGTCCATGCACATGTAGTCGGGGCTGATGCGGCCGGAGGCGGGGAAGGCGTTCTTGCGGCCGCTCCAGAAGCGCAGCCGCTCGGCTTCGTCCCGGCTGACGGCAATGGCCGTTGCGCCCGCTGCGCGCAGCACCTCGCTCATGCGGTCGATCTCTTCTTCCACTTCCTCGGGTGTGCCGTCGCTCTCGCACAGCAGAATGGCTTCGGCCGTCAGGTCGTAGCCAGCATGCACGAAGTCCTCGACAGCCGCCGTCATGGGTTTGTCCATCATCTCCAGCCCGGCAGGGATGATGCCTGCGGCGATGACGGTGGCCACGGCGTCGCCCGCCTTGCGTATGTCGTCGAAGCTGGCCATGATGCAGCGCGCCAGCTGCGGCTTGGGCACGAGCTTGACGGTCACCTCGGTGGTGACGGCCAGCATGCCTTCGCTGCCGATGAGCACAGCCAGCAGGTCCAGCCCTGGGGCGTCCAGCGCGTCCCCGCCAAAGGTGACCGGGTCGCCTTCGATGGTGTAGCCGCGAACCTTGAGCACGTTGTGCACGGTGAGGCCGTACTTCAGGCAGTGCACGCCGCCGGAGTTCTCTGCCACGTTGCCACCAATGGTGCAGGCGATCTGGCTGCTGGGGTCTGGGGCGTAGTAAAGGCCGTGGGGCGCCGCCGCTTCGCTGATTGCGAGGTTGCGCACACCCGCCTGCACCACGGCGGGCTGGGCCAGGGGGTCGATGGCCAGAATGCGGTTGAACTTGGCCAGTGAC
>CBKZAG010000022.1:0-26785 GCA_966692625.1 uncultured Comamonadaceae bacterium
CGGCCAAACCATGTCCACGGGCGCAGCAGGCGGTCGCGCCCCACCAGCACCAGCACCACCAGGAACAGGCCAATCCAGAAGGTCCAATACTGCGGCGTGATCCCGGCGATCACGTCGTGCATCAGCTTGAACACCACGGCCCCCGCAACGCCACCGTAGAGCCAGCCCACGCCGCCAATCACCAGCATCAGCATCACGTCGGCCGAACGTTCGATGGAGAACACGTCCAGCGAGGCAAAACCCGAGGTTTGCGCCAGCAAGGCCCCGGCCGCCCCGGCCATGCCAGCCGACACGGTGTAGACCACCGCCAGCCGCGCCGTCACGGGAATGCCAATGGCCATGGCACGCAGGCGGTTGTCGCGCACTGCCATGAGCGTGGCTCCGAAGGGCGAATGCACCACACGGCGCGCCAGCAGAAAACACACCAGCAGAACCACCAGCGAATACCACGCGGCCACCTGGCCATACAGGTCAAATTCAAAGCGCCCCAGCACCGGCCCCATCATCACGCCCTGCAGGCCGTCGGCACCGCCGGTGAGCCAGTCCAGCTTGTTGGCCAGCTCATAAAGAATCAGCGCCAGCCCCAGCGTCACCATGATGCGCGTGAGGTCCGTGCCCCGCAGGATGGTGAAGGAACACAGCGCCCCCAGCACGGTGGACGCCAGCACCCCCACCACCAGCCCGATCAGCGGGTCGGGCATCACGAACTTGGCGAACAACGCCGCCGTGTACGCGCCAAAGCCCAGAAAGGCCGCATGCCCGAGCGAGACGATGCCGGTGTAACCCAGGATGAGGTCCAGCGACACCGCGAACAGCGCGACGATGGCGACCTCGTTGATGATGAGCGAATGCTCCATGAACAGGGCGGGCGACGCCAGCGCGCCCACCCACAGCGCGTATTCCCAAGGCCGCCAGCGGGCCTTCTGCAGCAATGAAGGCGTGGTCATTTGCCACCTCCCATGCGAGAGAAAAGACCATGCGGCCGCCAGATCAGGATGGCAATCATCAGCGAATAGACGATGAACGCCCCCAGCTTGGGGATGAAGTACTTGCCTGCCACGTCGGCCACACCCAGCAGCAGCGCGGCCAGCAGCGGCCCGGTGATGGACGACGTACCGCCCACCGCCACGACGATGAGGAAGTACACGAGAAACTTCAGCGGGAAGCTCGGGTCCAGGCCCAGCACCTCGGCCCCCAGCGCGCCGCCCAGCCCCGCCAGGCCCGAGCCCACCGCAAAGGTGGCGGCAAACACCAAGTTGACGTTGATGCCCAGGCCAGCGGCCACACGCGGGTCGTCCACGCTGGCCCGCAGGCGGCTGCCAAAGCGCGTGCTGGACAGCACATACTGCAGCCCAACGGTGAGCGCTGCGCAGATCGCAATTATGAAGAGCCGGTAATGCCCCATGCCCAGCGCACCGTCGAACAATTCGGTGCGGCCACGCAGCCATTCGGGCAGCTGGATGATCTGCTGCTGCGACCCCATGAAATAGTCGGTCGCCGCCACGGCCATGAACGTCAGCCCGATGGTGAAGAGCACCTGGTCCAGGTGAGGCTTGCCGTACATGGGCCGGTACAGCGTGCGCTCCAGCACCGCCCCCACCAGCGCCGTGCCCGCAAAGGCCAGCGGCAGGCAGATCAAAAAAGGCACACCGTGGCTTTGCATCAGCGCCACCGTCAGGTAGCCGCCCGCCATGGCAAAGGCGCCGTGGGCCAGGTTGATGAAGTTCATCAAACCCATGGTCACCGACAGCCCCACGGCCAGGATGAACAGCAGCATGCCGTAGGCAATGCCGTCGAAAAGAATGGTCAGCATGGAAACACTCCTCCCAAGAGCGGGCACAAAGGCACCCGCGCCGGAAGCTGAGGAAAAAGTCCCGGAAGCCCGGGGTCAGCGCGCCTTGCCGGGGTCCTTGACGTCGGTCACCGTCTGGATTTCCTGGTTCCAGAGCTGACCGTTGACCTTCTCCACCCTGCGCACGTAAACGTTGTGCACCACGTCACGGGTCTGTGCGTCGATCATGATCGGGCCGCGCGGGCTCTCGAACACCTGCCCTTTCATGGCCTGCAACAGTGCCTCGCCGCCCGCACCCTTGGTCTTCTTGGCGGCTTCGTAGATCACGCGCATGCCGTCGTAAGCACCCACTGCCATGAAGTTCGGGCGCATGCCATTGCTGGCCTTGCCAAAGGCCTCGACAAACTGACGGTTCAGAGCCGAGTTGTGCGATGCCGAATAGTGGTGCGCGGTGACCACGCCCAACGCCACGTCGCCCATGCCGTTGAGGATGTCGTCATCGGTCACGCTGCCCTCGGCAATCATGCGGATGCCAGCCTTGTCCAGGCCGCGCTCGGCGAACTGCTTCATCAGCGCAGAACCCACGCCGGAAGGCACGAACGTGAACAGCGCGTCGGGCTTGGCGTCACGCACCTTCTGCAGGAAGGGCGCGAAGTCCGGGCTGCGCAGCGGCACGCGCAGCGACTCGATCACCTGGCCGCCGTTGGCAATGAAGCGTTCGTTGAAGTACTTCTCGGAGTCCACGCCAGGGGCGTAGTCGGTGACGAGCGTCACCACCTTCTTGATGTTGTTCTTGGTGGCCCAGTCGGCCAGCGTGGTCACCACCTGCGGCACCGTGAAGCTGGTGCGGATGATGTAGGGCGAAGCCTCGGTGATGCTGGACGTGGCTGCAGCCATCACCACCAGCGGCGTCTTGGACTGTGTGGCCACCGGGGCCGTGGCCATGGCCAGCGGCGTCAGGCCGAAACCCGCTAGCACCTGCACCTTCTCATTGATCACCAGCTCCTGCGCAATGCGCTTGGTCACGTCCGGCGCACCCGTGTCGTCCTTGACGATAAGCTGCACCTTCTTGCCCGCCACGCTGTCGCCGTTCTGCGCCATGTACAGGCGGGCCGCCGCTTCAAGCTGCTTGCCGGTGGAGGCAAAGGGCCCCGTCATGGGCAAGACCATGCCGATCTTGAACGTGTCCTGGGCCAAAGCGTGGCCCATGTGGCCAGCCAGGGCCATGGTGGCAAGGGCGCTGAGGAAGTGGCGTTTGCGCATTCGAATGTCTCCTGTTGTTGATCCCGCAGAGGAAATATCTTCGTGCGGACACCGTGGAAACGTCCAATGCTATTGCCGGTCGAGCTATGCGAATTGCTTATAGCTCAATCATCATCCGTTCCGGCGATGGCCTGCGCAACGTCCCTCAGCGTGTCAGCCAGCATCTGCGCTGCGGGCGTGGGCAGGTAGTCGGCCCGGCGGATCACACCAATCATCCGGGGTTCGTGGCTCACGGGCAGTTTCAGCTCCACCAGCAGCCCAGCCTCGATCTCCCGCTGCAACTGGCGAGGCGCCATCATGGCCAGCCGGTCGCTCTGCGCCAGTACCGCCAGCATCATGAGCGCGCTGTTGACGCGCAACGCACTCGAAGGCATGGGTAGCCCGGCGGCAAGCAAAGTCCGCTCAAACGCTGCCTGCGCGGGCGTGTTAGGCATGGGCATCACCCATTGGGCATCACGCAAATCCTTCCACCCCAGCCTCGGGCGCCGCGCGAGCGGGTGCCCAGCCCTGGCCATCACCGCCAGGCTGTCAATGAAAAGCGTTTCCTGCTCCAGGTCGGGGCCGGGCAGCGCGGGCCGCAAGGCACCCACCACCATGTCAATCTCGGCATGCCGCAACTGGTGCAGCAAGGCGTCGTAAGTGCCATCGATGATGGTGATGTTCAAGCCCGGGTAGGTGCGCAGCAAGGCGTCCACCGACTGCGCGAGCAAGCGCCCCGTGGAAAACGGCAAGGTACCGATGACGATGCGCCCTTGCACCACGCCATCGCGCATCAAAAGCTCGTCGCCAGCTTGTTGCAGTTCAGCCAGGCAAAGCTTTGCGGCTTTCAGCACCGCCTCTGCCGCCTCGGTGAGCCGCAAGCCCTTGCGGGCCCGCACAAAAAGGGGTGCGGCCGCCATGTGCTCCAACTGCACCAGGCTCTGGTGCACGGCTGACTGGCTGATGCCCAGCCGCTGCGCTGCCGCCGTTTCGGAAGAGGTTTCTGCCAAAAGCACCATGGTCTGCAAATGGCGCTGCCCCGCCCCAAGGGCCAGTCGGCTGCCCAGCCAGTCGAGGCCTGCGTCAAGTGGTTTGTGCGTCAATGGCCGCGCATGCGCCAGGTGGTTGAGAGCCCGCGCCGCACGGCGAAGCAACTGCGCGGCAGACGCCGCTGGCCGCATGCCGCGCCCGGAACGTTCAAAAAGTGGTTGGCCCAGCGCTTCTTCCAGCTCCTGCACCGCACGCGCCACCGAAGACTGCGACAGGTGCAAAGCCTCTGCTGCCCGCACCGTGCTGCCCAGCGCCGCCACGGCACAGGCCGCTTTCAAGCGTTTGAATTGACCGGCCAGAAGCATGGGCCCGGTCTCAGGCCACGCGCCACTGCTTCTGCGCCGCAAACACCGCGTTCGGGTACTGCGGCTTGCCCCGGCTACCGTTGTAGCGGCCCAGCGCCAGGAACAGGTCGCCGTTCTCCCGGTCCAGGTAGTGGCGCAGGATCACGCAGCCAAAGCGGATGTTGGTCTGCATGTGAAAGAGTTTGCCCGCGTCGCCGTCGCCAATGAGCCTTGCCCAGAACGGCATGATCTGCATATACCCCCGCGCCCCAACGCGCGAAATGGCGAACTTGCGAAACGCGCTTTCCACCTGGATGAGGCCAAGCACCAGCGAAGTGTCCAGCCCCGCGCGGCGCGTTTCGTACCAGACGGTCTTCAGAAAATCGACCCGGGTCTGCAGCTCAGGCTTGCGGCGTTGCAGCTTGGGGCTCATCTCACCCAGCCAGCGCAGGTAGGCCAGGCGCGCATCGGTGCTCACGAATTCCGGCTCGGGCGGCCCGGCGTATTCGATGGCCGCGCGCAGGGCCAGACGCACCGAATCGGCCAAAGGTTCTTCCAACTGCCCACCCGCCCAGGCCACAGGTGCGCCCCTAGGCAGCACCCCGGCCAAGGCAGCCCCCAGCCCCCACGACAGGCAACGGCGGCGCTGCGGTGAATGGCTGACTGAACCCACGGCGATCACACCCCCAGACGCTCCTTGAGCAAGCCCAGCACGTCGGCAGCGGCCACCTTGGTGGCTGCTGCATCGCGGCGGTGCTGGTATTCCACCTGGCCATCTTTGAGGCCCTTGTCGCCGATGGTGACACGGTGCGGCACACCAATCAACTCCCAGTCAGCGAACATGGCGCCCGGGCGCTCGCCCCGGTCGTCCAGCATCACGTCCACACCCAGCGCGGCAAGCTGGTCGTGCAGTTGCTCGGCGGCGGCCTTCACCGCCTCGCTGCGGTCCATGCCAATGGGGCAGATCACCACGGTGAAAGGCGCAATCGCGTCGGGCCAGATGATGCCGCGCTCATCGTGGTTCTGTTCGATGGCCGCTGCGGGCAGGCGCGTCACACCAATGCCGTAGCAGCCCATCTCGAAGGGCTTGGGTTTTCCGTCTTCGTCGAGGAAGGTGGCGTTCATGGCACGGCTGTACTTGGTGCCCAGGTAAAACACGTGGCCCACCTCGATACCGCGCTCGATGGCCAGCACACCCTTGCCATCGGGCGACGGGTCGCCCGCCACGATATTGCGGATGTCGGCCACCAGGTCCGGCTCGGGCAGATCGCGGCCCCAGTTCACGCCGGTGATGTGGTAATCCACCTCGTTGGCACCGCAAATCCAGTCGGCCATCACAGCCACTTCGCGGTCAACCACCACGGTCACCGGCTGCTTCATGTTCAGCGGCCCCAGGTAACCCGGCTTGCAGCCGAAATGGGCCACGATCTCGGCCTCGGTCGCGAAGCGGAAGCCCAGGTCCAGGCCCGGCAGCTTGCCGACCTTCACCTCGTTCATGTCGTGGTCGCCACGCAGCAGCAGCAGCCACACGCGGGACTTGACGACCTCGTCACGCTCGTTGATTTCGTCGGTGGCCAGCACAATGGACTTGACCGTCGTGGACAACGGCACACCCAGCAACTCGGCCACCTGGGCACAGGTGCTCTTGCCCGGCGTAGGGGTTTTGGTCAGCGGCTGGCTGGCTGCAGGGCGTGGGCCTTGCGGCGCCAGGGCCTCGGCCTTCTCGATGTTGGCCGCGTAGTCGCTGTCGGGGCAATAGACGATCGCGTCCTCGCCGGTGGCGGCAATCACCTGGAACTCCTCGCTCAGGTCGCCGCCAATGGCGCCGCTGTCGGCAGCCACGGCACGGTAGGTCAGGCCGAAGCGGTCGAAGATGCGGCGGTAGGCCGCCGCCATCACCTGGTAGCTGATCTGCGCGCCGTCGCGGTCGCGGTCAAAGCTGTAGGCGTCCTTCATGATGAACTCGCGGCCGCGCATCAGGCCGAAGCGCGGACGGCGCTCGTCACGGAACTTGGTCTGGATCTGGTAGAAGTTCTTGGGCAGCTGCTTGTAGCTGCGCAGCTCCTGGCGCGCCACGTCAGTCACCACTTCTTCGCTGGTGGGCTGCACCACGAAGTCGCGCTCGTGCCGGTCCTTGATGCGCAGCAGCTCCGGGCCCATCTTGTCGAAGCGCCCCGTCTCCTGCCACAACTCGGCGGGCTGGATGACGGGCATCGTCATCTCCACCGCGCCAGCGGCGTTCATCTCTTCACGGATGATTTTTTCCACCTTCTGGATCACCCGCAGGCCCATGGGCATGTAGGTGTAGATACCGGCGCCGAGCTTCTTGATCATGCCCGCGCGGGTCATGAGTTTGTGGCTGACAACCTCGGCGTCGGCCGGGGCTTCCTTGAGGGTGGAAATGAAGAACTGGGAGGCTTTCATGGATGCTGGATGCACGACCCGCCCGCAGCCCCGTGTTGGCGCGTGGCTCACGGGATTTACCCCTTGATACGCTACTCAAGCCCAGGCCTACGATGCATAATCGAGACAGTTTCAAAATTTGGGGTTGATTATGCTTGACAGAGACGGCTTCAGGCCCAATGTCGGCATCATTCTGCTCAACCAGAAGAACCAGGTGTTCTGGGGCAAGCGCATACGCACCCACTCCTGGCAGTTTCCGCAAGGGGGCATAGACCGGGGCGAAACCCCCGAGCAGGCCATGTTCCGGGAATTGCACGAGGAGATCGGGCTGTTGCCGGAGCATGTGGCCATCATCGCCCGCACGCGGGACTGGTTGCGCTATGAAGTGCCTGACCGCTATATCCGCCGAGAGGCGCGCGGTCATTACAAGGGGCAAAAGCAGATCTGGTATCTGCTGCGCCTGGTCGGCGGCGACTGGAACCTGAACCTGCGCGCCACCAACCACCCGGAGTTCGACGCCTGGCGTTGGAACGACTATTGGGTTCCGCTCGACGTGGTGGTCGAATTCAAGCGCGGCGTGTATGAAATGGCGCTGACCGAGCTTTCCCGCTTCGTGCCGCGGCAAGACAACCGCAACCGCTATCTGCGGGGCGCCTCCCGTGGGCGGCAGAGCCCGCAGCACATGCAAGACATACCGGCTGTGCGGCAGACCCACGCCAACATGGCGCAACCCATGGAATTGCCGCCCGGGGCCAGCTTTGACCCGGACCCGCAACACCCATCACCAACCCCGTCATCTCATCAACCGTCCCCCGGAGGCCCTGCATGATTGCGCCGTTCCGTCTGGCGCCGTGGCTCTTCGCGGCCCTGCTGTCTGCCGCCTGCCTGGGCGCGCACGCCCAACGTGCCGCCGATGACGTGGACTGGCGCGAATCAGAAACCCCGACACCCCCCACAGTACGCACGGACGGGCTGCTGAAGTTCGACGTCTCGGTGAACTCGGAGTTGAGCTACGGCGTCGATCCGGCTTCCATCAGCATCGGTCAGGATGGTGTCGTTCGCTACGTGATGGTGGCCACCAGCCGCACAGGTGCGATCAACGCGCTCTACGAAGGCGTGCGCTGCAACACCGGGGAAGTCAAAACCTACGCCCGCTGGAACCCGGCACCTCCCGGCGCATGGATCCTGGCACAGCAACCCGAATGGCGGCAGCTGTTTCGCAACGCCGCGTCACGCCCGGCCCTGGCGTTGGCACGAGCCGGTCTGTGCGATGGCGCAGCGCCCAACGGGCCATTGCCCAAGATGCTGCGCGACCTGCGCTACGGCCGCCCGGTCCAGCCCTGAGTGGCCCAGCCGGATCAGACGCGGGTGAGCACCAGGTTGTCGCGGTGGATCATCTCGGGCTCGGCGGCGTAGCCCAGCAGCTTTTCAAAATCGGCGGACGACTTGCGGCAGATCAGCCGCGCCTCGCTGGCGGCGTAGTTGGCCAGGCCGCGTGCCACTTCGGCGCCGCGCATGTCGCGGATGGCGATCACGTCGCCGCGCGAAAAGTCGCCTTCCACGCCCGTCATGCCGATCGGCAGCAGGCTCTTGCCTTCCTGCACGATCTTGGCCACCGCGCCGTCGTCCACCATCACTGCGCCACGCAGCTGCAGGTGGTCGGCCATCCACTGCTTGCGCGCCTGCTTCTTGGGAGTATCGGCAATCAGGCAGGTGCCTATGGGTTCACCCGCCACCAGGCGCAGCAACGCGTTGGGTTCGCGGCCCCAGGCGATGACGGTTGATGCGCCCGACCCGGCGGCACGCTTGGCCGCCAGGATCTTGGTGATCATGCCGCCGGTGCCCACGCGCGAGCCCGCACCACCGGCCATTTCTTCCAGCTTCGGGTCGCCCGCGCGCGCCACGTGCACGAACTGCGCGGCGGGGTCCTTGCGCGGGTCGGCGGTGTACAGACCCTTCTGGTCCGTCAGGATGACCAGCACGTCGGCTTCCACCAGGTTGGCCACCAGGGCACCCAGGGTGTCGTTGTCGCCGAACTTGATCTCGTCGTTGACGACGGTGTCGTTTTCGTTGATGACCGGCACCACCCCCAGCTGAAGCAGTGTGAGCAGGGTGGAACGGGCGTTGAGGTAGCGCTCGCGGTCGGCCAGGTCGGCGTGGGTCAGCAGCACCTGCGCGCTGCCGATGCCCTGCTCGCGCAGCTTGGTTTCGTACATCTGCACCAGGCCCATCTGGCCCACGGCAGCGGCGGCCTGCAGTTCGTTGACTTCCTTGGGGCGGGCCTTCCAGCCCAGGCGCTTCATGCCTTCGGCTATTGCACCGCTGCTGACCATGATGACCTCGCGCCCGTCCTTGACCAGCGCGCTGAGCTGTTCGCTCCACTGGCCAATGGCCGCTTCGTCCAGGCCCCGCCCTTCGTTGGTGACCAGGCTGGAGCCCACCTTGACCACGATGCGGCGCGCAGCGCTGAGCACATCGGCGGGGGCGGACTGGGGCGCGGCAACGGCCGGTGCAGCGATTTCTTGGCTCATGATCGTCGGTCAGGCGAAGAGTAAACGGGCTCTGGGAGCGGCTGGGGCAAGGTGCTGCCCCGCAAAGGCTGGATCAATACGGGTTCAATCGCGAAAACGCGGGTCGTCCGATGGAGGCGGAGCCTCGTCAGCCGGGCCACGCGCAGCGTCGAAACGCGGGTCCACATCCACCGGGGGCTTCTCGGCCTCGCGGGTGGCCACGATGTGCTGGAAGATCTTCTGCACCAGCAGTTCGCAGCCTTCACGCGTGAGCGCGGAAATCTGGAACACCGGACCCTTGAACTTGAAGCGCTTGACGAAGTCCTTGACGCGCGCCTCGCGCTCTTCTTCGGGCACCATGTCGAGCTTGTTGAGCACCAGCCAGCGCGGCTTGGCATGCAGCTCGGGGTCGTACTTCTTGAGTTCGGCAACGATGGCCTTGGCCTGTGCCACCGGGTCCACGGCATCGTCGAACGGGGCCATGTCCACCACGTGCAGCAGCAGGCGGGTGCGCTGGAGGTGGCGCAGGAACTGGTGCCCCAGGCCCGCGCCCTCGGAGGCTCCTTCGATCAGCCCCGGCACGTCGGCCACGACGAAGCTTTTCTCGGGCCCCACGCGCACCACGCCCAGGTTGGGGTGCAGCGTGGTGAAGGGGTAATCGGCAATCTTGGGGCGGGCGTTGGACACCGCCGCGATGAAGGTGGACTTGCCCGCATTGGGCATGCCCAGCAGGCCCACATCGGCCAGCACCTTCAACTCAAGCTGCACGCTGAAGCGCTCGCCCGGGTGGCCGGGCGTTTTCTGGCGCGGCGCGCGGTTGATGGAGCTTTTGAAGCGCAGGTTGCCAAAGCCGCCGTCACCGCCCTTGGCCAGCAGAATCTGCTGCCCGGGCTGCAGCAGCTCGTGCATGATCTCGCCGGTCTCGGCGTTGCGGATGATGGTGCCCACCGGCATCTTCAGGACGATGTCCTCGCCCTTGGCGCCGAACATGTCGGAGCCCTTGCCGTGCTCGCCACGCTGCGCCTCGAAGCGGCGCGAGTAGCGGTAGTCCACCAGGGTGTTCAGGTTCTCGTCGGCCAGCGCGTAGACATGGCCGCCGCGTCCGCCGTCCCCGCCATCGGGGCCGCCGAACTCTTTGTATTTCTCGTGCCGGAAGGACACGCAGCCATTGCCACCGTCGCCAGCGGCCACGTCGATGTAGGCTTCGTCAACGAATTTCATGACTGCATTGTCCCTGAATCAAAAAAACACAAAAGGCCCGCGCTTGCGGGCCCTTGGAGCTGCCGGGGCGGGCACGGGGCGCCGCCACGGAGCAGGTGCATTACACCGGGGTGACGAAAACCGTCTTGCGGTTCAGTGCGCCCTTGGTGGCAAAGCTGACCTTGCCGTCCACGGTGGCGTAGATGGTGTGGTCTTTGCCCAGGCCGGTGCCTTCACCAGCGTGGAAACGGGTGCCGCGCTGACGCACGATGATGGCGCCTGCGGAGATTTCCTGGCCGCCGAACACCTTCACACCCAGCATCTTGGGCTTGGAATCGCGACCGTTTCGCGTTGAGCCGCCGCCTTTTTTCTGTGCCATGGTGCTTTACTCCTTAGCCGTTGATCGAGCCGATCTGCAGCTCGGTGTAGTTCTGACGATGGCCCTGGCGCTTCTGGTAGTGCTTGCGACGGCGCATCTTGAAGATGCGAACCTTGTCGCCACGACCGTGAGAAACCACGGTGGCCGTGACCGTTGCGCCGGAGACCAAGGGCGTGCCCACCTTGATGCCTTCGCCGTTGCCGACGGCCAGCACCTGGTCGATCACGATCTCTTGACCCACGTCCGCAGCAATCTGTTCTACTTTAAGTTTTTCGCCAACGGCAACGCGATACTGCTTGCCGCCGGTTTTTATGACCGCGTACATATGAACCTCGAATGGTGATTTCGACGGACGGATTTCCGCCGAACCGCGAATTCTAGCCGATAAGCCCCGTGCATGCAAGCAGGGCCCACAGGCTGCTATGCTGCGCCCATGCTTGCCCTTGCCGACTGGCCCATGCCGGAACGCCGTCAAATCACCGGCGTGCTCACCGACATTGACGACACCCTGACCGACGGCGGGGCGGTTGGCCCCTTGGCGCGCGCGGCCCTGAATGCCCTGCGCGGCGCCGGGCTGCCGGTGATCGCCGTGACCGGGCGCCCGGCAGGCTGGAGCGAGGAGCTGTTGCGCGGCCAACCCGGTAGCGGAACGCTCCCCTGCCCCCTGGACGCCATCGTGGCCGAGAACGGCGCCGTGGCCCTGCTGCCGGGTGAGGCCCGCAGACGCTACCTGCAAGACGAAGCCACCCGCCATGCCAATACCCTGCGCCTGCGCGCCGCCGCCGTACGCGTGCTGCGCGAGGTGCCCGGCGCCACGCTGGCGCTGGACAGCCCCGGGCGCGAAACCGACATAGCCGTCGACCACAGCGAACACGCCCACCTGCCGCCCGAAGCCGTGGCCCGTGTGGTGGCCTTGCTGCGCGAAGAAGGCCTGACCGCCACGGTCAGCAGCATCCACATCAACGGCTGGATAGGCAACCACGACAAGCTGGCGGGCGCGCGCTGGATGGTGGCCGACCTGCTGGGCCGCACGCTGGACGCCGAGGCCGACCGCTGGGTGTACGTGGGCGACTCGACCAACGACCAGGTGATGTTCGCGCACTTTCGCCACAGCGTGGGCGTGGCCAACGTGGCGCGCTTTCTGCCGCAACTGCGCCAGCCTCCCCGTTATGTGGCGCGGCAGGAGCGCGGCGCGGGCTTTGCGGAGGTTGCCAGCGCCTTGTTGCAGGCACGCGGGCTGCCGGGCGTGGGGGGCATGGCTTGAGTCAGGCCGCACACCCCCTGCCCGCCCACGCCCGCCTGGGGCTGGTCAGCATCTTCGGTTCCACCTTCTTCGAGCTGGTGGGCTACTTCATGCTCACGCCCTGGCTGATCCTGCGGCTCAAGAGCGCGGACGTGCCTACCGCGCTGGCAGGGCTGTTCGCGGCCAGCGGCTGGCTCGGCATCTTCCTGATGACACCCTTCGCCTCGGCGGTGACCCGGCGGCTCGGGCGGCGGCCGACGCTGTGGCTGTCGGGCGCCGTGCCGGTGGTGGCGGGCATAGCGTTCGGCTTGACGCAAGGGCTGGCCCAGGGACTGGTGCTGTGGTTCGGCCTGAAGATGCTGGTAGGCACGGCTTCGGGCCTGCGCTGGGTGCTGGCCGAGGCCGTGGTGGCCGAATTTTCGGCAGCGAGCCAACGGGGCCGCAACGTCGGTCTGTTTGAAACCATGGTGGGCGCCACCTTCGTGCTCGGCCCCGCGCTGCTGGCCTGGCTGGGCCCGGCCTCCATGACGTCGCTGTGGGTGGCTGTAGGCTTTCTGGTGGCAGGGCTGGCCTGGAGCCTGTGCATTCCGCCGCTGCCACCCGCGCACGACGAGGCCGACGCCAAGGTGGGCCTGAGCGGCGTGTGGCATGCGCTGTGGGCACACCCGGTCATCATGCTGGCGGGTTTTGCGGGCGGTTTTTTTGAAAGCGGCGTCACCTCCATTCTGCCGCTTTACGGGCTGGCACTGGGCCTGGGCGCGGCGGCGGCGGCCCTGCTGGTGTCTGCCAGCGGGCTGGGCAGCGCCGTGCTGATGCTGCCCGCAGGCATGCTGGCCGACCGCCTGAGCTTGCGCCACCCCCAGGGCTTTTGGGGCGACGCCCGGCACACCCGGCTGCAGCTGATGCGCGTGTTTGCTGCCATCACCCTGGCGGCCACGGTGCTCATTCCCTGGGTGGCAGGCACGCCCTGGCTGGCCTGGCCCGTGGCCTTTGTGTGGGGCGGCGCGGGCGGCAGCCTCTACACACTGGCCATGATCGACATCGGCTCCCGCGAAAAAGGCGTGACGCTGGTCAACAGCACGGCTGTGCTGGTGATGTCTTACACCGCCGGGGGTGTGCTGGCGCCCGCCCTGGGTGGAGCGGCACTGCAGTGGTCGCCATTGCTGGGCTTCCCTGCCCTTTTGATTCTGGTGGCGGTGCTGGGGCTGTGGATGCTGCTGAAGGCCCGAATCGGTGAACGGATGTGACCGTTTGCGGTCGAAGCCTGAATGAAGGAGATGACATGGCCGTATCGTGGCTGACCGCCTTGAAAGTGATCCCCTGGGGCGACGTGATCGAGCACGCCCCCGCCGTGTTGAAAGGTGCACGCCGCCTGCTGGACCGTCAGAGCAAGCCTGCAGCTGTCGTGCCCGCGACCGGCGAACCCCAGGCCGATCTGCCTGGCCTGCAACTGCGGCTGCAGCAGCTGGAACAGCAACATGCCGCCGACATGGCGCAGTTGAGCCAGATGGTGGCCGACCTGGCCGAACAGAACGCACGGCTGGTGGCCGCCGTGGAACTGCTGCGCTTGCGCACCCGCTGGCTGCTGGCGGGCAGCGCCGTGCTGACGGTAGCCCTGGCTGCACTGGCCCTCTGGGGACGCTGACGACACGCCCGCCAAGCCACGGGGATTCGCCGCTCAGGGCGCGCGCGCAGGCTCCACGCCCGGCGCAGGTGCGGTGTGGGTGCCACGGTCCAGCACCCGGTCTGCCAGCCCGCCGCCCGCCCACATGCCCAGCAGGGCCAGCCAAGCCGTGACGGCAAAGATGGAGCCGCCCGTCATGCCCGCCCCCACGGCACATCCGCCCGCCAGCATGGAGCCAAACCCCATGAGCACGGCGCCGATGATGTAACGCGGCATGGTGTAGCCGCCACCAAAGCCTTCGAGCTTCCATTCACGCCCCGCCAGCGCGCCCGCCAGCGAACCCAGGAACACCCCGGGCATCAGGCCCAGGCCAAAGGTCCAGGGGCCTGCCGGGTCGTTCAGCACGTGCATCAGCCATTCGGCTGAAGGGCCGCTGAACGTCAACCCCTGGATCTGCACCACCTCGAACGAATTGCTCATCACCTGGAAGGTGAAATACCAACCACCCGCCACCATCAGGCCCGTGGCCATGCCGCCAAACCACTTCCAGAAGCCCCAACCGCTGCGCACCGCGAAGAACAAGGCGGCCGCCATCCAGACCAGGCCAAACGCCAACCCCACCATGGGGCCGCCGCCGATGAGTGCCAGCAAGCTGCGAGAGGGGCCACCGTCAACCACCCACCAGCTGCTGACAGCTTCACGCCAGGGCGCAAGGATGCCCCCCAACGACGCCTGTGCCACCACAGCAAAAATCAGCCCCGACAACAACGCCCGCAGGTTGCCATTGGCCGAAAGCACCAGCAGGCGGCTGGCACAACCACGCGTCATGACCATGCCCACGCCGAACAGCAGTCCGCCGATCAGCGCGCCAGACAGGCTGCCGCGCGACGACAACTGGCGCGCGCTGGACACATCCAGCCCGCCCAGCAGCACCAGCGCCTGCACCACCACCACCGCGGTGGAAAACGCCAGCAGCCAGACGGCCAGCTTGTCGCCAAAGCGCCGGTGCCAGAACTCGATGACCGCTGCGCGCAGACAGAACTTGGAGCGTTGACCCAGATCAAGCGGACCAGGGAAATACCCCTACTGAGCGGACCGCTACTTTGTAAGTAGGCCGGGGCGCGAAAGCATCCGACTTTCGAAGGATAGGCACGGTTGCGGCGATGCAGCACAGTGCTGACTTGGTCACAAGCACGCGGGAAAACCAGCCCCGCCAGAGCACGATGGAACACGCACTGCCCCCTTCATCCCCCGAGACGATGGCCGCACACCTGCAGGAGCTGGCTCAGGCTTCTGGCCTGCGCACCTGGCAACTGGGTGGCAAGACGCTGTTGCCCGTGGTGCAAGGCGGCATGGGCGTGGGGGTGTCTGCTGGCGGCTTGGCGGGCCATGTGGCGCGGCTGGGCGGGGTGGGCACCATATCGTCGGTGGACCTGCGCCGTTTGCACCCAGACCTGATGGCGCGCACGCGGCACCTGGACAAGGAACCCGACGCCCGCCAGCAGATAGACGCCGCCAACCTGACTGCACTGGACCGCGAGATCCACCGGGCACGCGTCCTGTCGCAAGGCCGGGGCCTGATTGCGGTGAACGTGATGAAAGCGTTGAGCGCCTACGAGATGTACGTGCGCCAGGCATTGGAAAGTGGCGCCGACGCCGTGGTGGTGGGCGCGGGCCTGCCACTGGACCTGCCCGATCTGGCGGCGGAACACCCGCAAGTGGCGCTCATCCCCATTCTGTCGGACGCACGGGGTGTGCAACTGGTGGTGCGCAAGTGGGAGAAAAAAGGCCGCCTACCCGACGCCATCGTGATCGAACACCCCCGGCTAGCAGGCGGGCACCTGGGGGCGGCCAAGGTGAGCGACCTGCAAGACCCGCGCTTTGACTTTGACGTGGTGATTCCACAGGTGTTGGCGTTCTTCAAAACGGCGGGGCTGGAACGCGAGATTCCGCTGATCGCCGCAGGCGGCATCAGTAGCCGGGCCGACATTGCCCGCCTTCAGGCCCTGGGTGCGAGTGCCGTGCAACTGGGCACTGCTTTTGCCGTAACGCAGGAATGCGATGCCGAAACGAGCTTCAAGCAGGTGCTGGCCCGCGCCCGGCCCGAAGACCTGGTGGAATTTGTAAGCGTGGCGGGCCTGCCCGCGCGCGCCGTGCGCACCCCTTGGCTGGAAAAATACCTGAGGGTGGAACCCAAACTCAAGGCCGTGGCCCACGTGAAAAAGAAGTGCAACATGTCCTTCGACTGCCTGGCGCACTGCGGCCTGCGCGACGGCAAGACCGAGATGGGGCAGTTCTGCATTGACCAGCAACTCGGCCACGCGCTGGACGGCGACACCGAACGCGGCCTGTTCTTCCGAGGGGCGGGCAACCTGCCCTTTGGCCGGGAGATACGCCCCGTGCAAGACCTGATGCTGCACCTGCTGGGCGAGGCCGCCTGAACCCGTCTGCTGCGCGGTAGGGTGTCAGCGTTGCACCGGCTCCAGGTCGGCGTCGCACCCATGCCCAGCGGCCACCCAGCGGGGCGCCAACCGCCGCAGCAGGAAAGCCGCCCAACGCCACGGGCGGGGCAACACACCAGCCGGGTCGCTGATGGCGCCGCACACGTAGCGCTTGCCATCGTCTGCCCAGCGCAATGCGGTGCAGGCACCCTGGCGGCGGCCTGACAACACCATGCCCAGGGGGCAAGGTTCGGCCAGGCAGCACACGCCGCAGCCGTTGCAGGGTGCGCCCATGGCGGGCTTGACCGGGGCCTGGGGGTGGATGTGGATGAGCTGTTCGCGTGGTGCCAATGGCCGCCCCTTACCAGCGCAGCAGGCGCGCGCCAGCGAGCGCGCCCAACCCTGCCGACACCGCCATGCCCAGCACGTACCACACGGCCAGGAAGGGGGCTTCCATCTCGGGGCAGTGCAGGGAATAGACCATCGCCGCCACGGCACCGGCCAGCCAGCCCGCCGCCGCGCCAGTCAACACCGGGCGGGTGGGTGCCAGCCCACGCAGGGCCCAGAACAGCATCACGCCCACGGGCAGCGCGGTGACGACGATGTTGAAACTGCACACGCGCCAAGTGTCGCCAAACACCAGTGCCTGCCGCTCGGCTGCGCTGGCTTGCGACATGTCCCACCCGGCCAGCAACCACAGCAGCAACACTGGCAGCAAGGCCAGCCACCCCGGCCACCCGGCGCGCAGGCCAGGGTGGGCCAGGCGCCACACCACCACGGCCCCCACCAAGCCGGTGAGCGCAGGCATGCCCACCTTGCCCCAGAACATGCCGGTGGCAGCCACCTGCGCCAGATCGGCACGCACGCCCAGCGTTTCAATCACCCACATGGCTGCCAAACCCAGGCCTGCCAGCAAGGCCAGCCCCAGGCGTTTTTCGGCTGCGTGCCGAGGCACGGGGGTGGCATCGGCCGCCAGCAGGCCCAGCAATTCTTCCGTCTTCATGTCTGTCCTTTCCAGGCGCGGGCCAGGGCTTTCAAGCCCCGGTGCACGCCCACCTTGATGGCCGACTCCGACATGCCCGTGACCTGCGCGGCCTCGCGTACCGAGAGACCATCGATCTTGGTGCGCAGGATGGGCAGACGCTGGTGGTCAGGCAGGCCGTCGAGCAGTTGCGACAGGTCGCGCCGCGTCTCGTGGGCATCGCTGTCGGCCGAAGCAAACACCGCCAGATCGTCGTCCAGCGGATCGTTGAGCGCCTCGTGCCGCGCACGGCGGCGCCACAGATCGACCAGTTTGTAGCGCGCCACCGCGTGCACCCAGGCCGTCAAAGGCTCGGTGGTGCGGTAGGTGTGCCGCTGCGCGTGCAACGCCATCAGGGTTTCCTGCACCAGATCCTCCACCTCGTCAGGCAGGCCGGTGAGCCTGCGGCGGAAATAGCCTCGCAACAACGGCGCAAGCCGTTGCAGGAACAGGTGGTAGGCCCGGGCATTGCCCTCCAGGCCCTGCACAAACAGGCCGCGCAGATCGCGCTCGGTCGAAGTCACAGCCTGTATTCGTTCCATGGTCTGCAAAGGTTACAGCCACTCGAAAAAATTTTGTTCGTTTTTTTGAGCCAGGGCTGTAACCAGGCTCCGTTGGGCACCGAACTAGCAGTCACTCCGGCGCTGTGCACACCACGGCAACGGAGCGATTTTCAACCCACCCTCAACCAATGGAGTACACATCATGAACAACCGCACCCTGGGCCTGACCCTGGCCGCCATCACCGCCCTGTCTGCGACCGCCGCGCTGGCGCAAGACAAGCCCGCAGCCGACGCCAAACCCGCCATGGAACGCTGCTATGGCGTGTCGATGGCGGGCAAGAACGATTGCGCCGCAGGCCCCGGCACCACCTGCGCAGGCACCTCGAAGATGGACTACCAGGGCAACGCCTGGAAATATGTGCCCGCAGGCACTTGTGCTTCCATCAAGACGCCGAAGGGCATGGGCTCGCTGATGCCCATCAAGTCCTGATTGTTGGCTGCGGCGAACGCCATGGACTCGACTTTAGGCGCAGGCCTGGGCCTGAAACCCCAGCACTACGACGAAGCCAGCGCCAGTGACGCCAGTGGCCTGTGGTTCGAGGTGCACCCCGAGAACCACATGGTCGAAGGCGGCCCGCGCCTGGCCTGGCTGGAGGCCGTGCGGGCACGGCACCCGCTGTCGCTGCATGGCGTGTCAATGTCCCTGGCAGGGCCGGACGAACCCGACCCGGCGCACCTGGAGCGGCTGGCCGCACTGTGCGACCGGCTGCAGCCCACGCTGGTATCGGAACACCTGGCGTGGTCGGTGCTGGGCGGGCACTACGCGCCCGACCTGCTGCCCTTCCCGCGCACGAACGAGGCACTTGCACGCATCGCGCGGCGCATCGATCTGCTGCAGGAACGGCTGCAGCGGCGCGTGGCCATAGAGAACCCTTCGCACTACCTGGTGCTGCCCGGGCACGACTGGGGCGAAGCCGACTTCTTGAACACGCTGGCGCGACGCACCGGCTGCGGCCTGTTGCTGGACGTGAACAACGTCTATGTGTCAGCCCACAACCTGGGCTTTGACGCCTGGGAAGCCCTGTGCGCGCTGGACGGCCATGCGGTGATGGAAATCCACCTGGCCGGGCATCATGCCGACCCGCAACTGGGCGACAGCCTGCTGGTGGATTCGCACGACGCGCCGGTTTGCGAAGGCGTGTGGCAACTGTACGAACGGCTGGTGCAACGCATAGGCCCCAGGCCCACGCTGATTGAGCGTGACGCCGAGATACCCGCCTTTGCCGAGTTGATGGCCGAGCGGGCACGCGCACAGCGCTGCCTGGATGCCCTGGGCGAAACTTGCCAAGAAACCGAGGCGCTGCCATGAGCACGTCTGCCCTGGACGCTTTTCAGCACACCTTCTGGGCCGGGCTGTGGGCCCCTGTGCATGCCGACGCACCCGCTTTGCGGGCCGAATGGCAAGGCCAGCCCGGCTGGGCCATTTACCGCAACACCGTCATCAAGGGCTGCGTGGACACACTGCTGGCCAACTACCCCGCCGTAGCCACGCTGGTGGGCGAAGAATGGCTGCGCGCCGCGGCGGCCGAGTACGTGACGGCCCACCCGCCCGCCGACCGGCGCATGCTGTTCTACGGCGACGGGTTTGAGGACTTTCTGGCCAGCTTTCCACCCGCCGCTGACCTGCCCTATTTGGGCAGCGTGGCCCGGCTGGACCGCCTGTGGCGCGAAGCCCATGCCGCCGCCGAAGCCCCGCGCCTGCTGCCCGGCAGCCTGGCCGCACTGGCCGCCAGCGAGTTGCAAACCCTGGTGCTGCAGCCCCACCCCAGCGCCCGTTGGGCGTGGTTCGCGGACCTGCCCGCTGGCGCCCTGTGGCGCGCCGCCCGCGAACACTGGAACGACCCCAACCCGCCTGCCTGGCAAGGCGACGGCCTGCTGCTGACCCGCCATACCAATGGGGCAGTGCAGTGGCAGCCGCTGGACGCAGGAGGTGCTGCGCTGCTGGACGCCTGCGCTCAAGGCCAGCCCCTGCCCGAGGCTGCTGGCGCCGCCTTGAACACCGACCCCGCACTGGATTTGACCGCACTGCTGCACGCGCTGCTGGCGGCGGGTGCCTTCCGCACCCATGCCCCCCTTTGATCAGGAGAAACACCATGAACGCCCAGACCTTCACCCAAACCCTGTTCCGCACGGTGCCACGCAAGCTGGAGGCGTGGCTCAGCCACGACCTCATCGCCGCCGTGAGCCGCTTGGGGCTGGCGGGCATATTCTGGCTGTCGGGCCGCACCAAGACCGACGGCTGGCTGAACGTGAGCGACACCGCGCTGCTGTTGTTCGAGCAGGACTACGCGCTGCCCCTGATACCGCCCGTGTGGGCCGCGCACCTGGCCACTTACGCCGAGCACCTGTTCCCGGTGATGCTGGTGCTGGGCCTGGGCACGCGCTATGCCGCGCTGGCGCTGCTGGGCATGACGGCGGTGATACAGATCTTTGTGTACCCCAGCGCTTGGCCCACCCACCTCAGTTGGGCCGCGCCGTTGCTGTACCTAGCGGGCCGGGGGGCGGGAAAGTGGTCAGTGGATCACTGGTTTTGTCGTGGTCGGTGTTGACGGCCTATGCGCCCAAGGTGCGTGGCGGTAAACCCGCTGCCGTACTTGAGCCCATAGCCCAAGGCGCGATCGAAACCGATGTGCGCGCACCACACCAACCCCACAGAGACAGGCAGCAATGAAGGCCACAGCAAGGCCGCGGCCAGAGCGATCACGGCGCCCACGTAGGAGTGCGCCGCGTTGTACGCCATGGTGCCTGCCCGTGGACCTGCCAAGTAGCCCGCGAAAGACAGATCGGGCAGGAAGAACGTGGCGGCAAATACGCCCCAGCCCGCACCGTACTTGGCGTAGCCGATGGTGGCGGCCACAAGAACGCACAAACCTTCCAGACGCAGAACGCCTTTCACCACTCCCGTGGCGGCACCAGTGTTCAGGTCAATAAGGTTATTCATATTCAGGCTGGCCAAGTCTATACCGCCATGCAACGTGCGCGCCTCGTCACTTCTCGGGCATGGCCGAGGAATGGTGGCTGGTGATCAGCCATTTCTCGCCCATGTATGCGTAGGTATAGCTGTACCGGGCCTTGACGACCGCGCCCGTCTTCGCAAAGGTAAAGGTGTAGAGGCCCGCGTCAACGGCCGTGTTGCAGCCAATGGAAACGAAGCGTTGTTCAATCTTGCCACTCGGGCTGTCGTGCAGGAAGTGTTCGAAGTAGTCCTCCTTCTCTGCGGCGGAATAACGCGGCTTGTTGGAAACCGTGGGCAGCAGGAGGGAAGTGGGCGCGTAGTTTTCGACCACTTTGTGCGGGTTGCCGGTTGCAAGAGAGGCGTTCCAGCGGTCAAACAGCGATGCGACCTGTTGCTCGTTGATGGGCGCACAGGTTTGTGTGGACGCCGCGGGAGCCGCAGGCGTGGAAGGCTCGGATGCACAAGCGGCCAATGAGGCAGCGCTGGCCAGAAGGGCGATTCGCAGAGATACGTACATGTTGTTTCCAAAAGGATGCATGTGGGTTGTTGGGGAAGGGCCCGCGATGGCGAGGCGCCTTCCAGCGGCCTGAGCAGATTCAGGCGGCGCCCATTGTGCTGACCCAGACGACTTGGCACGCCCTGATTTCAACAGGCTCATAGGGGCAAGCCCGCCGGAGCCAACCCAAGAATCACGGCAAAACACCATGTTCTGTGCACCAGAGCACCCCACACATCACCAAGCAACCGGGAGCCGCGTTTGCTGGCGGCCTCAGGCGGGTCAGCGTGGAGTAGCCACTGGCATGCCAATTCCCACGTGCAAAACCATACCAATAAACTCGGCTACTCGTGATACTTGCCAGCAAACTGTTAAAAACAAAACAGGAGGGCAGTCATGCAAACAAGACTTCAAAGAACAGGCCGCACCAAATCCAACCGTTGGATGAAAACCTGTAGCGCCTGCTGCCCTCAAGGGTGCCCTTGACGCGCCCGCCTCATCTTCCCTGACCGATCGCGACACCGGATGGAGGCGACTCCCCACCCAACCGATACCCGTTTCGTGAACACGGAGCGGTTGCGCCAGGCAATGCGCTGTCACATCTTCAAGCATGAACAAGGACTACCAAAGGAGGAATGAAATGGAATGGTTCAAACGGACGAAAGTAGGCACCCAGTTGATTGGCGGTTTCTTGGTCGTCGCGGCCATCGGCGGCGTCATCGGGCTGGACGGCATTTTGAAGGCAGCGCACATCAAAGACCTGGGCCACTTGATGTACGAACGGGAGCTCACTGGCTTGCACCATGCCGCCGAGGCCAACGTACAGCTTCTTGCCGCAACACGCTCCATCAGCAGCGCGATCTTGGCGTCAGACCCCGCTGAACGCGAAGAGCACCTCAAGCGAATGGAGCAACGCCTGCAGAAGATAGATGCCGAACTGGCGCAAACCGAAAAGACGTTCGTGACCCCACAGGGCAAAGAACTTGTGGCGGAAACGGCAAAAGCCATTGAGGCCTACGAGGCCGGGCTGAAAGAAACGGCGGCCAAGGTACGAACCGAAGACCTGATGGACAGCCGCGCCTCGGCAGACCACCTGCTCAAGACGGTACGCCCCATGGCAGACAAGGCCGACTCGCTCGTGACGCAGTTGGTTGAACGCAAGAACAGCAACGCACGGCACTTGAGCGAAGAAACCGACGAAATTTACGCCGACATCCGCGTTCAGCTGATTCTGCTCACGGTGGGCGGCCTGCTGGCGGGCATGGCCATTGGTGTGTTCCTCACCCGCCGCCTGACGCGTCAACTGGGTGGCGAGCCCGCCGAAGTTGCCCGTCTGGCCAACGCCATCGCCCATGGCGATCTGACATCCCGCGTGGACACGGCCCAGGCACGGGCGGGCAGCGTGGTTTACGCCATGAGCCAGATGCAAGAGTCGCTGCGCAGGGTGGTGGGCACCGTTCGCAGCAGCAGCGACAGCATCGCTACAGGCGCAAACCAGATTGCGACAGGCAATGCAGACCTGTCTTACCGGACCGAAGAACAGGCCAGCAACCTGGAAGAAACGGCGGCGTCCATGGAAGAGTTGTCCAGCACCGTGCGCACCACCTCCGACACCGCTCGGCAAGTGGCTCAACTGGCGCAATCGGCCAACAGTGTGGCCGCCAAGGGCGGAGAGGTCGTCGGACAGGTCGTGTACATGATGGAGCAGATCAACGGCTCGTCCAAGAAGATCGTTGACATCATCTCCGTCATTGACGGCATCGCCTTCCAGACCAACATCCTGGCACTCAACGCTGCCGTGGAGGCCGCACGTGCGGGTGAGCAAGGCCGGGGCTTTGCCGTGGTCGCGGGTGAGGTGCGCAGCCTGGCCCAACGCAGCGCCGAGGCGGCCAAAGAAATCAAGGCCCTGATTGGCGACAGCGTGCAAAAGGTTGAAGCTGGCGGCCAGCTCGTCAACGAGGCTGGCAGCACCATGCAAGACGTGGTTACACAGGTCAAACGCGTGACCGAGCTCATTGCCGAGATAAACGCAGCGAACCAGGAGCAGACTTCGGGTATTGACCAGATCAACAACGCTGTGATGCAGTTGGACCAGGTGACACAACAGAACGCGGCCCTTGTGGAAGAATCGGCCGCCGCCGCCGAGAGCCTGAACCAGCAAGCGCGGCACCTGGTGCAGGCCGTGGCAGTCTTCAAGCTCAACGACACGGAACATGTGCCGTCCGAAAACGGCCCCCTCTTTCATCAGGAAGCCAAGACGTACCCAGTTTCAAGCGCCAAACCACGAGCTGTGACGAAAGCGCTGCCCCACCTCACCGCAACACCAGCGTAACGCCCCTCAAATCGACAGGCCCGCCGTTTCCGCGCGGGCCTGTCTCATGCGGCGTTGCGTTCAATCGCCTCCGCCTCCGCCGCAGCCACCGCCGCCACACCCGTCGCCGCCGCTGCAGCCGCTCCCACTGGCGTCACCAGCGCCTGCGTCGCCAAAGTCGCCTGCGCTGCCGCCGTCGCCCGATCCGGCAAAGTCGCCACCGCAGTGCACAACACCACCCTGACCGCCATCGGCGCCCTGCCGCCGGATCTCGCTGCAGTCGGCCACGTAGTGGAAGCCGTTTGCAATGTGCAGCTTGGCGTCCAGGGCAAACAGCAGCGGCAGCCGCGTGGGGACCGCGGGGTTGATGTTCTCTTCCTTGCACGCGTGCCACCAGCAACGGCGCAGCCCGGCGTTGCTGGTGGCTGCGCTGCCCAGAACAGCCGCGGGCGTGTGGTGAAAGAACCGGCCGAATGCCTTCTGGCAAAACGCCTGATAGCTTCTGGTGTAAAGGATGAACTCATGCCACAGGTCGTCGGCCACCTGTGACGGCATGGACACAAACCCGCGCTTGCTCCGCAGGTGCGCAAGAAAGAACTGGCGCAGGCCGTGGGCAACGAGCTGACAGTCCTTGAGCGTCAGTTGAGGATGCTTCTGGCGGAGCTTTTCAAACAGGCCCTGCGGAAACGTGAAGCTGCGGACGTAGGCGTCACGCCGCAGCGCAACCTGGCGCCGCCACAGAACAAACGCGGTGATGGCAAGGACAACGCAAACGGCAATGAGAACGGACATCCGCAAGCTCTGGAGGATTGAATGGGGTGGTTCGCCGTGCAGATTATCTGGCTGCGCCACGCGGCCTGCCGAGGCGCCGCCAGACAGCACGCGCGGCCAGCACCGGCAGAAGCAGAACCGCCAGCCACCCCAGGCCCAGCACCACGGCCTCCAGCCAGCCGGGCAGCAGCCCGGCGTGCGGGCCTGCCAGGAAGATCACGGCGAAAAAGGCGATCACGGCCACGGCGGCCAGCGCAACGGCGTAGGCGATGAGTGAAAGGACGATACGCACCATGTGGCCCTGCGGTTTCACAACACCGTCGTCCCGCCTTCGGCGGTTCCTGGCGGTTCGATGAGCAGGAAGTGCGCCTCGTCTTCGGCCACGGGCCGGTGCTCCACTCCGCGTGGAACGACGAACAGATCGCCAGGGCCGAGGCGCACGCTGCGGTCGCGCATCTCTATGGTGAGTTGGCCTTTGAGGACAAGGAAGAAATCGTCCGTGTCTTCGTGCTTGTGCCAGGGGTAGGCGCCCCGGGCCTTGGCGACCATGACTTCGTGGCCGTTGAAGCGTGCGACCGTTGCGGCTTCCCACGACTCGGAAAGAGCCGATAGCGCGGAACTCGTGTTGGTTGGTGTTTTCATGTCAAGCCTTCTATGATCTATGCAATCATCCGGGATAAGACCTCCACCCATTGGGTCCCAATCGATCAGGCTCTTGCTGTTGTGGGGGAGTCCATATACGAGGTGTTAGGCGTCATCGCTGCCGCGCTTGGGTCAGCGCTGCTTCAAGTTCGGGCAAGAGACATGACATCATTGACGTCAGGAGCCGAGTGAACAAGTAGGACTTCAGGTGTTCAGAGGCCGACTGCTTAGCAACTGCGTCGGGCTCGCCGCCGAGCAGCAATTGAACCCCGTCGTCCGCTTGGAAAGCTGCGCCAGTGCACGCGCACACCTTCTGAATGTTCGGCGGCCTCGCCGCTAGCGTTGGACCAAAGTCCTTCCGTGAGAGCAACGACGAAGTGACTTGAGGACACTGGGCGATGAAGAGATGGGAGATGGTAGCCGCTTGGTCCGTAGCCTGAGCTTGCGTGGCGGCGGAGTACGCAAGTGCAAGCGCGGCAATGATGGAGAGCTTCAGCATTCTGGGAGTAGTGAGGGTGCGATCTTGACCGTGCGGAATGACGCCTAACGTAAAGATGACCGGCGATCAACAAGTTAGGGCGCATCGGCACCGTCTCCACGACGAAGGCCCTCAAAGTGCTGCGTGAGAAAGTCGACAATCTTCTGTTCGAACGCGCGGTAAGGCTGCCGCGATGCCGCTGGATCAAGTTGAAGCAGCGCAATCGTGAGCTTCGCCAGATCCGCGAACGCGCGAAGCGCGGATTGCTGGTCAGGTTGCCCGTGCAGGAGCGAATTCACAGCATCAATCAGACGGTCGATCTCACGTCCAAGTGAGCGGAGTTCATTGTCCCTACTGGGCGCTTCAGCTGGCAGCGACTTGTCGATGAACGCCCATAGGCGATTCTTGAATTTTGGCGCCGACACATCGCGCCCCTTGACGGGCACTGTACTCGCAGGAAACAGTGCGTCGGCCAGTTGCTCCACATAACGACGGCCCGAGATCCCCACATGAGCAAAGTCTTCTTCGGTCTTTGCCGCTGAAAGCGCACGGACGGCAAATCCAAGCGCATTGAAGAGCTTAGGGTTGAGGTCCTCCAGCATCATCACCAGTTCAGACGCATCGTCGTCACCATTCGGGAGCACAGAAGCGAGAGCGCCCTGCACCGCCTTTAGCTGGATGAAATGCTCCGGCGTGTCAAAGTCATCGAAGATTGTGTGATGCGCTCCGCTATCCTCCCAGTCCACCGTCGCGAAGCCAAGCTTGAGCGGTTCTTCCGTTTCGTACTCGTCCTTCTCGTCTTCGTTCCCCATTGAGTAAAACCGTGTGCAGTGATCGCCTTCGACACGGCAGTATTGCGGCATGGAGTTTCGGAACAAGACGAGATGTGCCGGCAGGCTGAAGTCAACCTCTAGAAGCCCGAGGTACGCAGGATCGTGGCGGAGCGCGGAATCGAGTTGGTGGGCGAGAGCTTTCGTTGCGTTCTGAACTACCCAAGACCAGATTGTTTGTTTGAAGTAGGTGTCACGGAGCCGATCTGCTTGGATGGTTGACCAAGTCCCTGCGAAATATGTTGCATCCGCGATGCGGTGATAGTCCGCCGAAGTCTTGGAGTGGCTGTACACAAGGACGTCACCGTGCGTGATCTTCAACGGGCGGTTCGACGCCTGCATAACACCCGATCTGAAAATGAGATCGCGAATCGGCGGACCGTAGTACCCATCGAAGCACGGATCGTCTGAATTGAACAAGATCGAGATGATCACGGGTCCCTCCTATGCACGCCAACGTTTGAATTCACCGGCCTTGCGCGGCTTTATGTGCAAGGTCCGGTGGAATGATGGGATGGACTCCCCCGTTTGTTTGCGCGACAAAAGCGC
>CBKZAG010000023.1:0-26616 GCA_966692625.1 uncultured Comamonadaceae bacterium
CTGGCCATCGAGATGGGCGCCGACGCGGTGGACATTGGCAAGACCATCCACCCGCACCCCACGCTGGGCGAGAGCATTGGCATGGCGGCAGAGGTGGCGCACGGTTCGTGCACGGACTTGCCGCCGCAGAAGAAGTAACCCTTCTGTTCAGAAAGCAAAAAGGCAGCTCAACGAGCTGCCTTTTTGTTGGTGGGGTGTGAGGCGATCAGGCTTCGGCTGGTTCGGCAATGCCGCCCACCACCTGGCTGAAGCCACCGTCCACGTAGGTGATTTCGGCGCTCACGCCAGCTGCCAGGTTGCTCATCAGGAAGGCGGCAACGTTGCCCACGTCTTCGATGGTGACGTTGCGGCGGATGGGGGAGTTCTCGGCCACGACGTTCAGGATCTTGCCGAAGCCCTTGATGCCGCTGGCGGCCAGCGTCTTGATGGGGCCGGCGGAAATGCCGTTGGCGCGCAGGCCACGGCCCTTGGCGCCGAGCGACTCTGCCAGGTAGCGCACGGACGCTTCCAGCGACGCCTTGGCCAGGCCCATGGTGTTGTAGTTGGGCACGGTGCGCACGGCACCCAGGTAGGTCAGGGTCAGCAGCGCCGAGTTGTCGTTCAGGTAGGGCAGGGCCGCCTTGGCCATGGCCGGGAAGCTGTAGGCGCTGATGTCGTGAGCGATCTTGAAGGCTTCGCGGCTCAGGCCGTCCAGGAAGTCGCCAGCAATGGCTTCGCGCGGGGCGTAACCGATGCTGTGCACAAAACCGTCAAACGTGGGCCAGTGTGCAGACAGGTCGCGGAACAATTGTTCGATCTGGGCATCATCACCCACATCGCAGTCAAAAACCAGATTCGACCCGAAGTCTGCCGCGAACTCGGTGATGCGGTCCTTGAAGCGTTCGCCCACGTAGCTGAAGGCCAGTTCCGCGCCTTGTTCGTGGCAGGCCTTGGCAATGCCATAAGCGATGGAACGGTTGGACAGCACGCCCGTGATCAGCAATTTCTTGCCAGCCAGAAAACCCATGAGTCAATCTCCAGAAAAAATCCTGCAGAATTGTCGCATGCGCGCCCACCCATCCAGTACCCGCCGCCTTTCCTGGTTCCCTTCGGCGGGGCGCACGCTGGCGTCGGTGCTGACATTGGCGGCTGTGCTGGTGGCACCTGCTGCCTGGGCGGCCCACGGTTACGCACTGTGGGGCGAACTCAAGTACCCGGCCAGTTTCACGCATTTTGATTACGTGAACCCGAACGCCCCCAAGGGTGGCGAGTTGCGGTTGGTGAGCAACCTGCGGGTGTCCACCTTCGACAAGTACAACCCCTTCACGTTGCGTGGCAACGCGCCCGCCTACCTGTCTGACCTGATGTTCGACAGCCTGCTGACCGGTGCCGCCGACGAGAGCGGCGCCGCCTACGGCCTGCTGGCTGAGGATGTGACAGCCGCCCCGGATGGTTTGTCGGTGACGTTCCGCCTGCGGAGCGAGGCGCGCTTCCACAACGGTGACCCGGTGCTGGCGGCCGATGTGAAGTTCAGCTACGACACGCTGATGGGGCCGCACACCTCGCCAGCGTACAAGACCATTCTGGCCGACGTGGCGGGCCTGGACGTGCTGGACGAGCGCACTGTGCGATACCGCTTCAAGAAGCCCAACCGGGAATTGCCGATCACGGTGGGTGGGCTGCCTGTGTTCAGCCGCGCCTGGGGCAACGAGATCGACCCCAAGACCGGCCAGCGCAAAACCTTCGACCAGGTGGTGATGGACATTCCCATTGGCAGCGGGCCTTACAGGATCGGACCAGTGCGTTTTGGCAAGGACATCACCTACGTGCGCGACCCCAACTACTGGGCGCGTGATTTGCCGGTGCGCAAGGGCACGGCCAACTTCGACCGCATCACCGTCAAGATCTACAAGGACAACACCGCCCGGCTGGAGGCGCTGAAGGCGGGCGAGTTCGACCTGATGCGCTTCTTCTCGGCGGGGGACTGGGCACGCCGCGTCAACGGCAAGCGGTTTGACAGCGGCGAACTGGTCAAGGGCGAATTCACGCACCGCCTGCCCACCGGCTTCCAGAGCTATGTGCTCAACACACGCCGCGCACCGCTGGACGACATCCGCGTGCGCGAGGCGCTGGGCCTGGCGCTGGATTACGAGTGGATGAACCGCCAGATGTTCTACAACAGCTACCAGCGGGTGCGCGGGCTGTTTGGCAACACGGATTGTTCACCTGAAGGGGTGCCGGGGGCGGATGAGCTGGCGCTGCTGCAGCCTTGGCGCAAGCAGTTGCCACCAGCGGTGTTTGGCCCGATGTATGAGCCGCCGCGTACCGACGGCGGCAGTTCGTTACGCGCCAACCTACGGCGTGCCCAGGCGCTGTTGCGTGAAGCAGGTTGGACGGTGCAGGATGGCAAGCTGCGCAACGCCCGGGGCGAGCCCATGGTGCTGGAATACCTGGACAGCGCCGAGACCGGTGCGCGCGTGGTCACGCCCTGGTCGCGCAACCTGGAGAAGCTGGGCATCGAGTTGAACTTTCGCCCGGTGGACTTTGCGCTCTACCAGCAACGCCTGCGCACTTTTGACTTCCAGATCATCTCTATCGCCTACGGCGGCACCCACAACCCGGGTGCCGAGTACGCCGACCTGTTTGGCAGCGTGGCTGCGCGTACCGAGGACTCTGGCAACTTCGCTGGGGTGAGCAACGCGGCGGTGGATACGCTCATCACCCGCATGACGGACGCGCGCACCAAACCCGAATTCCTGGCAGCCTGCCGCGCGCTGGACCGCGTCATCAGCCACAGCCACTATCTGATTCCGCAATGGTCGGCCACCACGCACCGCATGGCCTACAACGCCTGGCGGCTGGAGCGACCCAAGGACATGCCACCTTACGCCTCGGGCGAGGGCTGGGCCATTGACACCTGGTGGGCCAAACCGGCTGCCATTACCAAGTGACGGGGAGAACGATCCATGTGGGCCTACATCCTCAAACGCCTGTTGCTGATGATTCCGACCTTGTTCGGGGTCTTGCTCATCACCTTCGTTGTCATCCAGTTTGTGCCCGGCGGGCCGGTGGAGCAGTATTTGGCTGAAGCCCGAGCCGGGGCGGTGGGCGGTGCGGAAGGCGGCTCGGTCTATCGGGGTGCGCAAGGGGTGGACCCGCAGCGGCTGGAACAGATCAAGGCGCTGTACGGCTTTGACAAACCGGCGCATGAGCGCTTCTTCCAGATGCTGGGCCAGTTTGCGCGGTTTGACCTGGGCACCAGCTTTTTTCAGAACAAGGCCGTCTCGCTACTGGTGGTGGAAAAGCTGCCGGTGTCCATCAGCCTGGGGTTGTGGACCTTCTTCATCAGCTACCTGATCGCGGTGCCTTTGGGTGTGGCCAAGGCGGTGCGTGCCGGCTCACGCTTTGACCTGGTCACCACGCTGCTGGTGCTGGTGGGCTACGCCATCCCTGGCTTTGTGCTGGGCGTGGCGCTGCTGGTTATCTTTGGCGGGCAGCTGCAGTGGTTCCCGCTGCGCGGCCTCACGTCGGCGAACTGGGATGAACTGTCGTGGGGGGCGCGCATCGTGGACTACCTCTGGCACATCACCTTGCCGGTCACGGCCATGGTGCTGGGCAGCTTTGCCGTCACGGCCATGCTGACGAAGAACTCGTTCTTGGAAGAGATCCGCAAGCAGTATGTGCTGACCGCCCGCGCCAAGGGCCTGAGCGAGCGCCAGGTGCTTTGGAAGCACGTGTTCCGCAACGCGCTCATCCCGATCATCACTGGTTTCCCCGCAGCCTTCGTGGGGGCGTTCTTCGCAGGTTCGCTGCTCATCGAAACGCTGTTTTCGCTCGACGGTCTGGGCCTGCTGAGCTACGAGAGCGTGATCCGGCGCGACTACCCCGTTGTGCTGGGCACGCTGTACCTGTTCACGTTGATCGGCTTGGTGACCAAGCTGATCAGCGACCTCTGCTATGTCTGGGTGGATCCTCGTGTCAAGTTCGATTGAATCCGGGCCCTTGTCGCCATCTCGGCGTGCGTGGCTGCGCTTCAAACGCAACCGGCTCGGCTACGTCAGCCTGATTGCGTTTTGCGTGCTGGTGGTGGCCAGCCTGTTTGCCGAAGTTCTGTCCAACGACCGGCCGCTGTTGGTGCGCTACGAGGGGCAGTTTTACACACCACTGGTGCACGACTACCCCGAGACGGTCTTTGGCGGTGACTTTGAGACCCCCACCGACTACCTGGACCCGTACATAAGAGAGCGCCTGAGCGCTGGCGACAACTGGGCCATCTACCCGCTGAACCCCTACGGCCCCAAGACGCTGAACTACTTTGCCAAGGAGCCCAACCCATCTGCACCGTCGCGCGACAACTGGCTGGGTACCGACGACCGGGGGCGCGACCTGCTGGCGCAATTGATTTATGGCTTCCGCGTGAGCGTGCTGTTCGCCCTGGCGTTGACCGTGATCGGCGTCGTGCTGGGTGTGGCCGCCGGTGCAGTGCAGGGCTACTTTGGCGGGAGAACCGACCTGGCCTTCCAGCGCTTCATCGAAATCTGGGGTTCCATGCCGGAGCTGTACCTGCTCATCATCTTCAGCGCCGTCTTTGCACCCAGCCTGGCGCTGCTGCTGGTGCTGCTCAGCCTGTTCGGGTGGATGGGCCTGAGCGACTACGTGCGCGCCGAGTTCCTGCGCAACCGCCAGCTGGACTACGTGCGTGCCGCCCGCGCCATGGGGTTGACCAACGGCCAGATCATCTGGCGCCACATCCTGCCCAACAGCCTCACGCCCGTGGTCACCTTTCTGCCCTTCCGCATGAGCGCCTCCATCCTGGCGCTGACCTCGCTCGACTTCCTCGGGCTGGGCGTGCCGCCGGGTACGCCGTCGCTTGGGGAACTGCTCAGCCAGGGCAAGAACAACATCGACGCGTGGTGGATATCGCTTTCCACCTTTGGTGTGCTCGTCGTCACGCTGCTGTTGCTGACCTTCATGGGTGACGCGCTGCGCGACGCCCTGGACCCGCGAAAGGCTGAAGCATGAACCAGGCCAACACTGCAGGAGCACCAGCGCAGCCTCCATTGCTTGAGGTGCACGGTTTGCGGGTGGCTTTTGGCGGCCAGCCCGTGGTGCACGGCATTGACCTGACGTTGAATGCCGGGGAAAAGCTGGCGCTGGTGGGTGAGTCAGGCTCGGGCAAAACGGTCTCGGCCCTCAGCCTGTTGCGCCTGCTGCCGCAAGCCGAGGTGAGTGGCCAGGCCCGCTTGCACGGCCGCGACCTGATCCAATGCAGCGAGCGGGAGCTGCGTGGCGTTCGCGGTGACGAGGTTGCCTGCGTTTTTCAAGAGCCGATGACTGCGCTCAATCCGCTCTACACCATAGGTGCACAGATCGCGGAGGTGCTGCTGCTCAAGAAGGGGCTGACCGGAGAGCGTGCCAGTGAGCGCGTGCTGGAGTTGCTGCGTGCCACTGGCATACCCGAGCCCGAACGCCGTGCAGCGGCCTACCCGCATCAGCTCAGCGGCGGCCAGCGCCAGCGGGCCATGATCGCCATGGCGCTGGCCAGCGAGCCCAAGCTGCTTATTGCCGACGAACCCACCACAGCGCTGGACGCCAGTCTGCGCGGCCAGATACTCGACTTGCTGGGCGAGTTGCAGCAGCGCATGGGCATGGCGGTATTGATGATCACTCACGACCTGCATCTGGTGCGCCAGTTTGCAGACCGGGTGGCGGTGATGGAACGTGGCCACCTGGTGGAGCAGGGTACCGTGGACCACGTGTTTGCCCAACCGCAGCACCCCTACACGCGCAAGCTGCTGGACAGCCGCCTGCGCCGCCATTTGCCTGAAGATCATGAGCCGGAACGCGGCACACCGGATGTGCTGCGGGCTGAGCAGTTGACCGTTCCCTACGCCACGCCCTTGCCGGGCGTGCGCGGCTGGTTCCGCAAGGGGCGCTTCGAGGCCGTCCGTTCCGTGGCGTGGCGCCTTGCCGAGGGTCGGACCCTTGGTGTGGTGGGCGAGTCTGGCTCTGGCAAGTCCACATTGGCCCTGGCTGCCCTGGGCTTGCTGCCCAGCGAGGGGCAGTTGCAGGTGATGGGCGATTCATGGAGCGGCACGCGGCACGGCAGCGCGCGAGACCGCGCACTGCGCAGGCAGGTGCAGGTGGTGTTCCAGGACCCGTTTTCTTCCCTGTCTCCACGTATGACGGTCGAGCAGATCGTGGGTGAAGGCCTGGAGGTGCACGAGCCCGGCATGCCCCCGGAGCAGAGGCGTGAGCGCATTCTGCAGGCCCTTCACGAAGTGGGCTTGCTGCCCGAATCGGAGCGTGGTGGGCAGGCGCGCTGGCTGATGCGATACCCTCATGAGTTTTCGGGCGGACAGCGCCAGCGGCTGGCCATCGCGCGGGCGCTCATCGTGCAGCCGCGGGTGCTGGTGCTGGACGAACCCACCAGCGCGCTTGACGTCACGGTGCAGAGGCAGGTCATTGATCTGTTGCTGCATCTGCAAAAGGCACGCAGGCTCAGCTATTTGCTCATCACACACGACGTGGATGTCATCTGGGCCATGGCCCATGACGTGCTGGTGATGAAAGACGGCCAAGTGCTGGAAACGGGCCCTGCCGAGAAAGTGCTGCGTGCACCCAAACACCCCTACACCCACCAGTTGCTGAAGGCCAGTGCCGAACTGTTGTGATCCAATCTAGGGTTTTTGATATTGACGAAAGCGACGAGCATGCCCGTTGATACCGTTCCTGTGACTTGGACGACGCCTTTGCGCTGGCTGGTGCTGGGTTGGAAGGATTTGCGGGCGAACCCGGTGCCGGGGCTGGTTCATGGCTTTCTGCTTGCCCTGTTCGGGGCCATTTTGGCTCTTGCCGCACGTGATCAGTTCTGGTGGCTGGTGGGGGCTTTCTCCGGTTTTCTCCTCGTCGCTCCGGTGCTGGCCACCGGGCTGTACGCCGTCAGCCGGGCGCTGGAAAAAGGCAAGAAAATTGGCCTGGCTGAAATCCTTTCCTTGTGGACGTCTGGCGACCGCCGTCTCATCGCCTTCGGGCTGTTGCTGGGCTTGGCGGGCACGGGTTGGGTGCTGACGTCCGCTGGCTTGATCACGTTGTGGTCAGACGTGCCCATTCGCAGGCCCGCTGATTTTCTGCGCCACGTGGTGCTGGCGGACTCCCCTGGCCTGTTCGAGGTTTGGCTGCTGCTGGGGGCATTGCTGGCGGCGCCCATGTTTGCCTCCAGCGTGCTGACATTGCCCCTGCTGGTGGATACGCGCGCCCCGCTGTGGGTGGCGGTCACGCAAAGCTGGCGCGCGGTAAGCAACTATCCGGGCCCGCTGGCTTTGTGGGCCCTGCTGATTGCCGTGCTGGTGGGGCTGGGCATGGCCACGTTCCTGCTGGGCCTGATTTTGGTCGTGCCTTTGCTGGGCCACGCCAGCTGGCATGCCTACCGTGACTTGTTGCCTCCTGGCGACGACGGACGCGTTCTGTAAGTCAGGTGGCAGGCATGGAAGCTAATTTGTTTGGTTACACGGAAGCTCAGATCGCGCAATTCGGTCTGACCTTCGGTGTAGGCGCCTTCGTTCTGTACATGATGTTCATTGTCTTCAACCTGGCGCGTGAGTCCAAGGCGGGCAAGTTCGGGACATTCGTCATCTTCCTCGTGCTGTCACTTGGCATGCTGGGTTTTCTGGCAAAGAACGTGATCAAGTGGATATTGGATCTCTGAAGCAGTCAAGGACAGGCGTATGGGGGAGCACATGAAAAGCACACAGTACACGGTTCCGAACTGGAACCATGAAGACACCTTCACGGTGGGCGAAAAGAAGTTGACCTGTACCGCGGAAGGCTGGAATGCGAACACCATTTCCGGTCACCTGATCGACTTTGCCCCTGAGCAGCGCTCGCTCAAGATCCAGCCCTTCGGGCAGGAGCGCGGGGTGTTGCTGAAGTTCAACCAGATCAAACGGCTCAAGATCGACCTGCAGCCGGACGTGGACACGGAGTTCATGCCTACCGGCTTTCCCGCAACTGAAGGCGGAAACAGGCTGCAGACTTTCGTCGTCCACCTGCGCGACGGGGCCTTGTTCTCGGGCATCGCCCATGCGCACCGCAAAGAACCCTACGGCTTGTGGATCTTTCCCAAGGCATCGGGTGATGACGAGCCTTTCCGCATCTTCATTCCCAAGAGCGGCATCAACAGCTTCGAAGTCAAGGGTGATGGCCTGGGCTTGTTGAGCGACACCGATTTTGAAGACACGGTGATCGGCGACATCGAGAGCATGGGTATCGAGGCCGCCATGGGCTCGGGCAGCACCATGGTGGAGACGCGCGAGCAGCTCAAGGAAGCCCTGGAAAACCAGAACCGCCTGAAGCCCGTGCCCATTGGTGAGGCCCTGATGGGCTTGGGCAAGATCACGCCGACACAGTTGTCTGACGCGCTGCGCCGCCAGAAGGAAAAGAAGTCACTGCCACTGGGGCAGATGCTGGTGGAGATGGGGCTGGTCACGCCAGCGGACCTGCAGACCGCCTTTGCCCGCAAGATGGGGTATCCCTTCATCGATCTCAAGAGGTTTCCGGTGGACACGGCAGCGTTGCGTCTCGTGCCCTTTGCCACTGCCAAACGGCTGAAGGTTCTGCCCCTGTTTGACCAGAAAACGTCGGTCGTGGTGGCCATGCACGACCCGCTGCAGTTCAAGATCATTGAAGAGCTGGAGTTTTCCACGCAACGCAAGGTGGTGCCCGTGGTGACCACCAGCACCGACCTGCTGGCGCAGATCACCAAGTCTTACCGTGACATCGGTATGGGCGAGGGCGCCGAGAGCCGTCCCGCTCCTGCCGCGAACGAAGCGGCAAACGCTGCCATGGAGGGGGCGGACGCCTTTCAGCTGGCGGTTGAGCTCTCAGGTGAGGCGGGGGACGTTGCTGAAGAGGAACGCCCGGTCGAACAATCCGACAACACGCTGGTCAAGCTGATCAACTCCATGATCACCGAGGCGTATTACCAGCGGGCTTCTGACATCCACATCGAACCTTACCCAGGGCGCGAGAAGCTGGTCATCCGCTTCCGGGTGGATGGCGAGATGCGGCATTACCTAGAGCTGCCGGCGAGTTACCGCAACGCCTTGATCGCGCGAATCAAGATCATGTGTGACCTGGACATCTCCGAGCGCCGCAAACCGCAGGACGGCAAGATCAACTTTGCCAAATTCGGCGGACTGGGCATTGAGCTTCGGGTTGCCACCATTCCCACGGCAAGCGGTCTGGAAGACGTGGTGATGCGTATCCTGTCGTCGTTCAAGCCCTTGCCGCTGGAGGCTCTGAACATGAGCCCGGCCAACGTGAAGGCCTTCGAGGGCATCGTCCAGCGCCCCTATGGTCTGTTCCTGTGCGCGGGCCCCACGGGTTCCGGCAAAACGACGACCTTGCACTCCGGCCTGCAGTACATCAACACCCCCAACCGCAAGATCTGGACGGCCGAAGATCCGGTTGAAATCACCCAGCGGGGGCTGCGGCAGATCCAGGTCAACCCGAAGATCGGCTGGACTTTTGCAACTGCGCTGCGTGCCCTGTTGCGTGCCGACCCGGACGTCATCATGGTGGGCGAGATTCGAGACCAGGAAACCGCCGAGATGGCCATCGAGGCGTCGCTCACCGGTCACCTGGTTTTGTCAACGTTGCACACCAATTCGGCGTCGGAAACCATTGTGCGCCTCATCGACCTGGGGGTCGATCCATTTTCGTTCGCCGACTCGCTGCAAGGCATTCTGGCCCAGCGCCTGGTGCGCAGGTTCTGCAGCGACTGCGTGAAGACCGAAACCTTGAGCGAAGACGGCGTGCAGGAGCTCCTGGACGACTACATGCAGGTGCTGCCCGACGGGCACCCGCAGAAGGATGCGGCCCTGTTGCGTGCGGACTGGCTTGCCCGCTTTGGCAAGAATGGCCGGCTGCATGCCTGTCACGCGCCGGGGTGCGAGAAATGCGCACACACGGGGTACCGTGGCCGTGTGGCCTTGCACGAGTTGTTGACGACGTCACCACAGATGCGTCAACTCATCCAGCGCCGCGCAAGACCCGCAGAGCTGCAAGAAACCGCCATGCTCGACGGTATGCGCACCTTGCGTCAGGACGGCATCGAAAAGGTCCTGCAAGGCCTGACGAGCCTGGCCGAGGTGCGCTCTTCAAGCAACGTCTGACCTCAGGGCTGCTCAGCAGCCCCGGGTCACAGGCATGTCAACGTCCTGCGCCAGGGTGATGTGCCTGGCCAGTTCGAGCTTGGCAATGGCGTTGCGGTGCACTTCGTCCGGGCCATCGGCCAGGCGCAGGGTGCGCTGGTTGGCGTAGCTGTAGGCCAGCGGGAAGTCTTGCGAAACCCCCGCGCCACCATGCGCCTGGATGGCCCAGTCGATGATCTGGCAGGCCATGTTGGGCGCCACCACCTTGATCATGGCGATTTCGGCCTTGGCCACTTTGTTGCCCACCGTGTCCATCATGTAGGCCGCCTTGAGCGTGAGCAGGCGGGCCTGCTCGATCATGCAGCGCGCGTCGGCAATGCGTTCGTGCCAGACGGATTGAGCCGCCACCGGTTTGCCGAAGGCCACACGGCTGTTGAGCCGCTTGCACATCAGTTCCAGTGCGCGCTCCGCCGCGCCGATGGAGCGCATGCAGTGGTGGATGCGGCCCGGCCCCAGGCGGCCCTGGGCGATCTCAAATCCACGCCCCTCGCCAAGAAGGATGTTGCCCACGGGTACGCGCACGTTTTCCAGCAAGACTTCCATGTGGCCGTGAGGCGCGTCGTCGTACCCGAAGACCGACAGCGGACGCAGCACCGTCACACCCGGGGCATTGGCGGGCACCACCACCATCGACTGCTGGGAATGCCGAGGGGCATCCGGGTTGGTCTTGCCCATGACGATGTAGACAGCACAGCGCGGGTCCCCAGCGCCGGAGGACCACCACTTGCGGCCGTTGATGACGTACTCGTCGCCGTCGCGCTCAATGCTGCACTGGATGTTGGTGGCGTCGGACGACGCGACCTCGGGCTCGGTCATGAGGAAGGCGGAGCGGATTTTGCCGCGCAGCAGAGGCTCCAGCCACTGGTCTTTCAGGGTCTCGGACGCATAGCGCTCCAGCGTTTCCATGTTACCCGTGTCGGGGGCCGAGCAGTTGAACACCTCCGCAGCAAACGGCACGCGGCCCATGATTTCGCACAGCGGCGCGTATTCCAGGTTGCTCAGGCCTTCGGGTGCGCGTCTGGAGTGGGGCAGGAACAGGTTCCACAACCCGTCGGCACGTGCCTTGGGCTTGAGTTCTTCGATGAGGGCTGTAGGTACCCAGGCGTTGCCCTTGGCGCGGTTGGCTGCAATTTCCTCGAAGAACCTGCCCTCGTTGGGGTAGACATGCTCTTCCATGAAGGACAGCAGGCGTGCCTGCAGTTCTTTCACTTTGGGTGTGTAGTCGAAGTTCATGGGGGCCTCTGTGTGCGAAGAATAGGGCGATAGTGGGTCAGGCCTTGAGGGCAAAGCTCCAGGCCAGTTCCGCCAGCGGGCGGGCCAGTGCACCTGACTCCCGGGCCTGGGCGCTGGATGCGGTGCCGTCTTCGACCCGCTTGGCAATCCCTTGCAGAATCGCCGCCAGGCGGAACATGTTGTAGGCCAGGTAGAAATTCCAGTCACCCAGCAATGCGTCCGGTGTGGTGAAGCCTGTGCGTTGGCAGTAGAGCTCGATGTATTCGAGTTCGCTCGGTATGCCCAATGCATCCAGATCCAGGCCGCCTATACCTCGGAACATGCCGGGCGGGATGTGCCAAGACATGCAGTGGTAACTGAAGTCGGCGAAGGGGTGGCCCAGGGTGGAAAGCTCCCAGTCCAGCACCGCCAGCACACGTGGTTCGCTGGGGTGGAACATCAGGTTGTCCATGCGGTAGTCGCCATGCACGATGGACACCAGCGACTCGTCGCGGGCCATGGCCGGTATGTGATTTGGCAGCCACTCGATCAGCCGGTCCATCTCGGGAATGGGCTGGGTGATTGAGGCCAGGTATTGTTTGCTCCAGCGGCCGATCTGCCGCTCGAAGTAATTGCCCGGCTTGCCGTAGTTCGCCAGCCCAACAGAGGCGGGTTGCACCGTGTGCAGTGCGGCCTGCACACGGTGCATCTCCAGGTAGATCGCGCGCCGCTGTTCGCGCGTCATGCCGGGCAGGGATTGCTCCCACAGCACCCGCCCATCGACGTGTTCCATCACGTAGAAAGCCCGGCCAATGACCGACTCGTCCTCGCACAACACATGCATCCGGGCCACGGGCACCGCGGTGCCTTGCAAGCCGCGCATCACCCTGAATTCGCGCTCAATGGCGTGAGCCGAAGGCAGCAGCTTGGCCACGGGGCCAGGCTTGGCGCGCATGACGTACAGCTGCCTGGGCGTGACGAGCTTGAAGGTGGGGTTCGACTGGCCGCCCGGAAACTTCTGGACTTGCAAAGGCCCTTCAAACCCCGGTATGTGCTGCACAAGCCAGTGTTCGAGTGCAGACACCTCGAAGGGCAGTAGGGCTTGCGTGGGGATGGAAGCAGTTTGTACTTGGCTCATGGGCTGGCTTTGATTCAAAGACATTTCCGACCCCAAGTCACAGCACCCCCACCACGGGAAGACCTGCTCAGTGGTCCGCTTCGGCGATTCGCATCAACGCCGCGCGGTCCCGCACCACCAGTCCGCCGGGTTCGATGCGGATCGCGTTCTCGCGCTCCATGCTCTTGAGTTCCTGGTTCACACGCTGGCGCGAGGCGCCGAGCATCTGCGCCAATTCCTCTTGGGCCAACTGCAAGCCGATGCGTGTTTCGCTGCCGTTGGACAGGCAAGGCACGCCATAGCTGCGCACCAGGTGCAGGAGTTGCTTGGCCAGACGGGCGCGCAAGGGCAGGGTGTTCAGGTCCTCCACCAGGCCGAACAGGTTGCGTATGCGCCGTGCCTGCAGGCGCAGCAAGGCTTCGTACAACTCCACATGTTGCGACAAGATCTTCTGGAAGTCGTTGCGTGCCACGCAAAGCAGTGAAGTGGGCCCGTGCGCGTAGGCATCGTGCGTGCGCTGGTCGCCGTCGAACATGGCCACGTCGCCAAACCACACGCCAGGCTCCACGTAGGTCAGCGTCACCTGCTTGCCCGACAGGGAAGTAGAGCTCACCCGCACCGCGCCCTTGGCCACCCCCGTCCACTCGGTGGCCGGGTCGCCTCGGGCAACGATCAGGTCGCCGTCCTTGTAACGTCTGACGTAGGCACATCGCAGGATATCGTGGCGCAATGAAGGGGATAGAGAACTGAACCAGCGACCACTGTTGATCGCCTCTCGTTCTTCCATTGTCAGAATCGGCTCATCCATCGTCTGTCTTATGTGTGACTGGGTTGGTGTGGTTCTGTCGCCCGCGCGACCAGGGCGCGCGGGCTGGCGTCAACGGTAGTTGGGCGTGCGCTTGTCCAGGAAGGCCTGGATGCCTTCGCCGCCATTGGCGTGGTGCAGGTTGCGCACAAAGCGGTCACGCTCCATCTTCAGGTGGCTGTTGAGGGGCTGCCCCGGCGCTTCGTTGATCAGTTCCTTGATGCTGCTCAGCGCGTTGGGCGCTTTGGCGTTGAGCTTGTCGGCCAGGCGGCGCGCCTCGTCCAGGGCGGTGCCTGGTTCGGCCACGCGGTTCACCAGGCCCAACTGCTGCAGCCGTTCGGCGCCCATGCGCTCACCCAGCATCAGCAACTGCATGGCCGTGGCGCGGGGCAGGTTGCGCGCCAGGCTCCAACTGCCTCCGCCGTCTGGCGACAGGCCCACGTTGGCGTAGGCCATCACGAACACGCTGTCGCGCGCGGCCACCAGAAAATCGCAGGCCAGAGCAAGCGAGAAGCCCGCGCCCGCGCAGGCGCCTTCGACGGCCGCAATCACCGGCTTGGAAAAGCTCTGGATGGCTTCGATCCAGCCGTGCAGCCCTTCGATGCTGTCGGCCTGCACTTCGGGGGGGCGTTGCCGGTTGGCCAGCAACCGCTGCAGGTTGCCGCCCGCACAGAAGTTGCTGCCTTCGCCAGTGATGACGACAGAGCGCACCTCGGGGTTGGCATCCGCGGCGATGATGGCCTCCACCCCAGCGGCATAGATTTCGGGGCCGAGTGCGTTGCGCATCTCGGGGTTGCTGATGGTCAGCACCAGCGTGCTGCCTTCACTGTGGCTTCTGAGAGTGGCGCTCATCAGGACTCCTTGTGCGTCAGGCTCAGGCCCAGTGCGCCACGGCGGCGCAGCCAGGGGGAGGGGCGGTAGCGCGCATCGCCATACACCGTCTGCAGGTTGAAGAGGATCTCCAGCAGGTTGGTCGGGCCGACGCGGTCACCCATGGCCAGCGGCCCTGCCGGGTAACCCAGCCCCAGTGTCACCGCCGTTTCCAGGTCCTGCGGTGTGCAGATGCCTTGTTGGCACATGTCGGTGGCGATGTTGACGATGGTTGCCACCACGCGCTGCGTGACGAAGCCGCCGCTGTCTCGGATCACGCTGACGGCTTTGCCGTCGCGGGCGAAGAGGGCGTGTGCGGCGTCGCGCATGTCGGGCCGGGTTGCGGGGTTGGTGGCCAGCACGCGGCGGCGCGTGGCTTCGTCGGGCAGCATCATGTCTATGCCCACCACGCGAGTCGCGTCCAGCCGCTCCACGGCTGCCACGGTGGTCACGTCGTGCCCCAGGGGGGCCACAACGATGAGTGCGCGCTCCGACGGCTGTTGCGCAGTCTCGATGGTGGCCCCCAGGTTCTTCAACAGCTGGTAAAGCTCGGCCCGGCGCGCGGCGCGGGCGGGCACCCATACCGGGGGCAGTTCGCTCACCTGCGGCACGGCAGGCTCCGCAGGCACTTCGGCCTGCCCGTTCACGTAGCGGTAGAAGCCTTCGCCCACCTTCTTGCCCACCACGCCACCGGCCAGGCGCTGCGCGGTGATGACGCTGGGCCGGTAGCGGGGCTCTTCGTAATACTGGTGGTAGATCGACTCCATCACCGGGTGCGACACATCCAGCGCGGTCAGGTCCATCAGCTCGAACGGGCCGAGCTTGAAGCCCATCTGATCGCGCAGGATGCGGTCCACCGTGGCAAAGTCAGTCACGTTCTCGCCAACAATGCGCAGCGCCTCGGTGCCGTAGCCCCGGCCTGCGTGGTTCACGATGAAGCCCGGCGTGTCCTGCGCCATCACCGGCGTGTGGCCCATCTCGCGGGCATAGGCCGACAGGTGCTGGCAGACCTCGGCGCTGGTCTTGAGCCCGGCGATGACCTCCACCACACGCATCAACGGCACGGGGTTGAAGAAGTGGAAACCCGCCAGTTGCGCCGGGCGGCGCAGGCCGTTGGCAATCGCCGTGACCGACAGCGAGGACGTGTTGGTGGCCAGCACTGCCGTGTCTGCCACGATGCCCTCCAGCTCCGAAAACAGGTTTTTCTTGACGTCCAGCCGCTCGACGATGGCTTCGACCACCAGGTCGCACGCAGCCAGATCAGGCAGTTGGGTGGCCCGCTGCAAACGGGCGGCGAATGCGTTGCGTTGTTCGGTGCTGATCTTGCCCTTGCCAGCCAGCTTGTCCCACTGGTCCAGCAGTGCCGCATGTGCCGCGTCCACGGCAGCGGCCTGGGTGTCGTACAGCCACACGGTGCTGCCTGCCTGGGCCGCGATCTGGGCTATACCACGGCCCATGGCGCCCGCGCCCACGATGCCCACATTCTGGAAGGTACTGCTCATCTCTGTTGTCTCTCTCGGTCGTTCGGTATCGGTTGTGACAAAATGCCGCGTCATAGAGAAAATAAAAAAACGGTTCTCTCTGTTCTCTCTGTACAGCAAGGAACGCAACATGTTGAAGTTCGCGGTGGGAAGCGCACTGCTTGTGACAGCCACTCATAGTGTTGCCCTGTCGTTGGGGGGCACACAAGGCAGCGTCATTATCGGTCGGCCGCTGGATATTCTGGTGCAAAGCAGCATGGATGCCGAGGATGCAGCTTCCGGGCTCTGTCTGGAAGCCGAGGTGCTTTACGGTGATGCCCGGGTTCCCGCATCGGCCATCACGGCTGCAATACACAGAGCGGGCAGCGATGGCGCGTTGCGGGTGCGGGTCTCGCAGCCTGTAAACGAGCCCATCGTCACTGTCATACTGAAGGCAGGGTGTCAGCAGAACTTCAAGCGCAGCTATTCCTTGCTGGCCGATTTTGAACCCTTGCCACCACCGGTATCGGCCTTGCAGGTTGACAGACCCGCTCAGGTGGCCGCGCAGCCAGTCAGACCGCAGACAGTGCCTGCGGCGAGACCGGTCCCAGCTGCGTCCGCGTCCGGTGGGGCAGGCGTGTCCCAGGCACGCGGTTCCGCTCCCGTGCCCGCTCCGCTGCAGGAGGAAACGCCGATCAGGCTGAGCGCGCCCGCAGCCCGTCCCGCGGGTGTGGTGAGTTTCAAGGCCAAGAGCCGTCCGGCTGCCGTGCCGGTGGCTGCTGGCGATGCCGCGGGCAAGGTGGTGCAGTCCGCCCCAGCGGTGGCCGAACCGGCCGCACCCGGCGGGGCAAGGCTCAAGCTGGACCCGGTGGAAGTTGCACCCAGCCAGATTGGTGCGGTTTTGCAGTCAGGCTCGCCCGACGCGGCGCAGGCTGGTTCTGCCCAGCCGGCTGCTGGTACGGGGGACGTATCAGGGACTGGCGCAGATGCCAATGTTGCTGCGGACACGGCTGTGAAACAGGAGTTGCAGACTCTGCGCGAAGAGCAGGAGCGTCTGCGCCTTTCCATGGAGACGATGAATGCGCAACTCGCCCAGGCCCGGCAGGACAGATACAACAACCCCGTGGTTTACGGGCTGGGAGCGCTGGCAGCCATACTGCTTGGCGGTTTCTTGTGGCTTTTGAAAGGCCGCCGCCGAGCCGAGACGGCAACTGCCGATGCGACGGCTGCTGCTCCCTGGTGGACGGTGTCGGTGCCGGCATCCGAGTCCGTGCTGCCCACGATGCCGCGTGAAGAAATCGAGAAATCCTTGGAGCAGGCGCCAGGGGCCAACCCCAAGTTGCCCTCGGAAGACCAGGGTGGCATGGAAGGCATAGAGGTCGAGGAGGCTGGTGCATCCCGTTTCCATGAAGTGCCCATAGCCAAGGTGGACATCGGCGTGCTGCTCGATCTGTGGCAGCAGGTGGATTTCTTCGAGTCCATCGGGCAGCAGGTGGATGCGGCCCAGGCACTGGAAGCCTTTGTTCAGGCCAATCCCCGCGCCAGCGAGGCGCCGTACCTGCGCTGGATGCAGTTGGCGGCGCAACTCGGCATCCCAGGCATGTTCGACCGCGCCCAGGCCATTTACGAGCACCACTACCAGCGTCTTATCCCAGGCAATGTCACTTCCGGTGGTGCCGGTCTGGGCCTTGAGGACGACACTGGCTTCGCCTTGCGTCTGACGCAGGCCTGGCCCGGTGACGAGGCCAGGGCAATGGTTGAGCAGGCCCTGGTGTCGCAGCCGGGTGACGCGGCCGCTGGTCTGCAGGTGCGTTCGGTCCAGGCCTTCGACGATCTGATGACATTGCGCGGTCTGTGGGATGTGCTGCAGACGCAGGCGGCAGAACGCGAGGCTGAGCCCGCGCCCATGCCGTTTCAGGTGTCCGGTTGGGCGACGCTGGATCAGGTGGACGCCGAGGTCAAATCTGCTCCGGTTGAGGCTCCGCCTGCAGTCACCCCGGCTGCAGCGGAACCCAAGCCGGATCTGGCTCCGCTTGATTTCGATTTCCTGGACTTCGACCAGCCGAAAAAGAAAGACGGCGAAGGGGCTCCCAAGGCTTGAATTCAGGCGTGTCAGCTTGCGGCGGCGTCAACGGCGCACGTGCAGCGCGCCGGGATTGACGATGTTCGTGGGGGTGCCCTTGATGAAATTCACGACATTGTCGAACGCGGCTGAGAAGTACTTCTCATAACTGTCCTGCTCCACGAACCCGATGTGGGGCGTGCAGATGCAGTTCTCCAGGCGCAGCAAAGCGTGCCCCTGCCAGATCGGTTCGGAATCAAAAACGTCCACGGCCGCCATGCCGGGGCGCCCCCGGTTGAGCGCACCCACCAGCGCGTCGGGCCGGATCAGTTCTGCACGTGAGGTGTTGACGAGCAGCGCTGTCGGTTTCATCAAGGCCAGGTCTTCCAGCGTGACGCAGCCAATGTTCGACTCGGCCAACCGCAAGTGCAGGCTCAGCACGTCGCAGGCGCTGAAAAAAGCTTCCTTGGACGCAGCCGTGTCAAAACCATCGTCTGCTGCACGCTGGCGGGTTGCCTCACTGCCCCAGACCATCACCCGCATGCCGAAAGCCTTGCCGTAACCGGCAACAAGCTGGCCGATCTTTCCGTATCCCCAGACGCCCAGCGTTTTGCCCTGCAGCACCATGCCGATGCCAAAGTTGGCGGGCATGGAGGCGGACTTGAGGCCTGATTGCTGCCAGGCACCATGCTTGAGGTTGGCCACGTACTGCGGGATGCGCCGCATGGCCGCCATGATGAGCGCCCAAGTGAGTTCGGCTGGGGCGATGGGCGAGCCAACCCCCTCGGCCACGGCAACCCCATGTTCCGTGCAGGCCTGCACGTCGATGTGTTTGCCAACCGAGCCCGTCTGGGCGATCAGCTTGAGCTTGGGCAGCTTCTCAACAAGCTGACGCGTTACCTGGGTACGCTCGCGTATGAGTACCAGTATGTCTGCATCGCGCAACCTGACCGACAGTTGAGCCACCCCTTTGACGTTGTTGGTGAACACCTTGGCGGGGTAGGGTTCCAGCTTGGCTGCGCAGGGCAGTTTGCGCACGGCGTCTTGGTAGTCGTCGAGGATCACGATGTTCATCGCGCTATTGTGCCTGCACGCCAGCGCCCACCTCAGGCAAACCCCCGTGACAGACACAAGATGTTGCGTGTCTTACCATTCGCGGAATGACTACCACCACCCTGGGCGCCAGCGCGCCACACATTGCCGTTCCACTGCGTCAGGATGCCGCAGTCATGGGCCTTGTCGGCCTGGCGCACGCCACTTCCCACTTCAGCCACCTGTTGCTGCCGCCGCTGTTCCCCGTGTTCATGCGCGACTTCGGGCTGAGCTATTCAGACGTGGGGTTGCTCATGAGTGTGTTTTTCGTGGTCTCCGGCATCGGACAGGCATCATCGGGCTTTTTGGTGGACCGCGTGGGCGCTCGCCCGGTGCTGTTCGTATCGATCGTGTTGTTCATGCTTTCGGCGCTCACAGCGTCCATGGCCGATGGGTACAGCATGCTGATGCTGTCGGCACTGCTGGCCGGGCTGGGCAACGCGCCGTTCCACCCGGTGGATTTCTCTATCCTGAACCAGCGCGTCTCGGCGCCACGGCTGGGGCATGCCTTCAGCGTGCACGGCCTGACGGGCAGCCTGGGCTGGGCTTTGTCACCCGTTTTCCTGGTGGGCATTTCCGCGCTGGCCGACTGGCGGGTGGCGTACCAGGCTGCGGTGGTTTTGTACGTTGGCGTGTTCGCCCTTTTGTACTGGCAGCGAGACAAGCTTCGAACCGAGGTGGTGGTGCGCCACCCGGACAGCCAAGCGCATTCCGATGTGGCTTTCATGAAACTGCCGGTGGTGTGGTGGTGCTTTGCCTTCTTCCTGCTGTCCACCATGACGTTGGCGGTGGTGCAAAGCTATTCGGCTTCCATTCTCAAGGCCCTGCATGCCGTGAGCCTGGAGGCTGCCACGTTCACATTGACGGCCTACATGCTGTCCAGCGCGCTGGGCATGCTGGTGGGTGGCTTTGTGGCCAGCCACACGCAGCAGACCGATCGCGTGGTGGCCACGGCCATGGCGGCCGGCGCGGCCTTGCTGCTGCTGTGCGCCACGGGTTGGCTGGGCGGTACCGGGACCATGGCCGTCCTGGCAATCACTGGGTTCGCCGTCGGGGTGGGCGGCCCCAGCCGGGACATGATGATCAAACGCGCCACGCCCAAGGGCGCCACGGGCCGCGTGTATGGCACCGTCTATTCCGGCCTGGACACGGGCTTTGCCGTGTCACCGCTCATCTTCGGCGTGTTCATGGACCGGGGCTGGTATGCCGCCACGCTGGCTGGCGCGGGTTGTGTGCTGTTGCTGTCCGTCTATGCGGCGATAGGCGTTGGGCGACGCACGGTCAGGACGTGAGCCCGTTTGCAAGCCCCAAAACAAAAGGCCGCGTCAGCGGCCTTTTGTTTGTCGTGCCTGTGAAGTATCAGGACAGGTGTTCGTTGACCAGCTTGGTCATCTCGAACATGGAGACCTGAGGCTTCTTGAAGATGTCCTTCAGTTTGGCGTCTGCGTTGATCATGCGCTTGTTCGCATCGTCTTGCAGTTTGTTCTTCTTGATGTATTCCCAGATTTTCTTGGTGACCTCGGTGCGCGGCAGCGGCTTGGCGCCGACGATGGCGGCCAGCGTGGCGCTGGGGGTCATCGCCTTCATGAAGGCGGCATTGGGCGTACGCTTGGCGGCCGGAGCGGCGGCTTTTTTAGCGGGTGCAGCAGCTTTCTTGGCGGGGGCTTTTTTCGCAGTTGCCATGTGTGAAATCCTTCTGGAAGTTGAATTCTCGCCCGTCTAGCCAGAGGGGCTTGCGCGGGGCAACGCCATCCTAATCTGAAAGATGGGCGTTTCCTAGGGTGATGAGTGTGATTTTTGGGATTTTTTTGGGTTTTCCCGGTGTAAGCGAGGCGCCAAGGCGACACCTCTATGATCTGCTGCACTGCGACAACCGCCTGAGAGGAAACAAAGATGGAGCGTAAGGAACTGGCGTTCGCCACCTGTGACCTGTGCGACGTGCACAAGAACAACTCGTCTGGCGCGTTTCGTGTGCTGCCGCCGGTGTTTCGCGACTTCGGCGCGCGGCGCCGTTTCGCGGGGCAGGTGAGCACGGTGAAGTGCTTCGAGGACAACACGCTGGTGAAAGCCGCGGTGGATTCGCCGGGTGAAGGCCGGGTGTTGGTGGTTGACGGTGGTGCGTCGCTGCGGCGCGCGCTGGTAGGCGGCAACCTGGGCGCGGCCGCAGCACGCAACGGCTGGGCCGGTGTGCTGGTGGACGGCTGCGTGCGCGACGTTGTGGAACTGGCTGCTTGCGACACAGGCATTCGCGCGTTGGCGAGCATGCCCTTGCCCACCGAGAAGCGCAACGAAGGGCAGCGCGACGTGGCCGTGCAGATTCAGGGCGTGTGGGTGCGACCGGGTGACTGGCTGTACGCGGACGAGGACGGCATTGTGGTGTCCGACGTGCCACTGGGTTGACTTCTTTCGGAGGTCAGGCGGTCAGGCCGCGGTGGAGCATGTAGGCTGCCAGCAGGTAAAGGATGATGGCGAACACGCGTTTGAGTTGCTTGACGGGCATGGCGTGCGCCGCCTTGACGCCCCAAGGGGCCATCAACACGCTTGCCGTGGCAATGACGGCCAGCGCCGGCAGGTATACGTAGCCCAGCGCGCCAGTAGGCAGGCCTTCGACCGATTGCCCTGCGATGACGTAGCCCAAGACGTTGGCCAGCGCTATTGGGAAGCCCAGTGCCGCGCTGGTGGCCACGGCCTGGTGGATGGCGACGTTGCACCAGGTGAGGAAGGGCACGCTGACGAAGCCGCCGCCTGCGCCCACCAGTCCGGACAGGAAGCCGATGACGCCGCCAGCGGCCAGTTGCCCACCTGTGCCGGGCAGGGTGCGGCTGGGTGCGGGTTTGCGGTCGAGCAGCATCTGCGTGGCAGAGAAGGCCACGAACAAGGCGAAGAACAAGGCGAGCGAACTGCCCTTGAGCACGGAGAACACGCCCATGCTGGCCACGGCAGCACCCATCACGATGCCGGGGGCCAGGCGCCAGACCACGTCCCACCTGACGGCGCCGCGCTTGTGGTGTGCCCGCACGCTGGAGACGGACGTGAAGATGATGGTGGCCATGGACGTGGCGATCGCCACCTTGACCGACAGGTCGGGCGACACGCCACGGCCGGTCATGATCAGCGTGATGAAGGGCACCATGAGCATGCCGCCCCCAATGCCAAGCAGGCCTGCAAGAAAGCCGGTGCACAGGCCAAGCGCGGCCAATTCCAGAATCAGCTGGGGTTCAAGCATGGGGCGGGGAGGTGTGGGGGAGGGTGTCTGCCGCAGAACCGGACCGGCATCCTGAACGTGGGGGTTCAGGTGGGCGAGGGCAACGCAGCTTCGGGTTCGTCTGACGCGAGACGATCACACCCACTGCGCAATGTACCAAGCCCGGGCTCAGAGAGCATTGGTTCAAGGAAATATAAAGCCCGGCCACAGCGGCAGACGGTTCGTATTGTACGCCTGCGCTTCTTGGTCAAACGCCGCGTGGATACCGCCTGTCAGATCAGGCGGCCGTCTTCGGCCAGCGCGTTGTCGAGCTTGTCGATCAAGGCGCGCAAACGGGTTTCGTCGGCCCCGAGCAGCGTGGCAGCGGATTCGGCTGTTTCACCCGATTCGGTGTTGCCGAAGGAGGAGTTGCGGAACGCTGAGGCGGGGTCTTTTTGGGAGAGTTCGAAAGCGATGTTGAGCGCCGCCAGCACGGCGATGCGGTCACGGGCCTTGACCTTGCCCGCGTCGCGGATGCGGCACATGGCGCTGTCAACCTTGGCCACCGCTTCGCGCAGCGCGGGTTCACCGTCCACGGGGCAAGCCAGCATGTAGGTCTGGCTCATGATCTGGACTTCCACCTGTTTGATGCCGGGCTTGTTCATTTCGCGCTGTCTTCCAGGTCGTCGGGCAGTTGCTGCAGCAGGGCGTCCAGCCGCGCGCGCGCAGCCTGGGTTTGCGTTCTGAGGTGGTCTCTTTCCTGCATGAGCTGGCGCACCTGCTGGGCCAGCAGGGTGTTGGTGCGTTGGAGTTCCTCGTGACGCAGCAGCAGGCGCTCGACGCGCTCGGTGATCTGGTCTATGTAGTTCTGGGCAGCCATTTGGCGTCCATTGTAGGACGCTTGTAAGACGGCTTCACTACAATGCGCTTTGTTGGTGCTCGCGGCGTGGTTCTTGCGCCGCAGTTCAACGGGAAGCTGGGGGAAATGGGCCTGCAAGCCGATTTCTAACCAGCGCTGCCCCCGCAACGGTAAGTGGACGGGCCTTGTCCTTTCAGACCAGGCCCCGCTTTCAATCCATCGCCACTGGGTACTTGTATTTACCTGGGAAGGCATTGAAGGTCGCCTCCACCAGCCCGGATACCGGCCAACAAGGTGGTGGTGCGACTGTGCACGCAGAAGCATCGCCGTGTCGCCCATGCACTGTCGGGGAAGGCGGTGAGGGCAGCAAGGCTTGTCTCTCAATCATGAAGAAGTGCAATTTGCGTGCGCCCGTGGCCGCGCTGTCCCTGGCCGTGCCGGGTTGTCTGCTGCCCGTCTGGGCGCAGGAGGGTGGAAGTCTTGCCGAGACCGTGGTCACGGCCACGCGGACGGACATGCGGGCGGACCTTTTGCTCAGCGATGTGGTGGTGATCGACGCAGAGACCATCGAGAGGTCGAGCGGGCGAAGTCTCTCCGAGGTGTTGACCCGTCAGGCGGGTTTGCAGATGACGTCCAACGGTGGTTTGGGCAAGCAGTCTGGCTTGTTCGTCCGGGGAACCGAAACGCGGCATGTCCTCTTGCTGATCGACGGCGTGCGTTATGGTTCAGCGACCCAGGGCGCTGCTTCATGGGACAACATTCCCCTGGAAATGATCGACCGCATTGAGGTGCTCAAGGGGCCAGCTTCAGCTTTGTACGGCAGCGATGCCGTTGGCGGGGTGGTGCAGATCTTTACCAAGCAAGGTGTGACGGGGTTTCAGCCTTCGGCGGGATTCACGCTGGGAAGCCGGGGTTACCGCAAGATGGGCGCGGGTATTGGCGGAGGCACACAGGAGGTGTTGTATTCGCTGGACGCGAGCACCCTCCATGAGGATGGTTTTTCGTCCACCAACCCTGGTGTTTCTTCTAACCGTCACAACCCGGACCGCGATGGTTTTGATCAGGACAGCCTGTCCGCATCGGTACAGTGGACGCCTGTGGCGGGTTGGAAGGCGGATGGGCGGCTGCTGCATGCCCGTGGCACGAGCCGCTACGATGGTGGCTCTGGTGCTTTCGACGTGCGCTCGGATGCGCAGACGCAATTGCTTGGAGCGGGGCTGTCGCGGAAATGGGATGAGGATCTTGCCACTCGCCTGAGCTGGTCAAGCAGCAAGGACCTGTCTACCGATTTTGGCTCCACTGCTACGTCCAGATTCGATACCACGCAAACGCAGTGGGGGGTGCAAAACGAGTGGCGCACGGCTGTGGGTACCTGGCTCATGGGCCTGGAAAGGCTGGAGGAAGAGGTTGACAGCACCCAGGCTTACGCCGTGAAGCAGCGCTCGACCAACTCCTTGTTTGTGGGGGTGAATGGCCAGGCGGGGCCACATGTCTGGCAGGTCAATCTGCGTCAGGACCGCAACTCTCAGTTCGGGCGGGCGGACACGGGACTGGCGAGTTACGGATACCAGCTCAATCAGCGCTGGCGGGTGCATGGGGCGTATGGCACGACGTTCAAGGTGCCGTCTTTCAACACGCTGTACTGGAGTTCTTCCTCGTTCCAAGGCAACCCCACCACGCAACCCGAACGCGGGCGCAACAGGGAGTTGGGAGTGGCTTACAACGAGGGGCTCCACGAGTGGAAGATGGTTTATTACGACAACCGTGTCCGTGGCTTCATCACATTGCAACCCGCTGTGGCCAACGTTCCCCAGGCCAGGATGCGAGGATGGACGCTCAGCCATGCCAGCGAATTCGGGCGGTGGTTCTTTCGCAATCAGCTGGATTGGCTGGATGCCCGCAACGTGGTCAACGGGCGGCGCCTGAATCGTCGGGCAGAGCAACAGTTGACCTCATCACTGGAGTACCGGGCGGATACTTGGACATGGGGTGGCGGCCTGTTGTTGCTGTCTGACCGTTATGACGATACGGCCAACACGTTGCGTCTGCCAGGTTTTGCCACACTTGATCTGTACGCTTCCAAAGAGCTGTCCAGCGAATGGCGGCTGGATTTCCGGCTGAACAATCTGGCCGACAAGTCGTATGAACTGGCCAAGGGGTACAACCAGCCAGGCCGCGCCATCTACGTGGGTGTCAGGTGGCAACCCAGGATGGCGCGTTGATCTGAGAAGATGGGCACGATGAAGACGGACGTTTCCCCGAACGGCACGGCGGTAGACCAACTTTGCCCGGCCTTGCTGATTGCTGCCCCGGCCTCGGGCCAGGGCAAGACCACGCTGACCGCCGCGTTGGCGCGCCTGCATGCGCGGGCCGGGCGCCGGGTGCGCGTGTTCAAGTGCGGGCCGGACTTTCTGGACCCGCACTGGCACGCGCTGGCCAGCGGTGCGCCGGTGCACCAGATCGACCTGTGGATGACGGGTGAGGAAGACATCCGCGAGCGCCTGCACGCAGCGGCGCTAGAGGCCGATCTGATTCTGGTCGAGGGGGTGATGGGACTGTTCGATGGCGAACCGAGCGCGGCCGATCTGGCGCGGCGCTTTGGTTTGCCGGTGCTGGCGGTCATCAATGCGTCGTCCATGGCCGGCACGTTCGGCGCGCTGGTGCATGGCCTGCAGCACTACCGCCCTGGCTTGACTTGGGCGGGCGTGCTGGCCAACCAGGTGGGCAGCGACCGGCATGCGCAGATGCTGCAGGATTCGCTGGACGACCCTGCGCATTGGCTGGGGGCGCTGCGGCGCGACGCGGCCTGGGCCTTGCCGGAGCGGCACCTGGGTTTGACGGTGGCGGGGGAAATAGAAGACGCATTGCAGCGGCTGGATGCTGCCGCGGACGTGTTGAGCGATACGCCGCTGGGGCGCATGGACATGGGTGACTTGCAGCGGTGGGCGGTGAACTTCGCGCCGCCTGCTAAGCCGTCTGCCCCACCACAGTTGCTGGCTGGCCGCAAGGTAGCGGTGGCGCGGGACCGGGCCTTCTGCTTCATCTACGACGCCAACGTGGACACCTTGCGGGCGCTTGGGGCAGAAGTGTTATGTTTCTCGCCGCTCGCGGGTGAACCCGTGCTTGATTGTGATGCTCTGTGGCTGCCCGGGGGCTACCCGGAATTGCACGCACAGGCGCTGGGCGCGCAGCACGCGGTGCGTGCCAGCCTGTTGGCACATGTGGAGGCAGGGCGCCCCGTGTGGGCGGAATGCGGCGGCATGATGGCGCTGTTTGACGAGCTGGAAACGCGCGAAGGTGAAGTGCATGCAATGTGGGGCCTGCTGCCTGGCAGGGTCACCATGCAAAAACGCCTGGCTGCGCTGGGGCCGCAGCAACTGGCGCTGCCGCAAGGCACGCTGCGCGGCCATACCTTCCATTACTCCACGGCGGCAACGAGCGCCAGGGTGTTGACCCGCACCGCGCGCCCAGACGCCGAGCCCGTAGCCGATGCTGGGGAGGCGCTTTACCAGCGTGGCAGCGTGCGGGCCAGCTACTTCCATGCCTGGTTCGCGTCGGCGCCCGCTGCTGCTGCGAGCCTGTTCCTGCCCGAGACACAAGGGGATTGCCAATGAGCACTGACCTCGGACCGCAACGCATCGTCTGCCTCACTGAAGAGACCACCGAGTGGCTCTACCTGCTGGGGCAGGAGCACCGCATCGTCGGCATCAGCGGCTACACCGTGCGGCCCCGGCGCGCGCGGGAGGAAAAGCCCAAGGTCAG
>CBKZAG010000024.1:0-25032 GCA_966692625.1 uncultured Comamonadaceae bacterium
GCGCAGGCCAGTGGAACCGCTGGGCCTATGACATGTTTGCAGGTCAGGACGTGCACGGCAGCACGCTGGGCATTTTGGGCATGGGGCGCATCGGCCAGGGCATTGCCCGGCGCGGTGCACTGGGTTTTGGCATGCGGGTCATCTACCACAACCGCTCGCGGCTGGACGCAGCTACCGAGGCCGAATGCAAGGCTACCTACGTCAGCAAGGAAGAGCTGCTGCGCCAGGCCGACCATCTCGTGCTCGTCCTGCCCTACATGCCGCAGAGCCACCACGCCATCGGCGCGGCTGAACTGGCGCTCATGAAGCCGACAGCAACGCTGGTCAACATCGCGCGCGGCGGCATCGTGGACGATGCAGCGTTGGCACAGGCCTTGCGCGACAAGCGCATTGCCGCTGCAGGGTTGGACGTGTTTGAAGGTGAGCCCAAGGTCCACCCAGACCTGCTCACCGTGCCGAACGTGGTGCTCACGCCCCACATCGCCAGCGCCACGCGTGCCACGCGACTTGCCATGGCCAACCTGGCGGCCGACAACCTGATCGCCTTCCTGACCCAAGGCAAGCCTTTGACCCCTGTGAACACTCCGGAGCAGTTGCGCGCGGCCACATAATCGGGGAATGACTGAATTCCCCAATGTGTGGCTGGCGCTGCTGGCCGTTGTTCAGGTTGCCGTGCTGGCGTGGCTGGCACGGCTCGTCAAAGGCGCTGCCGAGCAAGATCCCCGGGCCTCCCAGGATCGCCAGCAGATGCTCGCGCTGATGCAGGCTCAAGCCGAGCGCATAGACCGGCTGGAGCGCGAACTGCGTCGCGAGGTCAGCGAGTCTGCTCGCGGCCAGCGCCAGGAAGTCACCCAGACCCTGGCCACTTTCCAAGACACCCTGCTCAAGCAGGGTGCTGAAACCACCCGTACCCAGAACGCGCAGATCGACGCCTTTGCGCAGCAGCTGGTGCAGTTGCGCGGCACGCTGGGCGACACGCTCACCCAGCAATTACAGGCCTTGAGCGAGGCCAATGCCCGTCGGCTGGGCGAGGTGCGCGCCACGCTGGAAGCTCAGCTCAACCAGCTGCAGCAGAGCAACGCTACCAAGCTGGACGAAATGCGCGCCACCGTGGACGAAAAACTCCACAAGACGCTGGAAACCCGGCTGGCGGAAAGCTTCCAGCACGTGGCGCAGCGCCTGGAGCAGGTGCACAAGGGCCTGGGCGAAATGCAAAGCCTGGCCGCTGGCGTGGGCGACCTGAAGCACCTGCTCACCAACGTGAAAACGCGCGGCATGTTCGGCGAGGCCCAATTGGCGGCGCTGCTGGAGCAGGTTTTCACCCCAGAGCAATACGCCACCCAGGTGGCCACGCGCCCCGGTAGCCGCAATGTGGTGGATTTCGCCATCCGCCTGCCCGGCAAGGGTGATGACGGCACACCTGTCTGGTTGCCCATCGACGCCAAGTTCCCTAACGAAGACTACGAGCGCCTGCTCGAAGCCCAACGCGTGGCCGACCCGATTGCGGCGGATGCTGCAGCCAAGGCGCTGGAGGCCCGCGTCCGTTTGGAGGCCAAGTCCATCGCCGAGAAATACCTGGAGCCGCCGCACACCACAGACTTTGCTTTGCTTTTCCTGCCTACCGAGGGACTCTACGCCGAGGTGCTGCGCCGTCCCGGCCTGGTAGAAGCCTTGCAGCGCGAGCACCGCGTCACCCTGGCGGGGCCCACCACCTTGCTGGCCATGCTCAACGCGCTGCAGATGGGCTTTCGCACCCTGGCGCTGGAGAAACGTTCCAGCGAAGTCTGGCAGGTGCTGGGCGCCGTCAAGACCGAGTTTGGCAAGTTTGGTGACGTGCTGGCCAAGGTCAAGAACCAGACGCAAACCGTCCTCAACACTCTCGAAAGTGCAGAAGTCCGCAGCCGAGCCATGGGCAGGGCGCTCAAAAAGGTGGAGGCGTTGCCAGGTGCCGATGTGCAGTCCGTGTTACCTGCACTGCAGGCTGGCGAGGACGATTGACAGCCTAATTACAATCACCCGCCAACGGGTGCTGCGTCACCCCCCAACAACAGGAGACTGATCCATGTCACCCACCACGGTGCAGATGGTGGCGGCCGCGCTTTTTGCGCTCGCCCTGATCCACACTTTCTCGACCAAGTTCTTCGAGCATCTTGCGCATACCCGGCCTGCCCATGCCGGTGTCTGGCATCTGCTGGCCGAAGTCGAAATCGTCTTCGGTTTCTGGGCCATGGTGTTCATGATCACCATGGCCTTCATGGTTGGCAAAGACGAGGCTCTGGGCTACCTGGATGCGCGCAACTTCACCGAGCCGCTGTTTGTGTTCGCCATCATGGTGGTTGCGGGCAGCCGGCCGGTGCTGCAGGCCGCGTCGGCTGCGGTGCAGGGCGTTGTGCGCGTCATTCCGCTGCCGCGCAGCATGGCCTTCTTCTTCACGGCCTTGGGCATCGTCCCGCTTCTTGGTTCGTTCATCACCGAACCCGCTGCCATGACGCTGGCCGCGCTTCTGATGAAGGACACCGTGTTCGCCAAGGCGTCTCGTCGGCTCCAATACGCCGCGCTGGGCGCATTGTTTGTCAACATTTCTATTGGTGGCACGCTCACCCCGTACGCGGCACCGCCCATCCTCATGGTGGCCAGCAAATGGGGTTTTGACACCACCTACATGCTGACGCACATCGGCTGGAAGGCTGCGCTGGCTGTGTTCATCAATGCCTCGGTGCTCACCTTCCTGTTTGCCCGTGAACTCAAGTTGATGGAGTACTCCAGCAAGTCGCCCTACACCGGCGTGCCGGGCTGGATGGTGGCCGTCCACATGCTCTTTCTGCTGGGCATCGTGGTCTTCTCACACCATCCGGCGGCTTTCATCGCGGTGTTTTTGCTGTTCATGGGCGTGGCCACCGCTTACCCCGCTTTCCAAGACCGCCTGATCCTGCGTGAGGGGCTGTTGGTGGCCTTCTTCCTGGGCGGTTTGGTGGTGTTGGGTGGCATGCAGCAGTGGTGGCTGCAACCGCTGTTGATGTCGATGGACGAAACGCAGATTTACTTCGGTGCCACAGCGCTGACGGCGATCACCGACAACGCCGCCTTGACGTATCTGGGGTCTTTGGTCGACGGTCTGTCTGACGAGTTCAAGTACGCCCTGGTCACGGGCGCGGTCACTGGCGGTGGCCTCACCATCATTGCCAACGCCCCCAACCCTGCGGGTGCGTCCATTCTCAAGAGCACGTTCAACGAGGGGGCCATCTCCGCTCAGAGTCTGTTCCTGGGTGCACTGGGCCCAACCCTTGTGGCCATTGCCTGCTTCCGCATGTTCCCGATGTGATCTGCAACCTGCCGCGCAGCGGCAGGTTGTTGGCACGGTGGCTATCAGGCCACTTGGCAAGGATCCGGCAGGTTGTAGAAGCGCTTGATGCCCTCCCAGGCTTCCTCTGGTTCGTCCACGTACTGGAACAGGTCCAGGTCTTCGGGAGAGATGGCGCCTTCTTCAACCAGCACGTCAAAGTTGATCAGGCGCTTCCAGTAGTCGCTGCCAAACAGGAAAATCGGTACCGGCTTGGCCTTTTTGCACTGAACCAGCGTCAGCACCTCGAACAGCTCGTCCAGCGTTCCAAACCCGCCAGGGAAGGCCACCAGTGCCTTCGCACGCATCAGGAAGTGCATCTTGCGCAGGGCGAAGTAATGGAACTTGAAGCACAACTCGGGGCTGATGTACGGGTTGGGCGACTGCTCGTGTGGCAGCAGGATGTTCAGGCCCACGTTGAGCACGCCTCGGTCGTGTGCCCCCCGGTTGGCGGCCTCCATGATGCCGGGGCCACCCCCGGTGGCAATGTGCAGCTGGTCTTGCTTGGGGCAGCTCAGGCTGTAGTCGGCCACCATCTGGGCGAAGCGGCGAGACTTGTCGTAGTAATGCGCGTTGCGCACCAGCGCCTGCGCACGGTGTATGGCCTTGGTGTCGCCGCTGGCCTGGGCGTCTGCCAGTTGCTGTTGGGCGTCATCCGGTTCCCGAAAGCGCGCACTGCCAAACACCACGATGGTGTTCTCGATGCCATGCGCATGCTGTGCCAGATCGGGCTTGAGCAGTTCCAACTGAAAGCGGATGCCACGTGTTTCACGCCGCAGCAGGAACTCAGAATCGGCGAATGCCAGGCGATAGGCGTCCGGCTGGAGCGGGTGGCTGCCGTCCCCCATCAGGTGCATTTCTACGGCAGCGTCGGCCAGCCGGCTCGACTGTAGGTTGTGGGTGTTGTTCTGCATGTTCTTGGGAAGTTTCTGACAACCTGACGGAATCGGCTGCCTGTCATTGGATACCAGCGAGGTCGTGGGGTTCAAAGGGCCGGTCACAGAAAACAAAAAAGGCTCCGAAGAGCCTTCCTTGCCTTTGAACCGTTGAGCACTGTCCTCAGACGCGCTTGCGGTATTCGCCGGTGCGGGTGTCGATTTCGATGCGGTCGCCCTGGGAAACGAACAGCGGCACCGCTACTTCGAAGCCGGTGGCGATCTTGGCGGGCTTGAGCACCTTGCCAGACGTGTCGCCCTTCACGGCAGGCTCCGTCCAGGTGATTTCACGTTCAACGCTGGTGGGCAGTTCCACGGAGATGGCCTTGCCGTCGTAGAACACCACTTCAACGGCCATGCCGTCTTCCAGGTAGTTCAGCGCATCGCCCATGTTTTCGGCTTCGACTTCGTACTGGTTGTAGTCGGCGTCCATGCAGACGTACATCGGGTCGGCGAAGTAGGAGTACGTGCACTCCTTCTTGTCGAGAATGATGTTGTCGATCTTGTCGTCGGCCTTGAAGACGACTTCGGTGCCGATGTTGCCCAGCAGGCCCTTGAGCTTCATGCGCACGGTGGCCGCGCCACGGCCGCCGCGGGCGTATTCGGTCTTCAGGACGATCATGGGGTCTTTGCCGTGCATGATCACGTTGCCAGCGCGGATTTCTTGAGCGATTTTCATGGTGTTTCCAGGGGGTTGTGCCGCTCGGGCTGGGCACTCTGCCTAGGCGCGCGGCGGGGCGGCTGCGTGCACCTTGTGGCTCTGGTCCACCCGGCTAGGCAGGCTCGCAAAACCATATATTTTAGCGTTTTTCCATGGCAAAGCCCAACAATTGCGTGAGCAAGTCGTCCTGTTGCAGCAGCCGTTCCCGGGCAGCCTGGGCGCATTCTTGCCATTCATCCAGTGCTGGCGCCGCCAAAGGAGCGGTGCTTGCACCGTTCCAGGTCTGGTGAAACGCGCGCAGCGACGCTGGGGCCTGCAGCCAGTCCAGGAAGGCGTCGAGCTTGGCATGGTGTGCGTCATCGTGCTGAGGGTAGATCTGCCAGACAAAAGGCTTGCCCGCCCACAAGGCGCGTACCAAGGAGTCTTCGCCCCGCACGAAGTTCAGGTCGCAGGCCCACAGCAGGTGGTCGAATTCGGTTTGGGGCAAATGTTTCAGCACCGTGCCACGGGTGCCTGGGGTGTTTGCGCTTGCAAAGGCCGCTTCGGCACGCCCAGGCGCCACCAACCAGTGCGCTTTTGCAAGCTCGGGCAGGCGCAACAGGGCGGGCAGGGCGGGTGGTTCGTAACAGAACAGCGAAACGACAGGGGAGCCTCCGTTGGCGATGTTATGGCCGCACAGCCACTGGTCGCGATCGAACCTGCTTTGGCGCTCCAGCAGACCGGTCTCACGCAGCAGTCCGCCCGTGCTCTTTGAAAATCCCGGGTAATAGAACCATTTGGTGCGTCCCGCCAATGGGCCGCTCAGCACAGGCGACGGCAGGCCATGGCAGCGTTCGACATAGGCCTCGGCGCTCAGGTACTCCAGGTTCAGCCAGACGCGGCCGTCGCCGGACGGCTGCAGCGCTTGTACCCATTGCGGCTGTATCTCACAGCCGAAGGCCTCCACCAAAACGTCGCCGGGCCGCACAGATGGCGGGGTGGCGTTCGCGTCTGCACGCGGCCAGTCATGCACCTCCACGCCTGGCCAGTGCCCCTCGCGCGCTCCGGGGGCCATCCAGCTCAAAGGCCCGCTGTCGTCAGCCCAAAGGCGCACCCGCTGTCCGCGTTCGGCCAACTGTGCTGTTAGCCGCCAGCACACGCCCAGGTCGCCCCAATTGTCAATCACATGGCAGAAGATGTCCCAGGTCAGACGGGGGAGGTCGCGTGCGTCTTGCATGCCCCTATTGTCGCCCCGGGGAGAAGGGCGTCATCGCGGTGCGACAATCGGGTTTCCATGAGTGCATCCCATCCCGAAGAGTTGCTCAAGGCCGTGGCTGCCTTGCCGTCGCTGCCGGGCGTCTACCGCTATTTTGACGCCGCCGGCATGCTGCTCTACGTGGGCAAGGCACGCGACCTGAAGAAGCGCGTTTCCAGCTACTTCCAGAAGAGCCACGACGGCACGCGCATCGGCCACATGGTCAGCAAGATCGCGCGCATGGAAACCACCGTGGTGCGCTCCGAGGCCGAGGCCCTGCTGCTGGAAAACAACCTCATTAAGACGCAGCAGCCGCGTTTCAACATTCTTTTTCGGGATGACAAAAGCTACCCCTACCTGCGCCTGAGTGCCAGCACATGGACGCCCGCTTTTGAGCAGACGCCAGCTGCGGCGGACCCACAAGCGCGGCCCGAGCACTTTCCCCGCATGTCCTACTACCGGGGCGCGGTTGAAAAGAAGCACCAGTACTTCGGCCCTTACCCCAATGCCTGGGCGGTCAAGGAAACCATCCAACTGCTGCAAAAGGTGTTCCGCCTGCGCACGTGCGAAGACACGGTGTTCAACCACCGCACGCGGCCTTGTCTGCTGTACCAGATCAAGCGTTGCTCGGGTCCTTGCGTGGGCTTGGTCTCGGCGGCCGACTACGCTGCCGATGTGCGCAGCGCCAGCGCCTTCCTGCGCGGCGAAACGCAGACCGTGCTCGACGAGCTGGAGCAGCGCATGCTGGCCCACGCCGAAAATCTGGCGTTTGAACAGGCTGCCGAGGTGCGCAACCAGATCAAGGCGCTGTCCACCGTGCTGCACCAGCAGGCCATGGAAAGCACCAGCGACCAGGACGTGGACATCCTCGCTGTGAAGGTACACGGCGGGCGCGCCTGTGTGAACCTGGCCATGGTGCGCGGCGGGCGCCACCTGGGGGACCGGCCTTATTTTCCCGCCCACGTGGAAGAGGGTGTCGTGTTGGCGGCGCTGGATGCTGACGCCGATGCAGGCGGCTTGGAGGAGGCCGCGGCAGGACCGGTTGACTCCCACGTAGCAACCGTTGAGCAGCGGGTGCTGGAGGCCTTCATTGCCCAGCACTACACACAGGCCGCGCCGCCGCCCGTGCTGGTGCTGGGTGCGCCCGTCGAACAGGGCTTGCTGGAACTGCTGGGCGAGCAAAGTGGCATGCGCCTGCACGCCGTGTTCAACCCGCGCGAGCACCGCCGTGTGTGGCTGGAACTGGCGCAGAAGAACGCCGATCTGCAGTTGGCCCGCTTGCTTTCAGAGGAGGGCTCGCAGCAGGCACGCACGCGCGCGCTGGCCCAGGCGCTCGATCTACCTGATGACGCGCTGGATGCCCTGCGCATCGAGTGTTTCGACATCTCGCATACGGCGGGTGAGTCCACCATGGCGTCTTGCGTCGTGTTCGAAGGCCACAAGATGCAGGGCAGCCAGTACCGCCGCTACAACATCGACGGCATCACCCCAGGGGACGATTACGCTGCCATGCGACAAGTGCTGGAACGCCGCTACGGCAAGCTTGCCCAGGCCCTGCGCGAGTCGGGCGACGCGAACAAGACGGTTGGCGGTGCCCGTATGCCAGATATCGTTCTCATCGACGGCGGCAAGGGCCAGGTGGGTGTGGCTCGCGAGGTGTTCGAGTCCCTCGGGCTGGATCTCGGGCGCATTGTCGGTGTTGAAAAAGGTGAGGGCCGCAAGGTGGGCCTGGAAGAACTTGTGTTTGCCGATGGCCGCGAAAAGGTCTACCTGGGGGCCGATTCGGCCGCGCTCATGCTGGTGGCGCAAATCCGCGACGAGGCTCACCGCTTCGCCATCACAGGCATGCGTGCCCAGCGCGCCAAGGCCCGCACGGGCGGCAGCAAGCTGGAGGACATTCCCGGCGTAGGCCCCAAGAAGCGCGCACGCCTGCTGCAGCGCTTTGGTGGTGTGCGCGGCGTTGCAAATGCCAGTGTCGAAGACCTTTGCACCGTCGAAGGCATCTCCGCCGATCTGGCCGAAGCCATCTACCGCGCCCTGCACTGAAGTCCACGCATAATCACACACATGTTCTTCAATCTGCCAACACTGTTCACGTGGGCACGCATCGTGGCCATTCCCCTCATCGTGGCCGTGTTCTACCTGCCGGGGCTCACGTTGCAGATGCAGAACCTGGTCGCCACCGTGCTGTTCGTGGTGTTCGCATTGACGGACTGGGCCGATGGCTACCTGGCCCGCCGCCTCAACCAGACCTCATCGTTCGGTGCATTCCTCGACCCGGTGGCCGACAAGTTCCTGGTCTGTGCCTGCGTTCTGGTGCTGGTTCACCTGGATCGTGCAGACGTCTTCGTGGCGCTCATCATCATCGGCCGGGAGATTGCCATCTCTGCCCTGCGCGAGTGGATGGCCATGATCGGCGCCAACAAGAGCGTTGCCGTGCACATGATCGGCAAGCTCAAGACCACCACGCAGATGGTGGCCATTCCTTTTCTGCTCTACGACGGCCGCCTTTTCGGTTTGATTGACACACGCCAGTGGGGCACGGTGCTGATCTGGATCGCGGCGGTGCTCACCGTCTGGTCCATGGTCTATTACCTGCAGAAAGCCTTGCCTGAGATCCGGGCCAAGGTGCGCTGAGAAAGCCTTCCCCTCATGTCTGGTTCCGCTCCTGACAACGCTTGGCTGCGCGCCATGCCAGGCGTTTTCGTGCTCATCTGGAGCACGGGTTTCATCGTTGCCCGTTACGGTATGCCGCATGCGCCACCCATGTCGTTTCTGGCGTGGCGCTATGCGCTGTCGATACTCTGCTTTTTGCCGTGGATTCTGGTGGCCAAGGTGGCTTGGCCCAAGAGCCGTGAGCAGTGGCTTCACCTGAGCGTCGTCGGCGTGCTCATGCACGCGGGTTATCTTGGTGGCGTGTGGGCCGCTGTGAAGGCGGGCATGGGCTCGGGCCTGTCGTCGCTGGTGGTCGGGCTGCAACCCGTGCTTACCGCTGTGTGGCTGTCAGCCACGGGCGGGCACGTTACGCGCCGCCAGTGGGTGGGGCTCACCCTCGGGTTTACCGGCCTGGTGCTGGTGGTTTCCCGCAAGTTCGGAGCAGGTGGGCCTGGCGATACCGCAACCTGGCTCAACCTTTCGTTCGCGGTGCTGGCCCTGTTCAGCATCACCATCGGCACGCTGTATCAGAAGCGTCACGTCAAGCCTTGCGATGTGCGCAGCGCCAATACCGTTCAGCTTGCAGCAGCTTTCGTGGTCACCTTACCTCTTGCATTGCTGGAAACCGAGGGCATGGGTTGGAACGGTGAACTCATCGGCGCCATGGCGTGGTCGGTGCTTGGCCTTACATTGGGCGGCAGTTCGCTGTTGTACATGCTCATTCAGCGCGGTGCGGCAGCGTCGGTGACCAGTCTCATGTACCTGGTGCCGCCTTGCACGGCCATCATCGCGTGGTTCCTGTTCAGTGAACCGATCACGGCGGTGACCATCGCTGGCACGGCGCTCACGGCGCTCGGCGTGAGTCTCGTGGTCAGGCCCCCGGCGCGCTGACCCATCAGTTTCGCCAAGGTTCGTGCTTGAAGGTCTGCTGGAGGTGATCCACCAGCAGGCGGATTCGGCGAGGCACCTGTGGGCGAAACGGTGCCAGCCAGTGCACATCCGCGTCTGGCATGGTGTGTCCTGGCAACACCTGTACCAGGGCACCGCTGGCTAGCAAGGGTGCTACGTCCCACAGGCTGCGCAGCATGATGCCGTGTCCGGCTATGCACCAGTCGCGGACCATTTCGCCGGAGTTGCTCGACAGGGGGCCGTGCACAGGCACCCAGGCGCGTTTGCCCCCAGGGCCCTTGAGCAGCCAGCTGTCAAACCGTTGGCTGGGGTCGCTGCTGTTCTCTCTGATGATCAGGCAAACGTGTTGCGACAAGTCGCCCGGGGCGGTTGGCTTGCCATGTTTCTCAAGGTAGCTTGGTGCTGCAACCAGCACCCGCTGATTCCTGGCAAGCCGCCGCGACACCCATTCCGCAGCCCGGTGTTCCGGGGCATTCCACAACCACACCGCTCCATCCAGCCCTTCTCGGGAAAGGTCAGGCAGAGACTCGGTGAGCTGTAGCTGAATTTGCAGTTTGGGGTGCCGTTCCTGAAACGCCGCCAAACTGGGGCCCAGCCATCTCCTGCCAAAGCCAAATGTCGCCGCGAGACGGATCAGGCCCGCTGGTTCGGACTGGCGTTCTTGGAGTTCCTCTTCGGCATCCTTGAAGCCTTGCAGCAGGGCGGCTGCGCGCTCGCAAAGGGTTTCACCTTCAGGCGTGGGGCTCACGTGGCGGGTCGTTCTTTGGAAGAGCCGCAACCCCAGTTTCAGTTCGAGTGCCGCCAGGCGCTTTGTCACCACCGAAGGTGCCAGCCGCAGTCTCTGGGCTGCGCCCGCCATGCTCCCGTGCAGTCTGATGGCTTGCACCAGTTCCAGGTCCGATCGTTCCATTTGTTTCCCTGATGGAAATAATCAATTGAAAGATTATTTCCCAGTTTCTGGCTAAGCTAAAGGTATCAACAACGTGCCTTCAGCGTTCCAGAGGAGTCCATATGAGCAGGAAGCGCATCGCAGTCATCGCCGGCGACGGCATCGGCAAGGAGGTCATGCCCGAAGGTATAAAGGTCATGGAAGCGGCGGCGAGCCGCTTTGGCATCGACCTGCAGTTCGACCATTTCGACTTCTCCAGCTGGGATTACTTTGAAAAGCACGGCAAGATGTTGCCCGACAACTGGAAAGAGCAGATTGGCGGGCACGACGCCATCTACTTTGGCGCCGTGGGCTGGCCCGAGAAGATTCCCGATCACATCTCCCTCTGGGGTTCCCTCCTGCTGTTCCGCCGCGAGTTTGATCAATACGTGAACCTGCGTCCCGCACGGCTCATGCCCGGCATCATCGCGCCAGTGGTGCGTCGCGATGGATCGCTTCGCCAGCCCGGTGAAATTGATATGTACATCGTGCGAGAAAACACCGAGGGCGAATACTCCAGCATCGGTGGGCGGATGTACCCAGGCACCGAGCGCGAAATCGTGATGCAGGAGACGGTGATGTCCCGCGTGGGGGTGGACCGCGTGCTGAAGTTCGCCTTTGAGCTGGCACAAAGCCGTCCTAAAAAACACCTCACCAGCGCCACCAAGAGCAACGGCATCGCCATCACCATGCCCTACTGGGACGAGCGCGTCATCGAGATGGCCAGGGCCTACCCCGGCGTGAAGGTGGACAAGTTCCACATCGACATCCTCACCGCGCACTTCGTGCAACGGCCAGACTTCTTCGACGTGGTGGTGGCCAGCAACCTGTTTGGTGACATCCTGAGCGATCTGGGCCCTGCCTGTACCGGCACGATCGGCATCGCGCCCAGCGCCAACCTCAACCCCGACCGCAGGTTCCCGTCGCTGTTCGAACCGGTGCATGGCTCGGCGCCGGATATCGCTGGCCGCAACATCGCCAACCCCATCGGGCAAATATGGTGCGGCGCCATGATGCTCGACTTCCTCGGGTACCGTGAAGCCCACGACGCCGTGCTCAAGGCGATCGAGACGGTGCTTGACCCGGCCAACGGCGGTCCTCGCACGCCTGACATAGGTGGCACAGCAAGCACTCAGGACCTGGGTCAGGCAATCGCGCGGGCCCTGACATGTAGCTGACAGCCATGCGTTCCGCTGGGGCATTTCCGTCAATGCAGGTGCAGACCTAGAATCCATTTCCTTGTGCCGTCGCGCGGGCAAACCGCACGAGGTCAGGAACTCATAAACGAAATTTTCATGAGGGGATATTCGGTGAACAAGTCTGAACTCGTTGATCACATCGCCACCAGTGCCGACATTTCCAAAGCCGCAGCTACCCGGGCGCTGGACGCCACGCTGGCGGCAGTGCGCACCACGCTGAAGAAGGGCGGCACTGTTTCGCTGGTGGGTTTCGGCTCCTTTGCCGTGACCAAGCGCGCCGCCAGAACCGGCCGCAATCCCCGTACCGGCGCGGCCATCAAGATCAAAGCGGCTAAAATTCCAAAGTTCCGTCCTGGCAAAGCGTTGAAAGACGCAATCAAGTAAGATTCGGGTCACAGTTTCGGTGGGGTGCTTAGCTCAGTTGGTAGAGCGGCGCCCTTACAAGGCGTAGGTCGGGGGTTCGAACCCCTCAGCACCCACCACCCACACGAAAGGCGAACAGGGGTTCGCCTTTTTTGTTGCAGGTTGCACACGTATGTTTGATTTCTTCCGTAGCAACATGAAGTTCCTCATGGGCTTCCTCATGTTGTTGATCATCCCGTCCTTCGTGCTGTTTGGCATTGAGGGCTACAGCCGGTTCCGCGAGTCCACCGACGTCGTGGCCAAGATCGGCAAGGTGGAAATCACCCGGCAGGAGTGGGAGGCGGCTCACCGCAACGAGGTGGATCGCATGGCGGCATCCATGCCGGGCATTGACCGCTCCATCCTGGAGTCTGAGCAGGCCCGCTTGGGTACGCTCGAGCGCATGGTCAACGACCGCGTGCTGGCGCTGGCCGCGCAGGATGCGCACATGGTCGCCTCCGACCAGCGTTTGGCCCGCGAGCTGACGCAAGATCCGTCCATCGCATCGTTGCGCAAGGCCGATGGCACGCTGGACGCCGAGCGTTACCGCGAACTCCTGCGTGCCCAGGGAATGACGCCCGAGATGTTCGAGGCCAACGTCCGTGCCGACATCGCGCGCCGCCAGGTTGCGCAAGGCGTCAGCGTCTCCGGCTTTGCCACCGCAGGCGCTTCCGAGCCCGCCTTGCGTGCCTACTTTGAGCGCCGTGAAGTGCAAGTGGCTCACTTCCAGCCGCGTGACTTCGCCGCATCCGTCAAAGTCACTGATGCGGATGTACAGAGCTATTACCAAGACAACCAGGTGCAGTTCCAGGCGCCCGAGCAGGTTGATCTGGAGTATTTGGTGCTCGACCTTGACGCCGTGGTGCGCAACATACGTTTGAGCGAAGACGACCTGCGTGCCTACTACGAGCAGAACAACGCCGCACTCGCGCAGCAAGAGCAGCGCCGGGCCCGGCACATCCTGCTGACAGTGGACCCCAAGGCCACGGCGGAACAAAAGGCTGCTGTCAAGGCGCAGGCGCAGGCTTTGCTCGATGAGGTGAAGAAGTCACCGAACAAGTTTGCTGAACTGGCCAAGGCCAAGTCACAAGATCCGGGCTCTGCCGCCAGTGGCGGTGATCTTGACTTCTTTGCGCGAGGTGCAATGGTCAAGCCTTTCGAGGATGCAGTGTTTGCGCTTGAAAAGGGGCAAATTTCTGATGTGGTGGAAAGCGAGTTCGGCTACCACATCATCCAACTCACTGACGTGCGCCGGCCTGCGCCACAGCCCTTTGAGGCTGTCCGTGCCAAGCTGGAGGATGAGCTCAAGCGCCAGCAAGCGCAGCGCCGCTTCGCCGAGTTCGCCGAGGACTTCAGCAACCTGGTCTATGAGAACGGCGACAGCCTGAATCCTGCTGCCCAGAAGCTGGGACTTCCCATTCACAAGGCGAAAGGCGTGTTGCGCAGCGGTACGGCCGCCTCTGGCAAGGACGCTGTCCTGGCTTCGCCGCGCCTGTTGGCTGCGGTTTTCTCGGAAGATGCCTTGCGTCAAAAGACCAACACCGAGGCCATTGAAACCGGAACGAACCAGATGGCTGCTGCGCGTGTGGTGGCGCACCGTCCCGCGCACACGCTGGCACTGGACGAGGTGAAGCAACAGGTTCGCGAGCGGCTTGTTCAACAGCGAGCGCTGGAACTGGCCAAGGCAGAAGGCAAGGCCAAGCTGCAAGCCTGGAAAGCGCAGCCTGATGGCGCCAACCTGCGTGCGGCGGTGGTGATTTCCCGCACCAATGTGCAAGGTTTGCCCATTCCTGCTGTGACGGCTGCCCTCTCGGTGCCTGCTGGCGCCAATGTTGCGGCCTGGACCGGGGCGGATTTGGGTAACGACGGCTACATGGTTGTCCGCGTCAACCGTGTGCTGGACCGTGAAGCGCCCAGCACCGAAGCTGCCGCCCAGGAACTCGCACAACTCGGCCAAATGTGGACACAAGCCGAAGCTCAGGCCTACCTGCAGGCGCTGCGTGCACACTACAAAGTGCAGGTCATGCCGAAAAAAGAAGAAGGCAAGCCAGAGTGATGGCCTTTTGAGCTGAAAAGCGCGTTATAATTTAAGGCTACGGTGGCTGTAGCTCAGTTGGTAGAGTCCCAGATTGTGATTCTGGTCGTCGTGGGTTCGAGTCCCATCAGCCACCCCAGTTGGTTACGCAAAAAGCCCGGCAGTCGCCGGGCTTTTTGTCTTGTTGCGGGTGAGTTTTTTGCGATAGCTATTTATCAGTCACCAACACCAGCTTGCCTCTGACCCGACGCTGTCCCATCAAGGCGTAGGCGGTTTTGAGTTCGCTCATGGGGAGGGTTTGATCAACCACAGGTTTGATCTTGCCCTGCATGTACCAGTCCGCCAGGGTTTGAAGCATAGCTGTGTTGGCTTTGGGTTCCCGCTTGGCGAAGTCGCCCCAGAACACGCCCACCAGTGAAGCGCCTTTCAGCAGGGGCAGGTTCAGCGGCAGGCTGGGAATGGGGCTGCCCGCAAAGCCAATCACCAAATAGCGTCCGCGCCATGCGATCGAACGGAACACCGGCTCCGCAAAGTTCCCGCCCACGGGGTCGTAAACCACGTCAGGGCCCCTGCCATCGGTGAGGGCCCTGATCTGATCGCGCAGTGAGCCTTCAGGTGTGTGGGTGCTGTAGTTGATGGTGGCGTCAGCGCCAGCTTTTTGGCACAGGGCGCATTTGTCGTCGCTGGATGCGGCGGCAATCACCCGCGCGCCTGCCTGCTTGGCAATTTGTATGGCTGCTGTGCCTACACCGCCTGCCGCACCCAGCACCAGCACGGTCTCTCCGGGTTGGAGCGCGGCCCGGTCCATCAGCGCGTGATAACTGGTGGCGTAGGTCATGATGAACGCTGCAGCGTCCACAAGGTTAAAGCCCTCTGGCAAAGGCATGCACAGGTGGGCTGGCGCCAGTGTGTGGGTGGCGAAGCCGCCAGTGCCACTGAGGCAGGCCACTGCTTGCCCAACCTTGAGGTGTGTGACCCCTTCGCCCAAGGCCAATACGGTGCCAGAGTATTCCGAACCCGGTACGAAGGGTAGCGCTGGCTTCATCTGGTACTTGTTCTGCACGATGAGCAGGTCCGGGAAGTTGAGACTCGCGGCCTTGATCTCCAACAGCACTTCACCCGCGCGTGGAGCGGGCATGGGCAGACTCTTCCATTCCAGGGCGTCGACGCCCACGGGGTTCTCACACAGCCAGGCTTGCACGCTCGTCTCCTTCAAAAGGTGTTCCGTTTTTGCAGGTGGATGATAGGCAGCGTGAAACGGCGCAACCAGTAGCGCTTGTCCCCGGGGTGACCACGTGCCGTGCACGCCTACAATGAACGGCAATGAAGATTCTTCTGTCCAACGACGATGGTTACCAGGCCCCGGGTATTCGCGCGCTGTATGACGCATTGTGCGAACTGGGGGATGTGGAAGTGGTGGCGCCGGAGCAGAACAACAGTGCCAAGTCGAATGCACTGACGCTCCATTCGCCCTTGTACGTGCAGACGGCACCCAACGGGTTCCGCTACGTCAATGGCACCCCGGCCGATTGTGTTCACATTGCTTTGACGGGTTTGCTCGGTTACAGGCCCGACATCGTGGTATCTGGCATCAACAACGGCGCCAATATGGGCGACGACACGATCTATTCCGGGACCGTGGGTGCTGCCATGGAAGGTTATCTCTTCGGGGTGCCTGCGATTGCTTTCTCGCAGACCGAGAAAGGGTGGCGGCACCTGGATGTGGCAGTTGCGAAGGCACGCGAACTGGTGGCTTATCTGGCACCTTCTGCCATGACGTATGCGCAGGCAGCAACGGGCGGGCACGTAGACCCGTGGCTGTTGAACGTGAACATTCCCTGCCTTCCTCTTGATGAGGTGCGGGGCCCCAAGGTCACGCGCCTGGGGCGTCGCCATGCGGCGGAGCCTGTGATCACGCAGGTCAGCCCTCGCGGCGAAACGATGTATTGGATAGGTGGCGCAGGCGCTGCCCGTGACGAAACGGAGGGCACCGATTTCCATGCAACGGCGCAGGGCCATGTTTCGGTCACGCCCCTTCAGATTGACTTGACCGATCATTCCCGGTTGGCCTATTGGGCGCAGTCCGTGGCGCAGTTCTCGGCGCAAAGCCGTGTGGAGGCACGGTGAGCCGGCAGGGCTCTTCGGCTGGAAAACCTCCCGATGGGGTGGGGCGGCCGCGCCCTGCGTTTCCGGCGCGCTTGGGGTCGGTGGTTGCGGCGCCTTCTGCTCCAGTGCGCGCACCGGCGCAGGCCAGCACCTCTATGGTGCGCCCTCCGGCAAGGGCCCCCATTCCCGTGCCAACGGGCACGGGCCTGGATTCAGCGGCCTTCAGGCAGGCCATGGTACGCAAGCTGGCGGCCCAGGGCTTGCAGAATCCACGGGTGCAGCAGGCCTTTGCCACGGTGGAGCGGCACTGCTTCGTTGATTCCGCCTTGGTGCCACAGGCCTACGAGGACACCAGCTTGCCCATTGGCTTGGGGCAAACCATTTCCAAACCCAGTGTGGTGGGGCGGATGCTGGAGCTGCTCTGCGAGGGGCGGGCCGTGCCCATGGGGCGTGTGCTCGAAATTGGCACGGGCTGCGGTTACCAGGCTGCGCTGCTTTCACACCTGGCGGCCGAGGTGTACAGCATGGAACGGCTGCGTGGTCTGCACGAAAAAGCCAGGGAAAACCTGCGGCCCATGCGCCTGCCGAATGTGCACCTGATTCTTGGCGATGGGATGCTGGGGTTTCCGTCGGGGGCCCCCTATGCGGGCATTGTTTCTGCGGCGGGTGGGGAGTCCATTCCCCAGGCCTGGCTGGACCAGCTTGCCGTGGGTGGGCGGCTGGTGGCACCTGCTGAACTGAGTCCAGGGCGCCAGAGCCTGGTAGTGATTGACCGCACGCCCAACGGGTACGTACGTAACATCCTGGAGGCCGTGCTGTTCGTGCCTCTAAAATCGGGTGTGGCCTGATCAGGGCGCTGTCCGGCGCTCAGTCGTCGGCTTTTTGATTTCAGGATGAGGTATTGAATGGAACACACGGTTCCGCTGTGGCGGCCGTTGGCTAAGGCCAAGTTGCCGCGCCACACGCGCATGATCAATTGGGGGGCGGCCGTTGTGGCGGTGGCTCTGCTGGGGGCGTGTGCTGCCCCGCAAAAACCGGCGCAGCGCGCCCCGGTGCTAGACCGCACGGGTGGTGGCGCGAGCGCTCCAGCAGCCCAGGCATTGCCGCCTGGTGCCGAGAACGCTGGCAAGCCGGGCTATTACACCGTGCGCCCCGGTGACACGCTGATGCGCATTGGCCTGGAGACGGGCCAAAGTTGGCGCGACATTCAGGCATGGAACGGCATCGTCAACCCCAATTTGATCGAGGTGGGGCAGGTGCTGCGTGTGGTGCCGCCGCAAGCCAGTACCTCCGCAGCTGCTCCTGCAGCCGCTACTGGCACCACGGCAAATGCCGTCAGCAGTTCTGCGGTTCAAGGGCAGCCTTTGGGGGCTGCTGGCAGCAGCAGTGCCACGGCTGCGCCTGCACCAGCGTCTGGCCAGGGCTCGGCAGTGGCTGCCTCTGAAGAGGTGGCCTTCATGTGGCCAGCCTCCGGGCCTGTGATCGACGTGTTCGATGAATCCCGCAACAAAGGGGTGGGCATTGGTGGCAAGGCCGGTGATACCGTTGTGGCTGCTGCAGACGGCCGGGTGGTGTACGCCGGTGCAGGTTTGCGCGGGTATGGCAACCTGGTCATTTTGAAGCACAACAACACCTACTTGACGGCTTACGCTCACAACCAGGCCTTGCTGGTGCGCGAGGACCAGACCGTCCGCAAGGGCCAGAAGATTGCCGAGATGGGCAGCAGCGACGCCGACCGAGTGAAACTGCATTTCGAGGTGCGCCGCCAGGGCAAGCCGGTCGATCCGCTCAAACACCTGCCGGCGCGCTGATGGAGACCGCTGATTTGCAAGTGGCGCCAGAGGTGCCGGGCGAAGGGGTGCCTGCAAAAGCGCCCAACGGTTGGCTGGAGGTCGTATCGCTCGACCTGGAAGCCCAGGGCGTGGCGCGCAAGCCGGATGGCAAGGTCGTTTTCATCGATGGTGCGTTGCCCACCGAATGGGTGAGTGCGCAGACCCACCGCAAGAAGAACCAGTGGGAACAGGCGACGCTGACCGAGATTCACCGCGAATCAGTTCAGCGGGTTGCACCCAAATGCCCGCATTTTGGCTTGCACGCAGGTGCCTGCGGTGGCTGCAAGATGCAGCACCTGGAGCCTGCGGCGCAGGTGGCCACCAAGCAACGCGTGCTGGAAGACAACCTGTGGCACTTGGGCAAGGTGAAGGCGGAAACATTGCTGCGACCAATTGCCGGGCCTTCTTGGGGGTACCGTTACCGGGCGCGCCTTTCAGTACGCTACGTGCACAAGAAGGGTGAAGTGCTGGTGGGGTTCCACGAGCGCAAGAGCCGCTACGTGGCAGATATGTCCGTTTGCCATGTGCTGCCTCCGCACGTGAGTGCGTTGTTGCTGCCGCTGCGCAAGCTGATTCATGGCATGGAGGCACGGGAGACCTGCCCACAGATTGAGTTGGCCTGCGGTGACAATGTGACCGCCCTCGTGCTGCGCCACCTGGAGCCGCTGAGCCAGGCTGACAAGGATGCTCTGCGGGCGTTTGCTCGCGACAACAGCAACGAGGTGCTGCCCATTCAATGGTGGTTGCAGCCCAAGGGGCCGGATACGGTGCATCTGCTGGACGACCAAGCGGACACGCCGGAACTGTCTTACAGCCTGCCGGAGTTCGGCATTACCATGCCGTTCAAGCCCACGGATTTCACCCAGGTGAATCCGCACATCAACCGGGTGTTGGTGTCGCGAGCGCTGCGCTTGTTGAATGTGGGCAGGCAAGAGCGCGTGATTGACTGGTTTTGTGGCCTGGGCAACTTTACGCTGCCGCTGGCCACGCAGGCTGCCGAGGTGCTGGGCATTGAAGGCAGCTCGGCGTTGGTGGCACGCTCAGGTGAGAACCTGGCTCGCAACCGTGAGACGCAAGCAGGGCTGGCGCCGACAAGTTTTGTGGCGCGCAACCTGTTCGAAATGACACCCGAAATGCTGGTGGCCGATGGTGTGGCTGACAAGTGGCTGGTGGACCCTCCGCGTGAAGGGGCTTTTGCCCTGGCGAAAGCCATTGCCGACATCCACCAGGCACAGTTGGCGGGGCAACCTGCACCCTCCACGCCCGATGGACGGCCCTGGGTGGCACCCAAGCGCATCGTCTACGTCAGCTGCAACCCGGCTACGTTGGCACGGGATGCGGGACTGTTCGTGCACCAGGCGGGTTACCGCTGCACGGCGGCGGGTGTGGTGAACATGTTCCCCCACACGGCGCACGTCGAGAGCATCGCGGTCTTCGAGCGCTGAGCCTGTTTTCAGCGTGCAGGTGCGATGTTGGGGCGTTGAGGCAGGCCCTGGATGAGTGGGATGCCGCCCGTGGGCGGCGTGGCCGATGAAGGTGCCTGGCCCGTCTTGGCGGCTCCGGCGCTTTGTCCGCTGGCGGCGTCCTTGGCGGGTTGCGTTTCTTTGCTGTCACCCTGCTGCGGCTCTGACTTGTTTGCGTCGGCGGCGGCTTCGCCCTGGTAGGGCATGCCTGCGATGTCGTTTTCACGCATGTAGCCGTCCATCTCGCGCCAGCCCTCGAAGATGGCCGCCTTGGGAGCCTTGGGGTTCTTGCTGTAGCAGTCTTCGATGCTGCGCACCGCGTGGCGGCAGGCGCTACCAATGGCGCGGCCCTCGGACTCTTTCTTGGCCGCCGTCATGGCGGGCGTTTCTATGCCCAATTGGTCGCAACCAGCCAGGAGCAGCAACAAGGGCAACCACAGTGCCGCGCGGGCACGGCTTGTGGGAAGAGGGAAGTGAGCCTGCATAGAAAGATTTTCGGCGATTCGTGAACAAACTTGACCGGTGGCCAAGAAAAAGGGGCCGCAAGGGCCCCCGGCTGACGCTTGCTGGACGCACCAGCAAAGGAGTGGTCAGTCGCGTTCGCCGCCAAACAGGCCCAGAAGGGCCAGCAAGCTTTGGAAGATGTTGAACAGGCTGAGGTACAGGCCCAAAGTGGCGCTGATGTAGTTGGTTTCGCCACCATCAAGGATGCGCTTGAGGTCCACCAGCAGGAAGGCGCTGAAGATACCGATGGCCATGACGCTGAGCACAGCCATGCCGATGGGGCTGCCGACGAACACGTTGATGATGCCGCCGACGAGCAGCACGACGGCACCCATGAAGAGCCACTTGCTCAAGCCTTCGAGGTCACGCTTGATGACGGTGGACAGGTTGGCCATGATGAGGAAGACGCCTGCGGTTCCGCCAAAGGCGGTCATGATCAGGTCGGCACCGTTCTTGAAACCCAGAACCATGGCCAGCATGCGCGAGAGCATCAGCCCCATGAAGAAGGTGAAGGCCAGCAGCACGGGAACGCCCGCGGCGGAGTTCTTGGTTTTTTCGATGGCGAACATGAAGCCGAAGGCGCCAGCGAGGAAGACCACCAGGCCCAGCCCCCCCGAAAGGGAGGCGGTGATGCCGGTGGACACGCCGATCCATGCACCCAGAACGGTGGGCAGCATGCTCAAGGCCAGCAGCCAGTAGGTGTTGCGCAGCACCCGGTTGCGCTGCTGCAGTGCAGCGGAAGTGCCGAAACGGCCGTAGCTTTGGGTCTGGTCGGTCATTGCTTTTTGCTCCTCAGTGAAACGATAGGGCATTCTACGGGCGCCAGCGATGCTCATGCATCAAAACGTTTAAGCTTGCGCCTTCGCCGATTTTGAGACCCGTGAAAAGGAAAAGTTCATGAAAACCAAGTCCGTGCTCGAACTTGCAGACATCAAGGCCATTGCGGCCGCCGCAGAAGCCGAAGCGCTGAAGAACCACTGGGCGGTGACCATCGCCATCGTTGACGATGGCGGGCACTTGCTGTGGCTGCAGCGCCTGGACGGCTGCCCTGCGATTTCTGCCCACATTGCCCCGGCCAAAGCCCACACCGCTGCCATGGGTCGCCGTGAAAGCAAGTCGTACGAGGATGTGATCAACCAGGGGCGCGTGTCCTTCCTGAGTGCACCCGCCATTGAAGGCATGCTGGAGGGTGGCGTGCCCATCATCAAGGACGGCCAGTGCATAGGCGCTGTGGGCGTGAGCGGTGTGAAGTCCAGCGAGGATGCGCAGATTGCCAAGGCTGGCATCGCCGCCCTGGGACTCTGATCGACCGATCGCACCCTGCGGAATGCAAAACCGGCCTCGTTGGCCGGTTTTTTTATTTGGTGAGGATGAGTTTGCCCAGCCGCGTTGCCTGCAGCCGGTAGGTGACGCCGTTGTGTGCGATTCGGATTTCGCGTTGGCCCTGCAGCAGCAGGTCGCTTTCGACGAGTGGTGAATCAGTTTTGTCCAGCGGGTGGCTGTTGCCGGCAGCAACTCCCTGGAGGGGCTGTGCAATCTGGCATGAGCCGCGCGAAGGTATTGGTCCGCGGCTCATGGTTCGGTAATGAAACCCAGTTTTCGCACACCGGCGCGCTGGGCCGCCGCCATGGCCTGGGCCACGCGTTCGTAACGCACCGACTTGTCGCCCCGGATGTGCAGTTCGGGCTGGGGTTCCTGCTGCGACGCAGTCTCCAGGCGGGTCTGCAACTCACCGTCGGTGACGGGAGCGTCGTTCCAGTGGTAGCGGCCTTCGGCGTCAACGCTCAGGCGAATCGTTTCGGGCTTGTCCTGGCTGCGCTGCGCGGTAGCTTGCGGCAAATCGACGTCGATGGAGTTCTTCATGACCGGGACGGTGATCATGAAAACGATCAGCAGCACGAGCATCACGTCGATCAGCGGGACCATGTTGATCTCGCTGAGGACTTCGCTGTCGTCTTGTTCGGGCGTGGAAAAGGCCATGGCAGCTTCCTCAGGCTTGCCGGATGGGCAGTACCTTGGTGCTGCTGCCGGATTCTGCGCCGACACGGGCGCCCGTGACGAAGTAGGCGTGCAGGTCGTGGGCGAAGCGGTTGAGCTTGTGCAGCACGGACTTGTTGCCGCGCACGAGTGCGTTGTAGCCCAGGACTGCGGGAATGGCGACCACCAGGCCAAAGGCGGTCATGATGAGGGCTTCGCCGATGGGGCCTGCCACCTTGTCGATGGTGGCGGAACCGGATTCGCCAATGCTCAGCAACGCATGGTAGATGCCCCAGACGGTGCCGAACAGGCCGATGAAGGGGGCGGTGGAGCCGACGGATGCCAAGATGGTGAGGCCAGACTGCAGCCGGGCGGTGAAGTCGTCGATGGCGTTGCGCAGCGTGCGGGTGACCCATTCGCTGACGTCCAGACTGTCGTGCAGCTGGCGGGGGTGTTCGCCGTCCAGATGCAGGATGTGCGTGGTGGCTTCATGGCCTTGCAGTGCCAAGACGTAGAAGGGGTTGTCGGCTTCGGCGCCGAGTTTGTTGAGGCCTTCGGCGAAGTCTTTGCTGTGCCAGAAGCTGTCGCAGGCACGGGACTGGGAGCGGTGGCGCCGCAGGTTGAGGACCTTGACGGCGATGACCACCCAGGTGGTCATGGACATGGCCAGCAGAATCAGTGCGACGATGCGTATGACCCAGTCCCCCTGTTGCCAGACGTGTGCGAGTCCGAATGCGTTTTCCATGGTGTTTGCCTGCTTACTTGTCAGTTAATTGAAATGTCAAAGGTATGTTGAACCACATTGCCTCGGGCGCGCCGTTGCGCTTTCCCGGTACATAGCGCCACCGCAGCACGGTTTGCAGGGCAGTCTGGTCAAGGCGGTCGTAGCCACTGGATGTACGGATTTCTGCCTTTGCAGCGGTGCCGTCGGTCTCGATCAGCACGCGCAAGATGACTTTGCCCTCCTCGCGCAGACGTTTGCTGAGCGGCGGGTAGGGGGGTTTGGGATTGTTGAGGTAGTCTGCCTGGGAGGACGGCAGTTCGATGCGGGGCGAGGCTGCTGGAGCAGGCGTGGGGGGGGCGGCCGGTGCTGCGGCCGCTGTCACGGTGGGGGCGGTTTGGGCGGCAGGGGCAGGCGCCGCCATGGGTGTGCTTTCGGCTGGGCCCCCAAGAGGTGCGTCAGGTGAGGCTTGCTTGGCTGGCACGGCCAATGGCAAGACCGGCTTGACCGGTTGCTGTGCGGGCGCGGGCCGGGGAGCTGCTCGGTTCTTGACTGGTGGTTGCGGCGCCGGAGTTGGCGCTGGAGCTGGGCTGGGCAATTGTTGTGGCGCGGCCTGCACCAGTTCCATGATGACTTGTGCGGGGATCAACACTTCTGCCGGACGGTGTTGCAGCGCCGCGTGGGCCAGCCACAGCACGCCCGCGTGCGTCGCCACCACCAAAGCGGTGACTGCCACGTGGCGAGGCTGCAGCGGAGGGAGTGAATGCACGGGGGACATGGTGTGTGTCACCGCAGGGCCCACCAGGCCGTCAGGATGACGAGCAGCAGGCTGCCGAACAAGGCGAACATTGGAATCATGACATCAAAGATGGGTATTGGTAAATTATAAATGAGAATCAATCTTGTTTGTCTCGGGGTGTCAGAAAATAAAGGTGCGGTTCACATCTGAAATCTGGTGCTTCCCGCACAGCGCCATGGCGGCCCGCAATTCGTCCAGCAACAGGCGCAGGACGTGGGCCGCACCCGCCGCACCCGCATTGGCGAACCCGTAGACCACAGGGCGGTCTACAAGTACGGCCTTGGCGCCCGGGGCGAGTGCCTTGATGACGTCTGTGCCGCGGCGAATTCCGCCGTCTTCCAGAACGGGGCAGTGGTCTTGCACGGCATCCACCATGCGGCCGCCATCGTTGGATACGCTGAGACCAGCCACGCCCAGGGTGCGGGCCTGGCGTGCGTCGTCGGGGTGGGCACGCCCTTGAGGAGCAGAGACCGTGGGGCGTTGTCAATGAGTCACTGGACGCCTTCCCGGGTGGGTGTTTGGGCCAACAGGTCAGGTGGTAGCCTGGGGTGCTGGGGGCGTCCACGGTAAGCACAAGTGCCTCGTAGCCAGCGGCTTTGGCGCGTCTGAGGTAGGCCCAGGTGGATTGGATCAGTACCTGCTGCGCGTGGGCTTCGTGGCCGACCAGATTGACTGGGCCAGGGGGCAGAGATTGCAGCCGTGGCGACGCGTTCATGTGTTGGCCCACTGGCGCAGAAGGTTGTGGTAGCCGCACGTGAGGGCGGCGGTTTCGCCGTGGCGCTGGCGCAGCTTGAGCAGGCTCATGTCCAGCCCCGCCAGAATTCACGGCCTGATGTATTGCGCGGCGGCGCATTCGCGTACCTCGGGCGAGAACTTGTTTGATTTGGTCATGGCTCCAACTTTTCGGACGTTGGGGCCTCCTCGCTTCCCGGAGATGGCAAAAAGCATGGAGGCGGAGCCGCGCAACTGCTGGCGTCCTTGCCTTCGAGGACTGCGGCCTGTTCTGTCACGGTCACGGTGGAAAGGGTCGCTTCGGCAGGGGTTGAGGTGTTTTGTGCCAAAGCGCATATGAAGCCAGCCCTATGGGACTGATAGAGACTATCAATGTTGGATAGTCATTGTTCCAAGCTATGATTGCCGGGTTTTCACGAACTTCTCCATCCTTCAACCACAAGCAAAGGAAACAGCAATGTCCCTCATCAACACCCAAGTGCAGCCGTTCAAGGCCCAGGCTTTCCACAACGGCAAGTTCATCGAAGTCTCCGACGAAAGCCTGAAGGGCAAGTGGTCCGTGCTGATCTTCATGCCGGCCGCCTTCACCTTCAACTGCCC
>CBKZAG010000025.1:0-24972 GCA_966692625.1 uncultured Comamonadaceae bacterium
TCACCTGCAGGGCGCCGCCCACGATGGCGTAGCCCGTGGCGTCCTTGTGGGAGCCACCGGCCAGGGGCACGGCCTGGTCCAGGAAGTTACGGGCGAATTCAATGACCTTGGCACCGCGCTTCTCGTTGTAGCCAGGGCCTTTGGCGCAGCCATCGGCCTCGGAGATGGCGTCGGTGCCATAGAGCGCGTCATACAGGCTGCCCCAACGCGCATTGGCTGCGTTCAGCGCGTAGCGTGCGTTCAGGATAGGCACCACCAGCTGCGGGCCCGCCTGGGTGGCCAGTTCGGCGTCAACGTTGGTAGTGGTGGCCTTGGCGCCAGCAGGCTGGGGCACCAGGTAGCCAATGGTTTCCAGGAACTGGCGGTAGGCAGCCATGTTCTGGATGGGGCCGGGGTTGGCGGTGTGCCACTTGTCCAGTTCCACCTGGATGCGGTCGCGCTCGGCCAGCAAGGCAATGTTCTTGGGGGCCAGGTCGGCCACGATGGCGTCGAAACCGGCCCAGAACTTGGCACTGTCGATACCTGTGCCGGGCAGCACCTGGGTTTCAACGAACTGGTGCAGAACGGTAGCCACCTGCAGGCGGCCGACTTGGGTGCGAGCGGTCATGAGAGAACCTCCAAGAAAGACAGACATCCGGGAAAGCGGGGCTGCGCCTCACTTTGCATGAGGAGCACTGTACGTCAACCACGGCGCGCGATTGAGCAACGCCAGAAGTACTCAGCAGTGACTTTTTTATACATAATCAATACCAGTTGGCCTGCAAAACCATCCTCCTAACCACCTAAATAACAGCCACCAAGCCCATGGACAAACTCAAGGCGATGGAAACCTTCGTGACCGTGGCCACGCGCGGCAGCCTGACCGCCGCCGCCCGCGCCGAGGGTGTAGCCCCCGCCATTGTGGGGCGGCGGCTGGACGCGCTGGAGGCCCACCTGGGCGTGAAGCTGCTGGTGCGCACCACGCGGCGCATCACCCTCACCCACGAAGGCAGCGCCTTTCTGGAAGACTGCCAACGCCTGCTGGCCGAACTGGCCAACGCCGAGGCCAGCGTCAGCGCCGGGGGCGTGCGCGCACGCGGGCACCTGCGCATCACCGCGCCTGCCGGGTTCGGACGGCGGCACGTGGCGCCGCTGGTGCCGCACTTCCGCGAGCTGCACCCCGAGGTGACCATCTCGCTCAACCTGAGCGACCGCGTCATCGACCTGGCTGCCGAGGGCTACGACTGCGCCGTGCGCGTGGGCGATTTGCCCGATTCGTCGCTGGTCAGCATCCGCCTGGCCGACAACCGCCGCCTGTGCGTGGCCACGCCGCGCTACCTGCGCCTGCACGGCCAGCCCCGGCACCCGCACGACCTGGCCCGGTTCGACTGCCTCACGCTGTCGTCTGACGCGTCACAGACGCGCGGTTGGGCCTTCCAGCTGCCGCCGGGTGAAGACGGCAAAGGCGGCGAACTGATCCACCTGCGCCCCGGCGGCCCGCTGGACTGTTCCGACGGGCAGGTGCTGCACGAATGGTGCCTGGCCGGCTACGGCATTGCCTGGCGCAGCATCTGGGAGGTGGAAAGCGACATTGCCGAAGGCCGCCTGCAAACCGTGCTGGACGAATTTGCCGCGCCGCCCAACGGCATTTACGCGGTGTTTCCGCAACGCAAGCACCTGGCACTGCGTGTGCGGCTGTGGATCGACTTTCTGAAGAGCCACTACGGGCAGCAAGATTTCTGGTCGCGGCGGGGCTGAGTGTTGCCGTGCAAGACGTCATGTGTTAAAAATGCTCATCGACCTTTATGCCAAAACGGTTCTTCAACCGGTAGCTCGATAGGACCAGCGACCAAACTTACTTTCAAGCTTCGTTCTATGAGCGATCAAACAGACCACCTTGCGTCAACGCTCAAGCGATCCGCCGATTTACTGCGTTATCGACGCCTGAATTGGACTGTCGAGACGAGCCACAGAATTCGATGGGAGTTCGAGGCCTTGGTGCGCGAAGCACGTGTCTCTGGCGTCCCACTTAATTTTTCACTGCAAGAATTTGACACTCCTAACGAGGGAGTCTTGCAACTCGTCCCGGCATCTAGGAGTATTGGTGTGGTGGACCGACGCCACGATCCGCTCGCAGACACCGACTCGACCATAGACACCAAGGTGTTAGAGACAGGCGGTGAGTTGGTCGCATCGCTTGACTTCTTAGGACATGCGCATTTCATCGCCCATCCGCGCCGATCTGGTCGCACGACCCCCACAACAAACGAGATCATTCTTGAAGGCCCGCTTGACCCTGGAGACGTAACTCAGCCCCTGATTCGCAAAGTTCTCAGAAAGTACCTCCTTATCCTGCGAAGTACATCCGTCGTTGGAATGGCTGACACCATCACCTTGATCGAAAGAGCGGCAATTCTTTCGATCTACACAGGAGACATCAGGAAGAGACATCACCTTATCCGATCTGTTCTTTCAATGACAAATGAATGGGCTAAGTTGTTAGTCGCAGGTCTTATTGCATTCCTTGCTGGCTATATCACCGGAAACAAACCATGAGATGTCTCGCATGAACACCCCCACCGCCATCACCGCCCTGGAGGCCCCTCCCCGCACCAAGCCGTCCAACTACCCCGAGCCCTTCCGCTCGATGATGGCCGGACGGGTCAAGCGCCCGCTGGGCGACCTGTTCGGGCTCACCAACTTTGGCGTCAACCTGACCGTGCTGCCGCCGGGTGCGGTATCGGCGCTGCGCCATGCACACACGCTGCAAGACGAATTCATCTATGTGGTGGCGGGCAGTCCCACGCTCTACACGGACGAGGGCCCCACGCTGTTGCAGGCGGGCATGTGCGCGGGCTTCAAGGCCGGGACGGGCGATGCCCACCGGCTGGTCAACGAGTCGGCAGAAGAGGTGATCTACCTGGAGGTGGGCGACCGCACACCCGGCGATGCGGCCAGCTACCCGGACGAGGATTTGGTGGCGCAGCAGGTGGATGGTCAATGGAAGTTCTTCCACAAGAATGGGGAGCCGTACCCGCAGGCTTGAAGGTTGACACGCCCGCCAGACACGGGCACTGGAGACACGGATGACCGCTTCGCTTATAACGATTGCCCTGCTGCATTGGGCCGTGCTGCTGGTGCCAGGCTTCAACTTTGTGTTGCTGGGCAAGTTGGCCGCTGGCCAGAGCCGTGCTGCGGCAATGGCGGCGGTCGCGGGCATGACGACGGGCACCCTGGCCTGGGCGACGCTGGCGGTGTTGGGCGTCGGGGCGGTTTTTTCGGCACACCCGCTGCTGCGGCAGACCGCACAGGTGGCAGGCGGGCTTTACTTGCTGCAACTGGCGGTGAAGCTGTGGCGGTCTGGAACGACACCCGCCTCACCAACAACGGCGCACATGAGCGGGGCAGCGGCCTTCCGGGTTGGTTTCGTCACCAGCGCGCTCAACCCGAAAATCGCGCTGTTCTATGGCAGCGTGTTTGCCACGGCATTGCCCGCAGTGCCGTCAGTACTGCACGCGGCCAGCGCGGTGGGGCTGGTGTACGCCAATTCGATCGTCTGGCACACCGGTCTGGCGCTGGTTTTGTCGCACGGCGCCGTGCAGTCGGCCTACCTGCGCCACTTTGCCACGCTCAACAGGGTTTCGTCGGCGGTGGTGGGGGTGTTTGGTACCCGCTTGCTGGCCGAAACCATCCAGGAATGGCACAGGCGAACCGCCTGACCACAGACCATGCCCTATCAACTGCTCGCCGACGCCGTGCTCGCCCTGCACTTCGGTGTGGTGGTGTTCGTTGTGGGCGGGCTGCTGGCGGTTCTGGTGGGCAACGGTTTTGGGTGGCGCTGGGTCAACCGGCGGGGCTGGCGGCTGCTGCATCTGGCGGCGGTAGTGGTGGTGGTGGCGCAGGCCTGGCTGGGCGTGCTGTGCCCGCTCACCACGCTGGAGTCGTGGCTGCGGGCGCAGGCCGGCGAGACGGCCTACAGCGGCAGCTTCGTGCAGCACTGGCTGCAGCGCATGCTTTATTACGAAGCACCGCTCTGGGTTTTCACATTGGTCTATACGGCATTTGCTGCTCTCGTGCTTTGGGTGTGGTGGCGTTTCCCACCCAGGCGGGGTCGGTAGGCGCCCAGCCTTCTTTGCCGTTCAGTCAACCAGCGCGCCATACAGCTCCGGCCGCCGCCCAGGCAATTGCCCTTCACTGTCTTGGGGCAGCGGCGGCAGCGTGACCACCAGCAGGGCGGCATCCCGCCCGGCCTGCGCCAGCACCTTGCCGCGCGGCCCGGCCACGGTGCTCAGGCCGCCATAGGCCAAGCCGGCCTCCTGGCCGCAGGCGTTGGCGTAGGCCACGTAGAGGTGGTTTTCGCACGCCCGCGCGGGCACCAGCAGTTGCTGCACCTCGTCAAAGGCGGGCATGTTGGCGGTGGGCACCAGCACGGCATCGGCCCCTTGCAGCGCCAGCAGGCGAACGGCCTCGGGGAACTCCACGTCGTAGCAGATGAGCAGTCCCAGGCGCCAGCCGCGGTACACGAAAGTGGCGGGCGGCTGCGGGCCGGGGGTGAAGCGGGCCTCGTCCACCGCGCCGAACAGGTGGGTCTTGCGGTAGTTGGCCAATGGCACACCGTCGGGCCCCACAGCCTGGGCGGCGTTGTAGGGGCGTTGCCCGTCAGGGGCTGCCTCGGGGTAGCCGTAGACCAGTGCCAGGCCGTGGCGGCGGGCAATGGCGCCCACGGCGCTGGCCCAGGGCCCGGCGGCGGGCTGGGCCACGGCGCGCAGCCATTCGGGGTCGCGGTGGTAGCCGGTGAGCGCCATCTCGGGCGTGATCAACAGGCCGGCGCCTGCGGCACGGGCCTGGGCGGCTGCGGTGTCGAGCCGTTCCAGCGCGTGCGCTGCCACCTGCTCTTGGTTGCCAGATGACACATCAATGTAAGGCGTTTGCCAGAGTGCAACGGTCAACGGGTCATTGAACATATGTGGCCTGTCTGCAGGAAGCGTCGAATACTGGAATTCACAGCCCCACAAGGGCGACTGCGTGGAAAGAGAGCGCCTTCAACATAAGGCTAAACTGCCTATCTGATTTTCAGGGAGATTTATATATGCTTGACATCAAACCACTTAAACAACTTCTTTTGGCAGCGTGTGCGCTTAGTCTGTCACTGAGCGCACATGCCGGATATGAAGAGGCCTTGTCTGCTTATCAGGCCAAGGATTTCTCTCGCGCCATCAGCGAAGCCCGGCAAAGCGCGACCGACGGAGATGCCCGAAGCTATTTACTTCTTGGCATGATCCTCCAGTATGGCCAGGGTACCCCGGCCAACCCGACGGAAGCAGCTGTGTGGTATGACAAAGCTGCTCAGAACGGTGTGATCGGTGCGTTGTCCAAGCTGGCGCAACTTCACGCGCGGGGAGAGGGTGTCCCAAGGAACGCCGAAAAGGCCCTTGCCTACGCACGCCAGGCCGCGCAGGCCAGCGATCCCGAGGGGATGTTCATGGTTAGCGTCATCCTCAAATCGACGGCTCTCAACTATTTCGATGCCGCAGGCAAGGTGGACAATGCAAAGTATCAGCAGTTGGCCAGCCGCCCCTTGTCTGACCGCTCGCTGGACACCGAGGCCTTGGATGCCCTCTATCGCTCTGCTGGAAAGGGCTTTCCGCTGGCAACATACACACTCGCGCTGGCGCTGGGCGGTACCGTGGGTGATGGCAACCGCAGGCTCCTGTTGGACATGGCCAGCAAGCTCCCCCCACACACCAACAAGGCCCTGCAAAACTACGAACGGCTCGCCCGGCACATGGATGGAGTCGGCCAAACCCTTGTCAGCCCTCAACTGTTTTACGACGCATACGCATCCCAGCTCGCGGTCGGCATGCTGGCCACGTGCGGTCTGCCAAAAGACAAGGATGCGCCCAGGCCTGCACCTCCCCAACTGGTAGCCATCACGATCGCCAAACCCCTGAGTGGCGCCACCTATTTGCCTTCCCATGTCCCCGGATATGAACGAGCCTATCTGGTCACCGGGGAATGGGCCGAAAACTGGACGTTCAGAGGTTGCGGCAAGGACGCGACGCTGACGATCCGGTTTTCTGCAGATGGCCTGGGCGGCGCACGCTTTGTATCCGACCACGCCCTCAAGGCCGACGTTCCAAGACAGAGAGAACAATAACCGGCACACCCCCTCTTACTCCAGCCAGGCGTTCTTTCTCAATCCGGCAAGGCCACCGGCCCGATCTGCGGGTACAGGTCGCCCGGGCCAGGGTTGCCTGGCGCGCTGCCGCCACCCAGGTGGCGCACGATGCCCCACACCGCGTTGAGCGAGGTCTGCACCGCGCCTTCCACCCAGGCGGGCGTGAAGGAAATGTCGTCCCCGGCCAGGAAGATGCCGCGCTCGGCGGCGGGCAGGCCGTCTTGCATGAAGTGGCCGTACATGCGGTGGTTGTAGCGGTAGTGGCCCGGCAGCGCGCCCTTGAACGCGCCGAGGAAGTGGGGGTCGGCCTCCCACGACACGGTGATGGGGTCGCCGATGATGTGGCTGGCAATGTCCACATCGGGGTAGATCTTCTTGAGCGCGGCCAGGGCGAGCTGCACGCGCTTTTCGGGCGACTGCGGCAGCATCTTGAGCGCGTCGCTCATCCACGCGTAGCTCAGGCAGATGACGCCGGGCTGGTCGGGGCCGTTGTCGAACAGGTAGGTGCCGCGCGTCAACCGGTCGGTGAGGGTCATGCTCATGCGGTCGCGGCCGGTGGCGGGGTCCACGTCTTTCCAGAAGGGGCGGTCCACCATCACGAAGGTCTTGGACGACTGCATGTATCGCGTGCGGTCCAGGGCCATCCACATCTTCTGCGAGAACAGGGCCTCGTCGCAGTCGATCTGCGTGGTGAGCAGCCAGCTCTGGCAGGTGACCAGAGCCGCCTCGTAATGGCGCGTGGTGCCCCAGGCGTCGGTGATGGCCAGGCGCCCGTCGGCCGCGCGGGCAATGGCGCGCACGCCGGGGCGCGGCCCGCCCTGGTGCAGGGCCGACAGGGTGGTGCCCGCGGGCCAGTGGTTCAGCTGCGCTGGCGCCAGGTTCCACAGGCCCAGCGGCACCTGCTGCGCGCCGCCCACGATCAGGTGCTGGTCTTCGTCGCAGCCGGTGAGCACCACGCGCAGGATCTCCAGCATGGTGTTGGGGAAGTCCGAGTCCCAGCCGCCGGTGCCAAAGCCCACCTGGCCGAACACCTCGCGGTGGCGGAAGGACAGCCGCGCGAACGCGGGCGACTGGGCCACGAAATCGTAGAAGGTGCGGTCGTCCCACAGGGGGACGAGTTGGTCCCACAGGGCCTTGAGGCGCGGCACGTCGCGCTGGCGCAGGGCCTGTTGCAAATCACCAAAGCCTGCACCGGTTTCCAGGGCTTCTGCCCAGGCTTCGGCCACCTCGCGGAACAGCGGGGGCAGGTCGTCCAGGGTGCGGGCGTAGTGGGTCTGGCCTTCCAGGTCGATGACGGTGCTGCCTGCCGCCGGGGTGAGCGGGTTGGGGAAGGGCTGCGTCTGCAGGCCCAGCTGGTTGACGTAATGAAAGAAGGCGGTGGACGAGCGCGGGAAGCGCATGCCGCCAAGTTCGGCCACCACGCCACGCCCGCCCTCGAAGGCTTGCGAACGCAAGCGCCCGCCCATGCGGGAGGCCTCGTACACCACGGGCTTGAGGCCGAGCTTCATCAGCTCGAAGGCGGCCACCATGCCAGCCATGCCGCCGCCGACGATGGCGACCTCGGTGCCCAGCCGGTTGGTGGGCAACTGGCCCAGGCCAGCGGGCGAAGCCAGCCAGTCGTCGTAGGCAAAGGGGAAGTCCGGGCCGAAGATGGTGACGGGCGCGTCGGCGGGGCGCAGGGGGGTGGCTTGGCTCATGGCGTGCATCTCCTCAGAACAGGCCCCACACCAGGGCGGCAGCGGTACCCCACATCATCAGGGCAACGGCCCCGTCGATGAAGCGCCAGATGGACAGCGAACCCAGGCGGCGGCCCAGCCAGAACACGGCCACGCCCAGCGTGAGGAACCACACCATGGAACCCATGACCGCACCTGCGCCAAACACCTTGTTGCCCGGCACGCCGTAGGCCAGCGACGCGGTGCCGATGAGCACCGCCGTGTCCAGCCACGCATGGGGGTTGAGCCACGAGAAGGCCAGGGCGGTGAGCACGGCCTGGCGGCGGGTGAGGCTGGGCTTGGCGGCGCTGGCGTCAGCGTCGGCCTGAATGGCGGGCGCAGCGGGGCGCCAGCAGCGGCGCGCGGCCTGGGTGCCGTACACCAGCAGGAACAGCACCCCGGCGCCGATGAGGGCGCCCTGCAGCTTGTCGGAAAGCCCCCCGAGCTGCGCCAGCCCCAGCACGCCCAGGGCGATGAGGGCCACGTCGGCCAGCACACACACCGCCACGGTGAGCCACAGGTGCTGGCGCTGCAGGCCCATGCGCAGCACGTGGGCGTTTTGCGGGCCAATGGCCATGATGAGCGACAGGCTCAAGGCCATGCCCGCCGTGAAGGTGGGCGACAGGAAGGCGGGGAGGGACAGGGCGGGAACGAAGGCAGTCATGGGAATCTCCGGCACAGACCGGGACGCATGGCCCACGGCTTGGATGTGTGATGGAGCGGAGTGTGCCCTTTTTGCCCTTCTAGTTAAACCTTATCAATCAGAAATCAATTCAGTTAAAAATTACTTACTTCATGCAGAGGTGATGGCCTGCCGTGTCTGGGAAGGGGTTTCGCCAAACAGGGCCTTGTACTCCTGGCTGAAGTGGCCCATGTGCCAGAAGCCCCAGCGTGCGGCCACGTCGGCAATGGTGACGGACGGCGCTTCGTCGCGCAACGCGCGGCGCACGGCGTTGAGGCGCACGGCGCGCAGGTAGGCCACGGGGCTCATGCCCAGCACTTCCTGGAAGCAGTTCTGCAAGGTGCGGCGGGTGACGTGCAGTTCGACGCACAGGCGCTGCACGCTGAGCGGTTCGTGGGGCTGCTCGAACACCAGGCTGCGCACGCGGTGCACCAGCTCCTGGCGGCGCAGCTGGCGGGGGTTGACGGCCTCGGTCAGCGTGTCGGGCACCAGGGTGTCGCTCAGCACGGTGAGCAGGGCTTCGCGCAGGGCGCGCCGGCTGGCTTCGTGGTTGAGCACCTGCGGCTGGCCCTGCAGGCTGCGCAGCACTTCACGCAGCATGCCCACCAGGCGCAGGCGCTGCAAGGGGGTGAGCGTCTGCACGCTGGGCCCGCCCGCCCAGCCGCCCGGGCCGTCGCCGGGCCAGTCGCGGTGGTGCAGCTCGCGCACGTGGCGGGTCAGCTGCTCGCGGGCAAACACCATGCCGTACAGGCCATGGCCAGCGGGCACCTGCAGGTCAAAGGGTTCGTCGCCCCCCGCCAGCATGAGCTGCAGGCCGTGGGCGGGCCGCCCCATGAAGCGCAGGCCCTCGGCGGCCTCCGGCACCGCCAGCCCCACCCAGATGCCGCCCTGCCAGGTACGGCAGTGCTGGCTGGTGGCGCAACTGGCCACCTCTTCGAACACCTGCAGGTCGTGGTCGAACAGTTCGCGCACCTCGCCGTGGAACACGCCGGGCGATGTTTGCTCGTACTCCTGGTCCCAAGCGTCCAGATTGCGGGCGTGGATATGCACCTCTCGCGTGTGTTTGACGCGAAAGCAGGCCTCGGCGGCATTGGGCTGCACCAACATGGCGTGCTCCTTCCAGGGTTTCCCTCCGACCGGGCACGAGTATCAAGTTCCGTGCCACAGCCCGCCTGAGGGAAAACCCGCACACCACTATCCCGTTTCGGAAAAAACACCGCCCCCGGCCCGCCAGTTGCTCAAATGGGATACCACCCCACACCCCAAGCGGCTCAACATTCGCCCCAGGCTGCCCGAGCCGTTTCGGGCGACTTGAACACGAGCAACAGACATGTCAACCACACCCAAACAGGTCTCGCGGGAGCTCAAGCCCGTGCTGGGAACCTTCTCGCTCTGGGGCATTGCCGTGGGGCTGGTCATCTCCGGCGAATACTTCGGCTGGAGCTACGGCTGGGCCAGCGCGGGCACCCTGGGCTTCCTGCTGGCCACGGTCTTCGTGGCGCTGATGTACACCACCTTCATCTTCAGCTTCACGGAACTGTCCACCTCCATCCCGCACGCGGGCGGCCCCTTCGCCTATGCGCGCCGCGCCTTCGGGCCCACGGGCGGTTTCATCGCGGGCTTTGCCACGCTGGTGGAATTCGTTTTCGCCCCGCCCGCCATTTCGCTGGCCATCGGCGCTTATCTGGGCCTGCAGTTCCCCAGCCTGGACCCGAAGATCGCGGCACTGGGGGCCTACGTCATCTTCATCGCACTCAATGCACTGGGTGTGGGCATTGCGGCCATGTTCGAGCTGGTGGTGACGCTGCTGGCCGTGGCCGAACTGCTGGTGTTCGCAGGCGTGGTCGCACCCGGCTGGTCACTGGCCAACTTCACCGCCAACGGTTGGGCCGGTTCCAGTGAATTCACCATGGGCACCTGGGCGGGCATCTTCGCCGCCATCCCGTTTGCCATCTGGTTCTTCCTGGCCATCGAAGGCGCCGCCATGGCCGCCGAAGAAGCCAAGGAACCGCGCCGCACCATTCCCATCGCCTACATCACCGGCATCCTCACGCTGGTGGCGCTGGCCTTCCTGGTCATGATCATGGCTGGCGGCGTGGGCGACTGGAATCAACTGGCCAACATCAACGACCCCCTGCCCCAGGCCATGAAGATGGTGGTGGGCGAGTCCAGCGGCTGGCTGCACATGCTGGTGTGGATCGGCCTGTTCGGGCTGGTGGCATCGTTCCACGGCATCATCCTGGGCTACTCGCGCCAGATGTTCGCCCTGGCCCGCGCAGGCTACCTGCCCGCCTACTTCGCCAAGGTGCACCCGCGCTTCAAGACCCCCGTGCGCGCCCTGGTGGGTGGCGGCGTGGTGGGCGTGGCGGCCGTGTTCAGCGACCAGTGGGTGACCTTCGGCGGCCAGCCGCTGACGGCCAACATCGTGACCATGGCCGTGCTGGGCGCGCTGGTGATGTACATCATCTCCATGGCTGCACTGTTCAAGCTGCGCGCCAGCGAGCCTTTGCTGGACCGCCCCTTCCGCGCCCCGTTCTACCCGCTGTTCCCGGGCATTGCCCTGGTCTGCGGCCTGGTGTGCCTGTTTGCGGTGGTGTACTTCAACGCCATGCTGTCGGTGCTGTTCCTGGCGCTGATGGGGCTGGCCTACCTGTACTTCCGCCTGACCTCGGCCCAGCGCGACGCCGCCCCGCTCGACGCGATGCTGGGTGCCACGGCAGAATGACCTTGAGCCTGAGCACCACCCTGGGCGGCGTCACCTACCGCTTCGGCAGCCTGCGCGAGGTGATGGCCAAGGCCACGCCGCTGCGCTCGGGCGACTGCCTGGCCGGGCTGGCCGCGGCCTCTGAACAGGAACGCGTGGCGGCACGCTGGGTGCTGGCCGACGTACCGCTGGCGCGCTTCCTCAACGAAGCGCTGGTGCCCTACGAAGCCGACGAGGTCACGCGCCTCATCATCGACGGCCACGACGCGCAGGCCTTCGCGCCGGTTTCGGCCCTGACGGTGGGGGGCTTGCGAGACTGGCTGCTGGGCGAGCAGGCCACGCCCGACGCGCTGCGCCGCCTAGCCCCTGGCCTGACGCCCGAGATGGTGGCTGCGGTGAGCAAGCTGATGCGCAACCAGGACCTGATGCTGGTGGCACGCCGCTGCGAAGTGATCACCCGCTTTCGCAACACGCAGGGCCTGCGCGGGCACCTCACGGTGCGGCTGCAGCCCAACCACCCCACCGACGACCCGGCTGGCATCGTGGCCAGCATGATCGACGGGCTGATGCATGGCGCGGGCGACGCGGTGGTGGGCATCAACCCCGTGTCGGACAGCGTGCCTGACCTGGTGCGCCTGAACCACGTGCTGGCCGAGGTGCTGGAGCGTGGTGCCATACCCACACAAACCTGCGTGCTGACGCACGTGACCAACACCATGCAGGCCATGGGCATGGGCGCGCCGGTGGACCTGGTGTTCCAGTCCATTGCGGGCACCGAAGGGGCCAACCGCTCCTTCGGCATCAGCCTGGCCTTGCTGGACGAGGCCCACGCCATGGCCCAGGCCCTGGGCCGCGGCACGCTGGGCAGCAACGTGATGTACTTTGAAACCGGCCAGGGCAGCGCCCTGTCGGCCAACGCCCACCACGGGGTGGACCAGCAGACCTGCGAGGCACGCGCCTACGCTGTGGCGCGCCGTTACCAGCCGCTGCTGGTGAACACGGTGGTGGGTTTCATCGGCCCGGAATACCTGTACGACGGCAAGCAGATCACCCGCGCCGGGCTGGAAGACCACTTCTGCGGCAAGCTGCTGGGCCTGCCCATGGGCTGCGACATCTGCTACACCAACCACGCCGAGGCCGACCAGGACGACATGGACAACCTGATGGTGCTGCTGGCCACGGCGGGGCTGAACTTCCTGATCGGCGTGCCCGGCGCCGACGACGTGATGCTGAACTACCAGAGCACATCCTTCCACGACGCGCTGGTGCTGCGCGAGATGCTGGGCCTGAAACGCGCGCCCGAATTCGAGGCCTGGCTGCAACGCATGGGCGTGACCGACACAGCGGGCCGCCTGTTGCCTCCGGGCCGCCAGCCCGCCCTGCCCCACACGCTGTGGACCTTGCCGGAGGCGGCATGAGCGCCGCGCCGGGCCGTCCCAAGCAAGCTCGCTCCCGCCTGGCGGGACAGACCGCAGGCCGAAGGGTGCACCCATGAGGCTTAGAGTCGTCGCCCCCGACCCGCTGGAGCTGGCAGCCAATGAAACACCTTCGCCCCAGCCCGACCCCTGGTTCCACCTGAAGCGGCACACCCCCGCGCGCATTGCGCTGGGGCGCAGCGGCGTGAGCCTGCCCACGCGCGAGGTGCTGGGGTTTTCGCTGGCACATGCCCAGGCGCGCGACGCCATCCACCTGCCGCTGGACACCCGCGCCCTGTGCGCCGAACTGCAAGCCGACGGCTGGCCCGCCCCCCTGCTGCTGCACAGCCGCGCCCACGACCGCCACGAATACCTGCTGCGCCCCGACCTGGGCCGCCGCCTGGACGACACCAGCCTGGAACGCCTGGCCCAGTGGCGCGAAGGGCAGGCCGCCCCCACCCTGGCCCTGGTGGTGGGTGACGGCCTGTCGGCCCTGGGCATTCAGCGCCACGCAGCGCCACTGCTGCGCGCCATCAGGCAAGCCCTTGACGGTACCGTGACGCTGGCGCCACCCGTGGTGGTGCAGCAGGCCCGCGTGGCCGTGGCCGACGAGGTGGGCGAGCAACTGGGCGCCCGCATGGTGGCCATGGTGGTGGGCGAACGCCCTGGGCTGAGTTCGCCCGACAGCGTGGGCATCTACCTGACGATCAATCCCCGCGTGGGCTGCACCGACGCGCAGCGCAACTGCATCTCCAACGTCCGCCCGGCGGGGCAGGACGTGAGCACCGCTGCTGGTCGCCTGGCCTGGCTGGTGCGCGAAGGCCTGCGCCTGGGGCAGACCGGTGTGGCGCTGAAGGACCACAGCGGGTTGCCGCTGGTGGGCAACACTGGCGAGCCGCCCGACGCCGGGCTCTGACCCGCACCGGGCAGGCTCACTGGAGGCTCAGGTCAAAAATCCGCTCCATCCGCACCCACTTCTCGCCCTTGGGCGTCCACGGCGTGGGCGCCTGGCAGGTCCACATCAGGGTTTCCCATTTTTGGATCACGGGGCTCGCCGCAGACGCGGCAGCCATGCCCTCGGGGCTGTAGATGGCGGGGTCCACCTCCATCACCATGAACAGGCGCGTGCCCAGGCGGTAGATCTCCATGCCCGTCACGCCCTGGGCACGCAAATGGTCGCGCACCTCGGGCCAGATCTTTTCGTGAGCCTTTTCGTAGGCGGCAATGCGCTCGGCATCGTCCACCAGGTCCAGGGCCAGGGCGTATCTTGTGGATGAGGGCATGGGGGCTCCTTCAGGACAGCGCCCGGTCCAGGTGGGTGTAGCCGCCGTCCACGAACACCCACTGCCCGGTGGTGTGCGACGACGCGTCCGACAGCAGGAACACGCAGGTGCGGGCCATTTCCTCGGCCGTGGTCATGCGCTGGCCCAGGGGGATCTTGCTGGTGATGGCGGCCAGCCTTTCCTCGGGGTTGTCAAAGCTCTTGAGCCAGCGCTCGTACAAAGGCGTCATCACCTCGGCAGGGATGAGGGCGTTCACGCGCACGCCATCGGCCAGCAAGGACGCCGCCCATTCGCGCGTGAGGGACAGCTGCGCCCCCTTGGACGCGCAATAACCGCTGGTGTTGCCCTGGCCGGTCACCGCCGTCTTGGACGACACGTTGACGATGGCCCCCTTGCTGGCCTTGAGATGCGGCACGCACAGGTGCGCCATCACGTAGTAATGGATGAGGTTGCGCTCCAGCGAGGCCACGAAGGCATCGCGCCCAGCATCGAGCCCGACACCGTCGTTGACGCCCGCGTTGTTGACCAGGCCATCGATGTGCCCGAAGGTCTGCACCGTGCGTTCCACGGCGGCGCGGCAAGCGGCCTCGTCGCTCAACTCGGTCTGCACGAACAGGTAGGGGGCCTTCAGCGCCTCCAGCTGCGCCACGAATTCGACGCCCAGGGGGCTTTTGCCCAAGATGACGGGAATGGCGCCTTCCTGCGCCAGCGTGAGCGAGATGGCCGCGCCTATGCCGCTGCCGCCCCCGGTGACGATGACCACTTTGTCTTTCAGATGCAGATCCATGATTGCCTTTGATGAATGTTCACGCGGCTGGCACGTCCAGCCCATAGCAGCGGATGGCGTTGCCCGCCCAGAACGCGGCCTGCTCGGTGGCGTCCAGACGGCTGTCCGCCCATTCCTGCACCAGGCCATGCACCACGCCATAACCCGCTGCGAGCAGGCACACCGGCCAGTCGGAGCCGAACATCAGCCTTCCAGGGCCGAACATGGCCAGCGCCAGATCGAAGCAGGCGTGGATGTTGAGCCGGTCTTCGGACGACAGGCCCTTGCCTGCTTGCCAACCGGTCTCGGTCACCAGGCCAGAGAGCTTGCACATCACATGCGGCGTGGCGGCCAGCTCCGCCAGCGCGTTGGCCCAGGCGGTGGATGCGGCGGCGTCTCCCGCGCGCCAGTTGCGCAAAGCAGGTTTGCCCACATGATCCAGCACCAGCCAGTGCTGGTCATGGCGGGCGCAAAACGCCAGCACCTGTGGCAACTGGTGCTCGAACACCAGCACGTCGTACACGCGCCCCAGCCGCTGCAAAACGCGCATGCCAGCGTTGTGCCCGCTGTGGTTGACCCAGGCGGGCACGTCCGGCTCGTCCTGCAGGATGTGGCGCAGGCCTTTGAATGCCGGGTGCTGCTGCCACTGCAACAACCTGTCTTCCAGATCGGGAGCGGCCATGTCGGCCCAGCCCACCACACCCAGCACCTCGGGGTTCTGGTTGGCCAGCATCAGCAGAAAATCGGTCTCGTCAGGTGTGGTGCGCGCCTGCACCGCCACCACACCGGTGATACCCGCCGAACGCATGTCCGGTGTCACGTCGGCGGGCAGGCAGTCGCGCCGCAGCGCGGGCATGTTGTCGCTGATCCAGGGGAACTCGTCCGCCCGGTAGTGCCAGTTGTGCTGGTGGGTGTCGATCTTCATGGCCGTGGCCTGAATTCGTACCGCGCCAGCGATTCGGGCTTCATCTCGATGGAGAAGCCCGGCGCCTTGGGCGGCATGTAGGCCGCGCCCTCAATCACGCAGGGTTCCTTGAAGTGCTCGTGCAGGTGATCGACGAACTCGATGACGCGGCCCTCGCGCGTACCCGCAATGCACAGGTAGTCGATCATGGACAGGTGCTGCACGTACTCGCACAGGCCCACGCCGCCCGCGTGCGGGCACACCGGCAGCTTGTACTTGGCCGCCATCAGCATCACGGCCAGTATCTCGTTCACACCGCCCAGGCGGCACGAGTCGATCTGCACCACGTCGATGGCGCCGCGCATGATGAGCTGCTTGAAGATGATGCGGTTCTGGCACATCTCGCCCGTGGCGACCTTCATCTTGCCCAGCATCGCCTCGCGGATCTGGCGGTGGCCTTCAATGTCATCGGGGCTGGTGGGTTCTTCGATGAACCAGGGCTTGGCAAAGGCCAGTTCCTCCAGCCATGCAATGGCCTGCGGCACTTCCCACACCTGGTTGGCGTCGATCATCAGGTGGCGGTCCGGCCCCAGCACCTCGCGCGCAATGCGCAGACGGCGAATGTCGTCGGCCTTGTCGCGGCCCACCTTGAGCTTGATGTGATTGAAACCCGCATCCACAGCCTCTTGTGCGAGGCGTCGCAGCTTTTCATCGGCGTAGCCCAGCCAGCCTGCCGAGGTGGTGTAGCAAGGGTAGCCCTCGCGCTGCAGCGTGGCCCAGCGCTCTTCCTTGCCCACGGCGCGCTCTTTCAGCAGCGCCAGCGCCTCTTCGGGCGTGATGCAGTCGGTGATGTAGCGGAAGTCGATCAGTTTGACGATCTCCTCCGGGCTCATGCGTGCCACCAGCTCCCACACCGGCACGCCTTGCTGCTTGGCCCACAGGTCCCACACGGCGTTGACGACGGCGCCCGTGGCCAGGTGGATGGCACCCTTGTCCGGGCCGATCCAGCGCAACTGGCTGTCCGACGTGATGTAGCGCCAGAAGCGGCCCATGTCTTCGGCCACCCATTCCATGTCCAGGCCCACCACCAGGTGGCGCATGGCTTCGATGGCGGCGCAGCAGATCTCGTTGCCGCGCCCGATGGTGAAGGTCAGGCCGTGGCCTTCCAGGCCGGGCTGGTCGGTCTCCAGGACGACGTAGGCCGCGGAATAGTCCGGGTCCGGGTTCATCGCGTCGGAGCCGTCCAGGTGTTGCGAGGTGGGGAAACGCACGTCCAGGACGCGCATGGAACGAATGGTGGTCATGGTGTTCTCGGAATGCGGCTGTGCCTGCGGTCAGGCCTGCACGACTTTCTGGGTCTGTGTGCCCAGGCCTTCAATGCCCAGGCGCATGGTCTGGCCCGCGCGCAGATAGACCGGGGGCTTCTGCCCCAGACCCACGCCGGGCGGGGTGCCGGTGGAAATGATGTCGCCGCTCTGCAGGCTCATGAAACGGCTCAGGTAACTGATGAGGAAGGCCACGCCATAGACCATGGTGGCGGTGCTGCCGTCCTGGTAACGCTTGCCGTCCACCTCCAGCCACATCTTCAGGTTTTGGGGGTTGGGCACCTCGTCGGCGGTCACCAGCCAGGGGCCGGTCGGGCCAAAGGTGTCGCAGCCCTTGCCCTTGTCCCAGGTGCCGGAACGGTCCAGCTGGTATTCGCGTTCCGACACGTCGTTGATCACGCAGTAGCCCGCCACGTGCGACAGCGCATCCGCCTCGTCGATGTAGCGGCCCGGCTTGCCGATCACCACGCCCAGCTCCACCTCCCAGTCGGTCTTGACGGAACCGCGCGGAATCTCCACGTCGTCGTCCGGCCCCACGATGGCGCTGGTCCACTTGTTGAACACCACCGGCTCGGGCGGCACGGCCATGCCGCTTTCGGCGGCGTGGTCGGAATAGTTCAGGCCAATGCATATGAACTTGCCCACCTGCCCCACGCACGGGCCCAGGCGCAAGTCCTGCTGCGCCACGCCGCTCACCAGCGGCAGCGTCGCCGGGTCCACACCACGCAGGCGCGCCAGGCTGTCCGGTAGCAATGCGGCGCCCGCCACGTCGGGCACCAGACCCGACAGGTCGCGCACGCGGCCCTGGTCGTCCAACAAACCGGGTTTTTCCTGGCCGGGCGGGCCATATCGCAAGAGTTTCACGGGGTGTCTTTCAAGAAACAGGCAAAAAAAGGGCGAGGCACGCACACGCAACACGCTTCGCGCGCGCCTCGCCAGTCTGTCGCAAAGTGATCAGTCGTACAGAACCGCTGCGATCTTGGGATCGTTCATGTTCGACTTGTCGTAGTAGTAAAAGCCCGTGTCGATGATCTTGGGCAGCTTCTCGCCCTTGAGCGTCTTCACAGCGGCCTCAACGGTCTTGTAGCCAATGCCCACCGGGTTCTGGGTGATGGAACCGGCAATGGTGCCGTCGTTGATCATGTCCTTCTGGGCCTTGCCGGAGTCAAAGCCGATGATGACCAGACCGGTCTTCTTGGCCTCCTTCACGCCCTTGCCCGCACCAATGGCGCCCGGCTCGTTGGTGCCGAAGATGCCCTTGAGCTTGGGATGCGCCTGCAGCAGCGCCTTGGCGATCTCGGCCGACTTCAGCTGGTCACCGCCGTACTGCACGTCCACCACCTTGATCTTGGGGTACTTGGCCTTGACCTGGTTCAGGAAACCATCGCGGCGGTCCACGCCCGTGCGGCTGGTCTGGTCGTGCGCAATCACGGCCACCTCGCCTTCGCCGCCAATCTTCTCGGCCAGCTTGTCAGCCGCCAAGGCAGCCGCGGCCACGTTGTTCGTGGTGGCCGTGGTCACGGGAATGTCGCTGTCCACGCCCGAGTCAAACGCGATCACGGGGATCTTGGCTGCCTGCGCCTTCTTCAGCAACGGAATCGACGCCTTGCTGTCCAGCGCGGCAAAGCCGATGGCCTGCGGCTTCTTGGCCATGGCGGCAGAGAGCATGTCGATCTGCTTGTCCACCTGCTGCTCGGTCTCGGGGCCGTCGAAGGTCACCTTCACCTTGTAGTCCTTGGCGGCCTGGTCGGCGCCCTGCTTCACGGCCTGCCAGAACTGGTGCTGGAAGCCCTTGGAAATCAGGGGGATGTACAGCTCCTGGGCCGATGCGATGCTGGAGAAGCCAGCCAGTGTCAGGCCAGCGGCCAGTGCAAGCAGTTTGCGTTTGGAATTCATGGTTTGTCTCCTGAAAAATGAAGTTTGCGAATGCGCATGTGATCGGTAACGGGTCGGTATCGGGTCAGTGCTCCTCCTCAGTTCTTGTTGCGCCGCAGGTTGTCGGTATAGACGGCCAGGATGATGATCAGACCGGTGAGCACCATCTGCCATTCCTGCGCCACGGAGAGGATGCGCAGCCCGTTGATGAGCACGCTCATGATGAAAGCGCCGATGAGGGTGCCGGTGATGGTGCCCACCCCGCCCGCCAGCGACGTGCCGCCAATGACCACAGCAGCGATGGCATCCAGCTCGTAGCCCTGCCCCAGCGCGGGCTGTGCAGAGTTCAGGCGCGACGCGATCAGCAACCCCGCCACCGCGCAGATGCTGCCGCTGAACGTGTAGATCATGACCTTCCAGCGGTTGACGTTCACACCCGACAGGCGCACCGCTTCCTCGTTGCTGCCCAGCGCGAAGGTGTAGCGGCCCAGCGCCGTCTTGTTCAGCACCACGGCACACAACGCACCCACCACAAACAAAATGAGCACGCCGTTGGGGATGGGCAGCGCGGGGAACACGTCGCCAATCACCGAGCCCAGAGAAATCTGGTCAAACCCCTCCACGTCGCTGAAGTAGATGGGCCGCGTCTCGGTGATGATGAGCGACAGCCCCTTGAGCAGCATCATCATGCCCAGCGTGGCAATGAAGGGCGGCACCTTCAGCCGCGTGATGGCCAGGCCCGAAACACAGCCGGTCAGGGCGCCGGTGGCCAGCGTCAATGGCACACCCAGCCACATGGGCAGGCCCAGGTTCACCATGAACACACCGCCCATCACGGCGCAGAACGTCATCAGCACACCCACCGACAGATCGATGCCCGAGGTGATGATGACGAAGGTACTGGCAATGGCCAATACACCGATCACCGTGGTGGACTGCAGGATGCCGATCAGGTTGTCCTGCGTCATGAAGGCGTCGGGCCGCAGGATGGAGAACACCGCCATCATCACGATCAGGCTGGCGAAGGCCAGCAGCTTTTGCTTGGCCTGTCCGCCAGAAAGCCGCGCCAGCCAGGAGGAAGTTGTGTGGTTCATTTTGTCTGTACCTTGTGAATTGCTTTGTGCGTCGCTCAGGCAGCCTGCGCCATCTCGGTATCGCGCTGCGTGGCCAGGGCCATCAAACCCTCCTGCGTGGCGGCGTCGCCCGCCACCTCGCCGGTGATGCGGCCTTCGCACATCACCAGAATGCGGTGGCTCAGCAGCAGCACCTCGGGCAGTTCGGATGAAATGACGACGATGGCGCGGCCCTGCGCCGCCAGGTCGTTGAGCAGTTTGTAGATTTCGGCCTTGGCGCCCACATCGATGCCGCGTGTGGGCTCGTCGAAGATCAGCACGTCGCAATCGCGCACCAGCCACTTGGCAATCACCACCTTCTGCTGGTTGCCGCCCGACAGCAGGCGCGCCGTCTGCATGAGCGATGGCGTCTTGACGCGCAGCTTGTCCACCATTTCCTTGGACACCCGAAGGATGGCCGTGCGGTTGATGAACATGCCCCACTTCAACCAGCGGCGCAGGCTGGGCAGGGTGATGTTGGATGCCACGTCCATGCCTGTGGCCAGGCCAAAGTTCTTGCGGTCTTCCGACAGGTAGCCGATGCCCGCGCGCACTGCGTCCTGCGGCGAGCGCAGCCGCACCAGCTGGCCGCGCACCCGCACTTCACCGGCCTCCAGCGGGTCGGCGCCGAAGATGGCGCGCGCCACCTCGGTACGGCCCGCGCCCATCAGGCCCGCAAAGCCCACGATCTCGCCGCGCCGCACCTGGAAGCTCACGTCGCGTATCTCGCGTCCGCGCCGCAGGCCGCGCACGTCCAGCAACACGTCATTGGCCGTGGTGTCGGGTATGCGCTTGTCCACCTGCTCCAGGCGGCGGCCCACCATCATGGCAATCACCTGCGGCATGGGCGTGTCGGCGGGCACGGTGTTCACATACGTGCCGTCGCGCATCACCGTGATGCGGTCCGCAATGCGCTGTATCTCGTCCATCTTGTGCGAGATGTAGACAATGCCCACGCCCTCTTCTTTCAACCGGCGCACGATGCGGAACAACTCCTCGATCTCGGCGTTGTTCAGCGCCGCGGTGGGCTCGTCCATGATGAGCACGCGCGACTTGTGCGACAGCGCCTTGGCAATCTCCACCATCTGCTGGCGCGCCACGGTCAGGCGGCTCACCGGCGTGGCCGGGTCCAGCTTCAGGTGCAGGCGGTCGAACAGCGCCTGGGCGTCGCGGTTGAGTTGCGCCTCGTCCAGCAGCCAGCCGCCGCTCTTGCGCGGCTCGCGGCCTATGTATATGTTCTGCGCAGCGCTCAGGTGCGGCATCAGGTGCAGTTCCTGGTGCACGATGCCAATCGCCAGCGCCTGCGCGTGCGCGGGGCTTTCAATATCCACCGGGCGGCCGTCGAGCAACACCTCGCCGCCGTCCTTGCGATAGACACCAGCCAGTATCTTCATCAGTGTGGACTTGCCCGCGCCGTTCTCGCCCATCAGGGCGTGCACCTCGCCTGCGCGCAGCTCGAACTGCACGCCGTCCAGCGCCTTCACCCCGGGGAAGGACTTGCTGAGGTTCTTGACCGAAATCAGTGGTGTCATCGTTGCACTCTTGTGTTTCGACTCAGATCGTCACGCCACCGTCCACCAGCAGCGCCTGCCCGGTCACAAAACGTGATTCGTCGCTGGCCAGGTACACCACCATGGGCGCAATGTCTTCTACCGTGGCCAGGCGGCCCATGGGCTGGCGGGCAATGAAGTCCTTTTCGGCCTGCACGGGGTCGGCGGCCGAAGCAATGCGCCCGCGCAGCGAAGGCGTGTCCACCGTGCCCGGGCACAGCGCATTGGCCCGCAGGCCCTGCTTCACATAGTCGGCGGCCAGCGACTTGGTCAGGCCGATGACAGCCGCCTTCGTCGCCCCATAAGCGCAGCGGTTGGCAAACCCCTTGATGCTCGACGCCATGGAAGCCATGTTGATGATGGAAACCCCCGAGCCGTTGGCGGCGGCCTGTTCCAGCATGCCAGGCAGGAACGCGCGCGTCACACGGTACATGCTCTTCACGTTCAGGTCGAAGCTCAGGTCCCAGTCGGCCTCGGAGCACTCCAGCAGACTGCCATTGGCCACCATGCCAGCGCAATTGAACAGCGCGTCCAGCGCAGGCAAGCTGCTGGCCAAGCCCTGCACCGCAGCCGAATCCCGCACGTCCAGGCGGCGCACGTCGATGGCGGGTTGCTCCTCTGCCAGGGCCGCCAGCAGCGCCTCGTTGATATCGGTGGCAATCACCTTGGCACCTTCGGCGGCACACGCCAGGGCACTGGCCCGGCCTATGCCTTGCGCCGCTGCGGTGATGAGCATGGTCTTGCCAGCCAGACGACCGTCACGCATGTTGTCAACCTCTGTTGCAAAATTTATATTTGAATAAAAAATCCATTGATGAATAAAATCATAGCGACTGCAGACGGCTGGCGCGCGGGGGTTTTCCCTGATACCTGCCTGACTGCAGCAAAATTCCAACCTGACGACGTCCACCAAGGGACAGAGAGAGACCCATGCAAGTGCCCGCCAAGACCCGGGGCCGGCGCCCGAAAGCCAGCCCGGCGCCTGACACCAATCTCACAGAAGACCGTTACCGCGCCCCCGCTCTCGACAAGGGACTGGACATCCTGGAGTTGCTGGCCACCCAGCCACACGGGCTCACCCGCGCCGAGATCGTGAAAGAGATGGACCGCAGCGCCAGCGAGATCTACCGCATGCTGGAACGCCTCGTCGCGCGGCAGTACGTCATGCGCAACCCCTCTGGGGACCGCTACGCGCTCAGCCTCAAGCTCTTCGCGCTGGCCAACATGCATCCGCCGCTGAGCCGCCTGATCAACCAGGCGCTGCCCATCATGGACGACTTCGCCCGCAAGGCCGAGCAGTCCTGCCACATGGGGGTGTACGACCGGGGCAACGTGCTCATCGCCGCCCAGCTCAACAGCCCGCGCGGCTGGAGCTTCTCGGTGCAGCGCGGCGCAAGGGTGGGGCTGCTCGACACGGCATCGGGCCACCTGCTCCTCGCCTTCTCGGAACAGGGCAGCTTCGAGCGCATGCTGGCCGAGCACACCCCCGTCGATGGCGAAATCCCCATCACCGAAACAGAGCTCGCGCGCACCTTGGCCACCATCCGCCAGCAGGGCTACCTGGAGCGCGACAGCGCACAGACCTTCGGTGTGGTGGACATCTCCTTCCCCATCCTTGGGCCAGGCAACACGGCGCTGGCCACTCTGACCTGCCCCTACATCCGCAGCATCGACCGGCACGTCGGCCCCACCCAGCACGATGTGCGCGAATACCTGCGCGAGGCGGCAGCCGCGCTCTCGCTCAACCAGAGCCGCGTAAACTGAAACCCAGCCATGCTCGACCCCCGCCAACTCGAAGCCCTCAACGCCGTTGTCGAGCAAGGCAGCTTTCGCGCTGCGGCCCAGTCGCTGCACCTGACGCTGGCCGCCGTCTCGCTGCGCGTGAAGGCGCTGGAAGACCAGCTCGGCCAGCGACTGCTGGTCCGCGGCAAACAGGTGCGCGCCACCCCGGCCGGGCAGGCGCTGCTCACCCACGCCAAGCAGGTGCAGATGATGGAAGCCGATCTGCTGGCTGGCCTGCAAGGCCCTGCCGGGGCCTCAGGCAGCGGGCGCGGCAAGGCCTGGCAGACCCTGGGCGTGGCCATCAACGCCGACTCCGTGGCCAGTTGGTTCGTGCCCGGCGTGGCGGCCACCCTGCAGCGCCACCGGCTGCTGCTCGACATCGTCATCGACGACCAGGACCACACCCACGATGCGCTGAAAAGCGGCGAGGTGATGGGCTGCGTCACCACCCTGTCCCAGGCCATGCGCGGCTGCGTGGCCGAGCCCCTGGGCGTGATGCGCTACCGCTGCGTGGCCGCACCCGCCGTGGCCCAGAAGTGCCTCACACCACAAGGCCGCGTCTCACCCCACAAACTGCTGGCGCAACCCGCCATCATCTTCAACCGCAAGGACGCGCTGCAGGACGCCTTCCTGGAGCAGCACTTTGGCCTGCGCCAGGCCAGCTACCCACGCCACTACGCCCCTGCCGTGGACGCCTTCGAGACGGCCATCGAACTCGGTTTGGGCTGGGGCATGGTGCCCGAACACCACCTGGCGCGCCGCCTTGGCCGCCCCGAACTGGTGGAAGTGCTGCCCGGCGCCACGGTGGACGTGGCGCTGTACTGGCAGCACTGGGCGCGCGAGCCCGCTTCGGCCCAAAGGCTCACGGCGGCGGTGAAGGAAGCGGCGGGTGTTTTGCGGCAATCAGCGGCTGGCGACCCGCCCGCCTAAAATCCCGTCCATGCTGCAAATCAAACAAGACCTGTTGGCCGGGCTGGGCGACGCCTTGCGCGCGCTCGCCGGCGACACCGCGCCCGCCCCCGTTTTCGAAAGCCCCAAGGTGGCTGCCCATGGCGACTACGCCTGCACCGCCGCCATGCAACTGGCCAAACCGCTCAAGCAGAACCCGCGCCAGGTGGCGCAGGCCCTGGTTGACGCACTGAACGCGCAACCAGCCTACCAGCGCTGGGTGGACGCCATTGAAATCGCCGGCCCCGGCTTCATCAACATCAAGCTCAAGCCCGCCGCCAAGCAGGAAGTGGTGCGCGAGGTGCTGGCCGCTGGCACCGCCTTCGGTCAACAGCAAGACAACGGCCAGCGCGTGCTGGTCGAATTCGTCTCCGCCAACCCCACCGGCCCGCTGCACGTGGGCCATGGCCGCCAGGCCGCGCTGGGCGACGCCATCTGCAACCTGTTCGAGACCCAGGGCTGGAACGTGCACCGCGAGTTCTATTACAACGACGCGGGCGTGCAGATCGAAACCCTGGCCAACTCCACCCAGTTGCGCGCCAAGGGCTTCAAGCCCGGTGACGCCGAATGGCCCGACGCCGCCTACAACGGCGACTACATCCAGGACATCGCCAACGACTTCCTGGCCAGGAAGACCGTCAAGGCCGACGACCGCGAATTCACCGCCAGCGGCGACGTGAACGACCTGGACGGTATCCGCCAGTTCGCCGTGGCCTACCTGCGCCACGAGCAGGACCTGGACCTGCAGGCCTTC
>CBKZAG010000026.1:0-23739 GCA_966692625.1 uncultured Comamonadaceae bacterium
CTCCATCAGGGTTGCACCGCCAAAAGTCTTGCGCAGGATGCTGTTGAGATTGCTCTTGAGCGCGCGCACGCCGGCATCGGACGAGAACACGCCGCGCGCGCTGCTGTCGCTGCTGGTTGCGGTCAGTTCGTCGAGCTTGGTGCGCAGCGTGTTGTAGGCATCGACGAACTTCTGGATCTTCTCGGTGATGGCGCTGGTGTCGGTGGCGACGGTCACCGACAGCGGGTTGTCACCACTGGCCATGGCCTTGGTGAAGGTGACGGACAGACCGGCGATGCCGCTGTAGGTGTTGCTGGCCTGCTGCACCGTGATGCCATTGGCCTCCGTGCCGATCTTGAAGATGGCGTCCTGCGCAGCGCTGAGCTGGGTGCCGTTGGACAGAGCGGTAACCAAAGAGGCGTCGCTGACGCCGCTGGTGTCCAGCGTGATCGCACCGCTGGCCCCGGTGTCCTTGGCGTTGAGCGTGAGGTAGGACGTGCCGCTGACGGTGACCACGCTGGCGGTGACGGCGCCATTGGCGGCAGAGTTGATGGCCCGGGCCAATTCGGTCTGCGAGACGGCGCTGTCGCCATCGCTGTCGGCACCGGCGAGGTTGACGGTGAAGCTGGACCCGCCGGCTTGGTTGATGACGAGAGACCCGGCGCCGCTGGCCGTGACCGATGGAATACCCGCATACCGGACCTGGTGTGCCGTGGCCAGTTGCTGCACGAAGAAGGAATAGGCGCCCGCCTGGGCACTGCCCGATGCGGTGGCTGTGCCCAGCGTGCTGTCGCTCACGGTGGCGCTGTTGGCCTGCATGCTCTTCTTGGTGGACAGGCTGGCCAGCGTGCTGCTGAAGGTGGACAAGGCGGACTTCAGCGTGGACAGCGCCTTGGACGTGCTCGAGGCCAGCGCCGTCTGCTTTGTGATCTGGGTCTGCGTACCCTGCGTGTACGCGGTGGCCAGTTGAGTGGCCCAGGTGGTGGGACTGATGTCAGCCATGGTGTGTTCCTCCGGTGGACCGGGGACCCACCCCCGGCTGTACGGTAGAAGGCGACCCAAAGGCACCGCGGCTTAAGTTGGCAAGGAAGACGCGCGTCATGTCCGGCCCCTCCACCAGACCTGGGTGGCCAGTTCGTCCTGCGTTTTTTGTGCACGCGCCGCCTGCTCGGAAGTCCAGCCCTGCAAGCGCCGCTGCAGGGCCTGATCTACCGCACCGTGCCTGCGCATGGCCGTATGCAGAGCCTGCCGCGTGGTGGCCAGCTCGGTCTCGTGCCGGCCAGCTTCTTCGCGCTGCGCATGGGCCAGGTCCAGCACGGCCTGTTTGTAGTCGGCGCAGTTGGCCGACAGCGCGATCGGCAGCGCGCCGCTGGCACCGCTCTGTTCGCACAAGTTCTCCAGCCGCTGCACGTTGCGCCGGTAGCGTTCCAGTTGCGCCTGCTGCCGGGCCAGTTCCAGGCTGATGCGCTCCTGCTCGCGAGCGCGCAGGGAGACCACCCGGCCCAGCGTCTGTAAAGACTGTGGTTTGTTCATCCGCACAGCTCCTGCAAACGTTCCACACAATCGGCCAAGGGGGCCGCCTCGTGCACGCCCTGGTGCAGGTAGGCCTCGATGCGCGGGAACAGTTCCACGGCACGGTCGGTCTGCGGGTCGGCGCCCTGTACGTAGGCGCCCAGCGGCAGCAGATCGCGCACCTGTTCGTGGCGCGCCAGCAAAGCCTTGAGGTTGCGCGCCGCACGTTGCTGGGCAGCGGGCGCCACCAGCGCCATGCAGCGGCTGATGGAAGCCCCCACATCAATGGCCGGGTAGTGGCCGCGTTCGGCCAACGCGCGGGACATGACGATGTGCCCGTCCAGAATGGCGCGCGCCGTGTCCACCACCGGGTCCTGCTGGTCGTCGCCTTCGGCCAGCACGGTGTAGATCGCGCTCATGCTGCCGCGCGGGTTCTCGCCGTTGCCCGCGCTTTCCACCAGCTGCGGCAGCAAGCTGAACACCGACGGCGGGTAACCGCGCGTCGCAGGCGGCTCGCCGAGGGCCAGTGCCACCTCGCGTTGTGCCATGGCAAAGCGCGTCAGGGAATCGAGCAGCAGCAGCACGTGTTGCCCCTGATCGCGGAAATGTGCAGCCAGACTGTGGCACAGCTCGGTGGCGCGCAGCCGCATCAGCGGCGACTCGTCGGCCGGCGCCAGCACCACGATGGCCCGCCGCAGGCCCGCTGGGCCCAGCGACAGGTCAATGAACTCGCGCACCTCGCGGCCACGCTCGCCGATCAAGCCGACGATGACGACGTCGGCCACGGTCTGCCGCGTGATCAGCCCGAGCAGCACGCTCTTGCCCACACCGCTGCCCGCCATGAGGCCGACGCGCTGGCCGCGCCCCAGCGTCAGCAGGCCGTTGATGGCCCGCACGCCCACGTCAAGGGGTTCTTGCACCGGCTGCTTGCGCACCGGGTTGACCTTGGGCGGCGTGTTTTCCAGCACGTGCTCGCCACCCAGCCGCCCCAGGCCGTCCACCGGCTCGCCCAGGCCGTTGACGATGCGACCCAGCCAGGACGGCCCCACCATCAGGCCCGCCCCGCGCGGCACGGGCAGCACACGTGCGCCTGCCGACAGACCATCGGGCTTCTTGAAGGGCATGACGAACGACACTTGCTCGCGGAACCCCACCACCTCGGCATCCACCCACTGGCCGTGCGCGGTCTCGATCTGGCAACGCTGCCCCGTGTGCAAAGGACAACCGCGTACCTCAAGCAACAGGCCCGAGGCACCCACCAGGCGCCCCGTGGGCGTGGCCACCGGCACCTCGTCGAGTTCGAGCTTGCGGATGAGGTCGGTGATCACGACGCCACCTCCTCTGCGGCCACCTCGTCACCGGCTTCGCGCGGTTGTTCTTCATCGAACACCTGCGCCTCGATCTGGTCGATGCAGGCCTGCAGGCGCTGGCGGCACCCGGCGTCGGCTTCCTGGCCGCCACGCTTGACGCGGCATTCCCCGGCCTCCAGGCGCGGGTCTGCCACGAGCTGCCACTGCTGCGCGCGCTGCGGGTCCAGGTCCAGCACCCGCTCCAGATCCAGGGGGTTGAACGCCACCTCGACCTGATCGTTGGACGCTGGCATGGCCGCCAGCGTTTCTTCCACCAGCGTGAGCAGCTGGCGCGGCTGCAAGGCCAGCTCGCAGCGGATGACCTGGCGCGCCACCTTGGCCACCAGGTCCACCAGCTCGCGGCGCAGGGCCGCCTGGTAGTCGTCGCGCAGCTTACGCACCTCGGCCACAGCGGCGTCCAGCGGGCGCGCCAAGCCGACAAATTCTTCCTGCACCTGCCGCCGGCCCTCGGCGCGGCCTTGCGGCAGACCTTCAAGGTGGCCTTGCTCCACGCCGTCGGTGCGCCCCTGCTGCAGGCCCTGGGCGTAACCTTCGTCGTAACCGCGCGCCTCGCCCTCGGCAAAGCCTTGCGCCCAACCGGCCTGCGGGTCGCCCTCGCCCGTACCGGTGCCTGCGCCCTGTGCCATGGACAGGCGGGTCAGCGAGGGAAAGCGGTAGGGCCGGAAGTGTCTCATTCGACCACCGCCTCGGCAAAGAGCTGGATCTCGATCTCGCCCGCGTCGGCGAGGTTCTTGACCTCGTTCATGATGGATTCGCGGGCCTGTTCGACGCGGCTCATCGGCACCGGGCCGGTGCGGCGCATGGTGTCCTCGAAGCCCTGTGCCTGACGGCGCGGCATGGCCTGCAGGATGGCCCGGCGCAGCTCGGGCTCCGCCCCCTTGAGCGCCACCGCCCACAGGTCGAGCGGCACCTCTTCGATGATGCGCGTGATGACGGTCTCGTTCTGACGCGACAGGATGTAAAAGTCGTACATGCTGCGCTCGATCTGCGAGACGACCTCTGGGTCGCGCTCGCGCAGTTGTGCCACCACCGCCTGGCGGTTGCCCGGCAGCCGGTTGAGGATTTCGGCGGCCTGCTTGATGCCTTCGACCCGCGCGCTCTGGGTGTCCAGGCCCTCCAGGCAGCTTTCGACCAGGCCTTCCAGCTCCAGCAGCAGTTCGTGATCGACGTGTTCCAGCCGCGCCACCTGCATGATCACCTGTTCCCGCCCTTCGGTGGGCAGGGCGTCGATCACCGCGCTGGCCAGGGTGGGCGGCAAGAAGGCCAGGAACACCGCCTGCATGTGCACGTGTTCCTGACCAATGCGGTCGGCCACCCACTTGGGGGAGGCCCACTGCAGGCGCGCCATCTTCGGGCGGATGGCGTCGCCATAGATGCTGTTGAGCACGCTGCTGGCGATGCTGGAGCCCAGTGCCAGGTCCAGGGTGTGCTTGAGGTAGGCGCGGGATGCACCATGCACACCGCTTTGTTGGCGGTAGTCGTCGAAGAAGCGCTGCAGGGCGCTCTTCACCTCATCGACCTTGATGCCGCTCATGCGGGACATCACCTGCGTGACGGCCAGCAGCTCTTCGCGCGACAGGCAGCGCAGCACCTCGGCGGCCGACTTCTCACCCATGCTCAGCAGAACGATCGCCGCCAGTTCCAGCTGGTTCGGCGGCGCGTCGTCTGCCATGCCCTGTTCAGTGTTCTGCTGAGGCATTTTTTTGCACCCACTGTTTCACGACTTCGGCCACCCGCTCCGGCTCCTTGCCCGCCAGCACCCGCAGGTGGTTCACCATCACGTCCACCGGCGAGCCCGGGGGAGGCAGGTCGTAGTCCTCCAGCAAAGGCACCACCGGCATGCCCCGCTCGGCGGGATCGAGACCCGGCAACGCGGGTGCGACCATGGCCGCAGGCTCCGGCAAGGCGCGCGGCTGCAGGATGCCGTCATCTCCAACCGGCGGCAGGGCCTCCAGTGGCGCGGCCTCTTGCTCGCGCGGCCGGCCCACGGACTGCTGCAGCACGCGCAACAGGGGGCGTGCGAGCAACAGATAGGCCAGCAAGGCACCCACGGCATAAGTCGCCCAGACCACGGCATCACTGATGGTGTCGCGCTCGGCCCACCAGGGCACCGGCTCCGGCTTTCCAGGGAAGGGCATGGCCGAGACCACCAGCTTGTCGCCCCGCGCCTCGTCGATGCCGAGGCCGCCGCGCAACAAGGCTTCCATGCGGCTCAGGTCGGCCGCGCTCCAGCCTTGTTGCCCAGCCGGCACCGCCGCGCTGTTCAACGCCACCGCCACGTTCTGCTTGCGCAACTGGCCGCGCGCACGCTGGATGGTGGTGACCGTGCGGTCGTAGGCAAACTGGCGTGTCATGGCGCTGCGCTGGGCGGTATTGCCCTCTTGCGCACCCTTGTTGCCCGGCGCGGGCACGGGCCGGTTGCTCAACGAACCAGGCACGCCCAAGGCCAGGCGGTCCCGGTCCAGTTCCTCGCGCGTGGCCTCGTTGGTGATCTTGGGCGCGTCGCCGTAGCGCTCCTGCGTCTCCTGCACCCGGTCGTTTTCCACCTCCACGGTGGCGCTGACCTGGAAGTTGCCCTCGCCCAGCAGCGGCGCCAGCAGGGCCTGGGCGCTGCGCCGGATGTCTTCCTGCATGCGGCGCGCAGACTCGTTGCCCATGTTCGATACGTCGAAACCCTCGCTCAAGTCCACGTGGGCCGACAACAGGTTGCCGGCCTGGTCCACGACGCTGACGCGCTGGGGATCGAGGTTGGCGACGCTGCCAGCCACCAGATTGATGACGGCAGCGACCTGCTCCGGCGCCAGCGTGCGGCCGGGGTGCAGAGAGAGAACCACCGACGCGGAGCTTTTGTCCGAGGTGTTCACCACGAACGACGAGGACCGCGCGATGGACAGATGCACCCGGGCATTGGCCACCGGCTCCAAGGCCATGATGCTCTGGGCCAGCTCGCCTTCCAGGCCCCGGCGGAAGCGCACGTCCTGCACGAACTGGCTCACACCCAGGGGGTCGTTGCGGTCCACCAGCTCCAGGCCTTCGGGCAGCTTGGCCACCACGCCCTTGGCGGCCAGCAGCATGCGCACACGCCCAAGTTGCGCGTCGCTGACCAGCACCTGCCCGGTCTCGGGGTGCAGCCGGTAGTTGATGCCTTCGGCATCGAGCACGGCCAGCATTTCTGCGGTGGGCACCTTCTCGGTGGCGCCGAACACCGGCTTGTACGACGCCTGGCTGTTCCACTGGAACATCATGACCAAAGCCGTCAGGCCGATGGCCAGCACCAGCACGGGCAGCAGCGGCTGCCAGGCTTGCGGGCGCAGCCAACGGCCCCAGCCGGGCTTGGGCTGCCATTGCCGCAGCAGGGGTGTGAGCGCCCTCTTCACAGCTGCAGCTTGATGAGGTCGTCAACGGCGGCCACCACCTTGTTGCGCACCTGCATCATCATCGAAAAGGAAAGATTGGCCTCCTGGCTGCTGAGCATGGCGCCGACGAGGTCGTCGCTTTCACCCCGCTCTACCGCTGCCATGCGCTCGTTGGCCTGTTGCCCCTGGCCATCGACGCTGCGCACCATGGCAGCCATGTGGTCGGCGAAGGACACGGCGCCACCGCCTGGGCCGTCAGCAACAGCCACGGCCGGTTCTGCAACGGCTTGCATTTGCGCCAGTGCCGCCTGAATTTCCAACAACATCTGCGAGGACATGCCACCACCCTTTTGCTGCGGCCCCCGGGGGTTCACGGCAATGGCTTGCGTGACCCCAACGGAAGTGCGTTTGAACCCAACAGGCAAACCCGGCAGCACGGCGGAGGTGACAAAGCCCTGTCAGGCGCATGTCTGCGCCCACAGCTGACGACAAAACAGACCAGCCAATCTGGTCAGGCTCAGCCGGCGACCCCGCCATCGTGGCTCGCGCAGTGCGCGAGCGTTAGACCGGAGGCTTTGCGACCCCGTCTTTCGCACGGGTGTGCCCTTCTTTTGTCACGAATCGTAACAAACATATTCTCAATAAACGACAATAAAAGCCATACATCACGCAACATTCTTCAGCGAAAACAACACATCTCCGTAAATCCTACGGATCACTAGGAATCACCCTACAAACCAGTAACCCGCATGTAACCAGAATCCGCGATAATCGAAACTCAGTTACAAGGGCGGTCCCCGCTGCCGTGGGAAACATCCGCTCGACTCAGCTTCGGAGACAAGCACCATGCCATTGCGCGCCACCAAGATCGTTGCCACCCTGGGCCCCGCGTCCAGCGAACCCGCCATGCTCGAAGCCATGATCCGCGCAGGGGTCAACGTGGTGCGGCTGAACTTCTCGCACGGCAAGGCACAGGACCACATCGACCGCGCGCAGCTGGTGCGCGAAGCTGCGCAGCGCGCCGGACGCGAGGTAGCCATCATGGCCGACCTGCAGGGCCCCAAGATCCGCGTGGGCAAGTTCGCCGACGGCAAGGTGATGCTCAACCCTGGCGAGCCTTTCGTGCTGGATGCCGCACGCACGGAGCCCGGCGACCTGCTGGGCGTGGGCCTGGATTACAAGGAGCTGCCGCGCGACGTGAGGCCCGGTGACACGCTGCTGCTCAACGACGGTCTGATCGTGTTGAAGGTGCTGCGTGTGGATGGCCCCGCCGTGCACACCGAGGTGGTGATCGGTGGCGAACTGTCGAACAACAAGGGCATCAACAAGCAGGGCGGCGGCCTGACCGCGCCCGCGCTCACGGCCAAGGACATGGACGACATCAAGACCGCCATGGGCCTGCTGGCCGACTACGTGGCGGTGAGCTTCCCCAAGAACGCCACCGACATGGAGTTGGCCCGCCAGCTCTGCAACGTGGCGGCACCGGCTGGCCACAAGCCCGGCCTGATCGCCAAGATCGAGCGCACCGAGGCCATCCCCGAGCTGGAGAACATCCTGCGCGCAAGCGACGGCATCATGGTGGCACGCGGCGACTTGGCGGTGGAGGTGGGCAACGCGGTGGTGCCCGCGCTGCAAAAGCGCATGATCAAGCTGGCCCGCGAGATGGACAAGGTCGTCATCACCGCCACGCAGATGATGGAGAGCATGATCGTGAACCCGGTGCCGACGCGCGCCGAGGTGAGTGACGTGGCCAACGCCGTGCTGGACGGCACCGACGCCGTGATGCTGAGCGCAGAAACCGCTGCAGGCAAGTACCCGCTGCAGACGGTGCAGGAAATGGCCAAGATTTGCGAAGAGGCCGAGAAGGCCGACAGCTTCGAGCTGGAGTCGGACTTTCTGGGCAAGACGTTCAACCGCATCGACCATTCGATCGCCATGGGCGCGCTGTTCACAGCCTCGCACCTGGGAGCCAAGGCCATTGTCGCGCTCACCGAATCCGGCTCCACGGCGCTGTGGATGAGCCGCCACAAGGTGGACATCCCCATCTATGCCGTGACATCGAAGCTCGCGTCGCAGCGACGCATGACGGTCTATCGCAACGTCCATCCGCTGCTGATGGACACCAGCGCCGACCGCGACACCGCGCTGCTGCAGGCCGAGAACCACCTGAAGGAACGCGGCATCATGCAGCCGGGCGACGTTTATGCCATTACCTGCGGCGAGCCCATGGGCACGCCAGGCGGCACCAACATGCTGAAGATCTGCCGCGCGGGCGGCTGACCCTCAACATTCCGCTCAAAACGACAGCACCTCGCTGATGGGGTCGTCGTGTTTGGGCAAACTGCCCGCTTGCGGCGCTGCCACGGGAATGCGCGCGCCTTCGCGAACGAACAAGGGCATGCGCTCCAAGGGGGCAGGCACCACATGCTGGCGGCCTGCCTCGAACGGCTCGCGGGTATGAAAGTCGAACCAACGCTGCCCGTCAGGCAACGCCGGTAGATACACGCTCCGTTCCCGCGCACCACGCTCAACCACTGGCGCCACCAGCAACCATGCACCCAGCATGAAGTCGTCACTGTCCCGCAGACAGTTTTCATCCTGAGGAAAATCGTAGAAGGTCGGCCGGATGACGGGTTGATGTTCCCTGCTGGCCTGCTCGAAGCATTCCCAAAGGTAGGGCAACAGACGATACCGTTGCGCAATGGCCTCGCGCACCAGAGCCGTCACGTCCGCATGCATCCAGGGCAGGTTGACGACGTTGTCCGCTTTCCATGAATTCATGACCATGCGGGGGTTCAGGCTGCAGGCCTGCACCCAGCGCAGGAACAGTTCCGCGTCGGGCACCGGCCCGTAGAAGCCACCCACGTCGTGGCCGGTGTTGAACATGCCCGACAGGCTCATTTGCAGACCTGTGCGTATGTTCCATTTGAGCGTGGCCCAGCTGGTGGTGTTGTCGCCCGACCAGGTCTGTGCGTAACGCTGCAAGCCAGGGGGACCAGCGCGGGTGACCGTGAACACCAGATCGGGGTCGTTCTTCTTCGCGGCATGTTCGCGCTGGGCCTCAAAGGTCGCGCGAGTCATCAGCAAGCCGTGCAAAGGGCGGCTGCGGTGCATGGGGATGGCTTGCCCCCACCCCCGGCTGATGGCGTCTTCGGCCTGAATGGCGTACTCGTTGTTGTCGTTCCAGCCCACGTCAATACCGCGATCAAGGATCTGCGCCTTGAGCTGTTCTTGCCACCACCGCGTGGCCGGTGCGCTGGTGAAGTCCAGATGCGAACCCTGGCCGTCCCAGTAGGGTTCGACCACAGGCTGATGGGACCCGGCATGGGGAATGAAGGCGTTGCTCTGGGCCAGCTCGGCGTACGCCGGGTGGTCGTCCAGCAGGCAGGGCTTCAGGTTGGCGACCAGCCGCATGCCTGCGGCGTGGAACTTGGCGTTGATCGCCTCTGGATCGGGGAACTTACTGCGGTTCCAGGTGAACACGTAACGCTGCTTGCCACGGCTGGAGTACCCTGAACCGTAGTGGAACGACGAAATCGGTATCTGATGCCGGGCGCAATCGTCGATGAAGCGATCCAGTTGCGCCTGGGCGTCGGCGGCGTCGGCAAGCCCCATGGCCGTCTGGGCGTAGCCCAGTGTCCAGCGGGGTGGCAGCAGGGTACCGCCGATGAGTCGAACGAAGGCGGAGACCACCTCGGCAGGCGTGCGGCCCACCATGAGGTAGATGTCCAGGTCGCCGTCATCGATCTCGGTGGTGCGGAAGAAGCCATGGTAGTTGTCGTGCTCGCACCCGAGGTCAAAAGTGCACGCGGACAAGGTGTCGTAGTACACCCCGGTCCACAACCCCTGAGCGGTGCGGGTGATGAGGAAAGGCCAGTGTTTGTAGAGGGGGTCACCATGCTGGGGGTCGTAACCCAGGGAGTCCTGCCCCATGCAGCGCAAACGCCTGCCGTGCAGATTCAATGGGCCGGTCTTGTCGCCCAGCCCGAAGTAGTGCTCGCTCTGGTCCCGCGTGACGCAGTGGCGCAACAGGCCGGTGCGCTGTTCGCGCAGGTAACCGCTGGTGATGCGGTCTGACAGATAAAGCGCCCCGGTGGCCGGGTCGCTCCATTCCAGGCGAACCGGCTGGCCTGCCCCACCCTGCAAGCTCACCGCCAGTTGCGCTGTGCGCAGGCCCTGCGCCGTGCCGTCCACGGCCTGCCACGGCTGCACGGCAGGCCGCTGAAAGCCGGCCAGACTGTCGCGCGGCCGGCCCTGCCAGGGCACGTCATCGCCTGCCACCGGGCAGATGGCCCAGGTATGCGGCTCCCTGAAACCACTGGCAGGCTGCCAGGTGATGCGCGCCATGGTTGGCGCAAGAAAGGTCACCCTCAGCGCGCCGCCGTCTGACAAGGGGGCTAGAGCGTCCCCCTCGGGGGCGCCTGGCATGGTCTGCCAGCCGGGTGTGGATATGGGGGTCATACGGTATTCCTGGAAAAAACAGACAAGGTCACACGGCCAGGCGCTGCTCGTTGGCAGCGAATGCATGGATGTGCGAAGGAGAAACAGTCATGTGCAACGAGTCGCCAGGATTGGCGGGGAACTGGGCATCAAGCAGGAGTTCGATCCGCGTCTGATCGGCCAAGGTACCGTGAACCAGGCGCTGCGAGCCCAGGTATTCGTTGCCACGCACCGTGATGACCAGGCCCTGGCCGGGCTCGCAGGGCGTCCAGTGTTCGGGCCGAACTCCGACCTGTGCCGCGCCCGCCGAAACAGCCGCCGCGAAAGCCGTGCAGCCCTGCACCGCCGCAGCGGGCATGAAGTTCATTCGCGGACTGCCAATGAACCCTGCCACGAAGGTGTTGCACGGAGACTCGTACAACTCGGACGGGGAACCCACCTGTTCGACGCGCCCGGCCCGCAAGACCACGATACGGTCGGCCATGGTCATGGCTTCGACCTGGTCGTGCGTCACGTAGATCATGGTCGCGCCAAGGCGGCGGTGCAGATCGCGAAGTTCTGAACGCATGGACACACGCAACTCGGCATCCAGGTTGGACAGCGGCTCGTCGAACAGGAACACCTTGGGGTTGCGCACGATCGCCCGGCCGATGGCAACGCGCTGCCGTTGCCCGCCTGACAGCTGCGTGGGCTTGCGTTGCAGCAAATGATCCAACCGCAACATCACCGCAGCCTCCTGCACCTTGCGCTCTATCTCGGCTTTCGGTGTTTTGGCGTTTTCCAAACCGAAGGCCATGTTGGCATACACGGTCATGTGCGGGTACAGCGCATAAGACTGGAACACCATGGCGCAGCCACGGTCAGCCGCCCCAATCTGGTTGACGCGTGTGCCGTCAATCAGCAGATCGCCGCCAGTGGGGGTGTCCAGCCCGGCGATCATCCGCAAAAGCGTGGACTTGCCGCAACCCGAGGGGCCGACAAACACCACGAACTCGCCATGCGCCACCGAAAGGTTGACGCCATGGATGACCTGGGTCTGGTCAAAGGTTTTCTCTATCGAGCGGAGTTCAAGCATGGACACGATGGTTCACCTGAAGAAGCTGTGGAGGAAACCGGTCACTTGACGCCAGCGCTGGCGATGCCGGTGGTGATGTAACGCTGCAAGAAGGCAAACACGAGCGTGACGGGCAACAGGGTGATCACCGTCATGGCCAGCAGGTAGTGCCACTGCGTGTTCAGTTCACCCTGGAAGGAGTTGAGCGCGAGCTGTAGCGTGAAGAACTCGTTTTGCGAAAGCACGATCAAGGGCAGCAAAAAGTCGTTCCACCGCCACATGACCGAGAAGATGGCGAGCACCGCCAACGCAGGTGCCGACAGTGGCAGCACGATGCGCCAGTAGATGCGCCATTCGCTGGCGTGGTCCATGCGGGCGGCCTCGATGAGTTCGTCCGGTATGGTGAGCATGTACTGCCGCAGCAGGAACACCCCCGTGGGTGTGGCCACCGCTGGCCAGATCACACCCCACAGGCTGTTGAACAGGCCCGCCTGGTTGATGACAAGGAACACCGGCACCAGGATGATGGTGGGCGGGATCATGAGGGTGGCGATGATCAGCAGGAACACCGCTTTCTGCCCGGTAAACCGGTACTTTGACAACGCGAACGCTGCCATCGAGTTGAACAGCAGGGTCAACACCGTGGCGATGACCGTGATGAACACGCTGTTCCACAAGTAGCGCCCAAAGGCGAAGCGTTCGAACAGGTCACCGTAGTTGTTCCACGCGAACTTCAGTTCGTTGACCGGGCGGCGCTGGTTGATGTTGACCTGTTGCGTCTGTTCGGGAGCGGCCGGGTCCACCATGGTGGCCATGATGCCGATGCGGCTGATCTGGGCGAGCTGGCGCTGGCTGCCGTCTTCAAGCGTGACCTGAAACAACGGCAGGGGCTGGTCGTGCCCCGCCACCTGCACGGTCTTCTGGCTGTACGGCAGGAAACTCGGTGGGAACTGGTTGATCGCCGCTTCCGTCTTGAATGACGACATCACCAGCCACAGCACAGGGGCGAACATGGTGAAGAGTCCCACGACCAGATAGGCGTAGCTCGCGACATCGGTCCAATGCAGGCGCTGCCTGCCACGGGTGAGCAGAAGGAATTTCATGTCAACGCTCCTTGCGGCCCATCTCCTGTGCCCGCGTCAGGCGCAATTGCGCCAACGTCAACACGACCAGGAACGCCGCCAATGCCAGTGATGCTGCCGCCGCCAGTCCGTACAGGTGTATCTGTTCGGCGAAACCGGTCGAATAAATGAACTGCACGATGAAGGTGGTGGCCGAACCCGGCCCGCCTCCCGTCAGCACGAACACTTCGTCGAACACCTGCACCGCCCGGATGGCTGCAAGCACCACGACCACGACCAGGTTGGGCATGAGCAGCGGCAGCGTGATGCGGGTCAGCGTGCGCCAGGGGCTGGCACGGTCCATCTTGGCGGCTTCGTACAGGTCAGCAGGAATGGCCTGCAGGCCCGCCAGAAGAATCAAGGTATAGAAGCCCATGTGCGCCCAGATGGACACGAACACGGTCCAGAAGAAGGCCCAGCCCGCATCCGTCAGCCACTCCACCGGCGTCATGTCGAACGCCACCAAGCCTGCGTTGAACACGCCCTGGCTTTGCAGCAGCCATTTCCAGATCAAGGCCACCACCACGGGCGACAGGAGCACGGGATAGAAGTAGACCCCCCGCCAAAATCCGCGGCCGATGATCTTGCGGTTGAGCACCAGCGCGGTGATGAGGGAGAACAACACCATCAGCACCACTTGCAGGACGCTGAACTTGAGCGTATTGCCCATGGCCCGCCAGAAAACATCCTTGCGGCAGGTGGAGATGTCCAGGTAGTTGGCACACTCGAACAGGATCTGGAAGTTTTCGACCCCGGTGAACGGCCGCTCAAACGGCAGCAGCTTGACGCCGCCCGTGGTTGCGTACACGAGGTTGATAAGGATGGGCAGGAAAGTGAACAGCCCAAACACGATCAGGTTCGGCGCCACGAACAGCCACCCCAGCCGGGACAGCCCCAGCCAGCGCTGACCCAGACGGAACAGGGGCTCCAGCGCGTCAAAAAACAGCACAAGTACTTTCATGACGCAAACACTCCTTGGCTAACATGCAAAGCCATCTCGGCCGCCCGCCTGAGCAGGGGGCTCGCGAGTGCCGCGAAGGCACCCGCGAATTGCGCCGGACAGGACTGTCAGGAGAAAGACTTCACTTCTGCGCTTGCTTGACTGCATCCTCCATGTCGGAGCGGATCTTGGCGATGGCCTCGTCAACGCTCATTTCCCCCACAATGGCCTGCGTCACGCGGGCCACCGTGGGCAGCATGAGCGCTCGGTTGAACTTGTAGCCCTGATATTCATAAGCGGCGGGCGACAGGCTGGCCACGCCACTGCTGAACACCCCCAGCGCCGCGCGGGCCGCCGGTTGTGCGCTCGGGTAGGCCACGCCCTTGGCCGCCAACCCGGCGTGGGCGGGGATGTTGTTGGTCTTGCCGACGAATTCGGCATAGGCCTGCTCCGACGCCATGAAGTCGAGGAAGGCCCCCACCTCCTTGGGCGACTTGCTGGTTTTGAGTGCCACCCAGGCGGCACCGCCAGGCATGCCCGAGCACGCAGCGGGGCCGCAGGGGTTGGGCACGGCGACCCAATCGAACTTGTTGCCGACTTCGCGTTGCAGGCGGCTGATCTGCCAGCTGCCAGACAAGGCCATGACGAGGTTGCCGTTGGTGAACTCACCGATCGTGTCGGCGTAGGTGGACCCGCCGGAGCCCGCCCAGACCTCGCGCAGCATGGTGCCGTCCTTGTGCCAGCCGACGAATTTGGTGACCGCCGCCTTGTAGCCGTCATCAACCACCAGGTTGTCCTTGTCGTCGAACAGCTTGGCGCCGTAGCTGATGGCGGGCCCGGCGAAGCGGTGCCCCGTACGGTCCCACGCCATGGCCGCCTTGGTCTGCGTGGCCTTGGCGACCTTGCGCGTGGCATCCACCCACTCTTCCCAGCTAGCTTTGGGGCCGGGGAGCGCCACCTTGGCCTGGTCGAACAGGGTCTTGTTGACAAAGGGCCCCGTCATCGTCAGTTGCGACATGAAGCCGTAGATGCCCTTGTCGGTTTTCGATGGACGCAGCCAGCGCGCGGTGTTGCCGAAGTTGGTGTCCCAGTACTTGCGGTCCTTGACGTAGGGAGAGATGTCGAGGTAGTACTTGGACAGCCCGCCCAGATCCGTCACGCGCGCGATGTCTGGCCCCTGCCCTGCAGCGAGCTGCACGGGCAGTTGCTCCAGCACGGTCTTGAAGGGCACTGTGTCCACGATGACCTTGACGCCAGGGTTCTGGCTTTCGAAGCGCCTGGCCAATTCGTTCGTGACATCGCATTCGACGCTGTCTTGGTAACACATGACGCGGATGTCAGCAGCCTGCGCGATGGCGCCGACAGCCATCAGGCCTGCGGCCAGCGCAATGGGGCGAATCAGGTGGTTTTGCATATGTGCTCCTCTGTCGTGGGTGAATGGGGAAATTCGGCGCAAAGCGGCACCGCGCGCTCACTCCGGGCCGGAGTCGGGAACGTCTTCCGGCTGAAGCCGGTATTGCCTGCACAGGGCGACAAAGGCGGGCAACTGGGGGGATAGGCCGGTTTCTTCCTGCAGTATTTCGGCCACCCGCGGGGCCATGCGCTCGGCCAGCGCCGCGTCCAGGAAGAGCACGCGCCAACGCCGGGCCAGCATGTCCTCAACCGTCACGGCATATTCGTTGCGGGCGGCAAAACGGACCATGGCCTCCGTCAGTCCCATACCCAATTCCTGCTCAGCTCCCGGGCAAGTCTGCAACTGTGCCTGTTCGCTGCCGTACAGGTGTTTTCCCGGCGCTTGGTACAACGGCACCCTGGACCCAGCCTGAGTGGCCCCGACGAGTTGGTGGCTCCGGCTGGCGCCCCCCTCGCGCTCGGGCAGCATGCCTGCGCGGAAGCAGGCATCAAGCACATCCTCGGCCATGGCGCGGTAAGTGGTCCACTTGCCACCCGTGACAGTGATCAGTCCGTTGCCATCGGCCACGATGGTGTGTTCGCGCGACAGCTTCTTGGTGGCACCTTGCCCGCCCGATGGCGCTGCCACCAGCGGGCGCAGGCCTACCCAGACGCTGCGGACGTCCTCGCGCCGCACCGGGCGGCTCAGCACCTTGCCCGCCTCGCCCAGGATGAAGTCCAACTCGGCCTCGAAGGGCTTTGGTTCGCGCGGCAGGTCCTGGCGCGGGGTGTCGGTGGTGCCGAGGATGAGAGAGCCCAGCCAGGGCACGGCGAACAACACGCGTCCGTCCTCGGTCTTGGGCACCAGCAGCGCGTGCCCACCCGGCATGAAGGATTGATCCACCACCACGTGCACGCCCTGGCTGGGTGATACCAGGCGCTCGGGCGGCACCTGGCCGCCATGGCCCATGGCCTGCTGGCGCACCTGGTCCACCCAGACGCCAGCGGCATTGACCACGGCACGTGCCTTGACCGTTGCCTGCGCTCCTTGCAGGCGGTCGGCCACCTGCAACTCGAACCGTGCTCCCCCCGCCGCCTGTCCGTCCAGGGGGCGAAGGTCGCGTACCTCGGCGTGGTTGAGGGGCAGCCCCCCGGCGCGTTCCACAGTGCGGGCCAGCGCCAGCGCCAGACGGGCGTCGTCAAACTGCCCGTCCCAGTACATGACACCGCCTTGCAGGCCCTCGCGGCGCACACCGGACAGTGCCGCCACGGTTTCCTGGGCCGACAGCCACTGCGTGGCGCCCAGGCCAGCACGGCCAGCAAGCAGGTCGTAGAGCTTCAGGCCGATGCCGTAGAACGGCGTCTGCCACCAGCGGTAAGACGGCATGACGAAGGGCAGAGGCTGTGCCAGATGCGGGGCGATGCGCAGCACCGTGGCGCGTTCCGCCAGCGCTTCGCGCACCAGGGCCACGTTGCCTTGGGCCAGGTAGCGCACACCACCATGCAGCAGCTTGGTCGAACGTGAAGATGTACCGCCGCCGAAGTCGTGCGACTCCAGCAGGACGACGGAGAATCCGCGCAGCGCAGCATCAAGTGCCACGCCGAGCCCGGTGGCACCGCCACCGATGACGGCAAGGTCGTAAACGGCTGTCCGGGCCAGCCGGGCCCACTGTTCTGCGCGTGTCATGTTTTTTTAGCCGTGGCCGCAAGGCCACGGCAGGTTCACTGAGCTGTGAAAGGTGTCTGATCAGCGCACGCGGCCAGCACGCCAGGCGGCGAGCAGCTTCTCGTACTCGATGGTTTCACCCTTGGGTTTCTCGTTGGCCAGCTTGGCCCACGGCGCACCCTTGTCGCTCAGCCATTTCTTGGGGTCTTCCTTCTTGTTGAGCTTGGGCGCGCAGCGGTCCATGCCTGCACGCTCCAGGCGGCCCATGACCTGGTCCATCTGGTCGGCCAGGTTGTCCATGGCCTGCTGCGGGCTCTTCTCGCCGGTCACGGCCTGCGCCACGTTCTGCCACCACAGCTGCGCCAGCTTGGGGTAGTCGGGCACGTTGGTGCCGGTGGGCGTCCAGGCCACGCGGGCGGGGCTGCGGTAGAACTCCACCAGGCCGCCCAGCTTGGGCGCCAGGTCGGTCATGGCCTTGCTCTGGATGTCGGACTCGCGGATCGGGGTCAGGCCCACGATGGTCTTCTTCAGGCTGGTGGTCTTGGCCGTGACGAACTGCGCGTACAGCCAGGCAGCTGCGGTGCGGTTGGCGTCATGGTCCTTGAAGAAGGTCCAGGAACCCACGTCCTGGTAACCGTTCTGCATGCCCTGCTTCCAGTACGGGCCGTTGGGGCCGGGGGCCATGCGCCACTTCGGCGTGCCGTCGGCGTTGACCACCGGCAGGCCCGGCTTGGTCATGTCGGCGGTGAAGGCGGTGTACCAGAAGATCTGCTGCGCGATCTGGCCCTGCGCGGGCACGGGGCCGGCTTCGCCGAAGGTCATGCCGGTGGCTTCCTTGGGCGCGTATTTCTTCATCCAGTCCACGTACTTGGTGAGCGCGTAGACGGCCGCTGGCGAGTTGGTGGCGCCGCCGCGCGAGACGGAGGCACCCACGGGGTTGCAACCATCGGGCGTGGAGCGGATGCCCCACTCGTCCACCGGCTTGCCGTTGGGGATGCCCTTGTCGGCGGTACCGGCCATGGACAGCCACGCGTCGGTGAAGCGCCAGCCCAGCGACGGGTCCTTCTTGCCGTAGTCCATGTGGCCGTAGATGGGCTTGCCGTCGATGTTCTTCACGTCGTTGGTGAAGAACTCGGCGATGTCCTCGTAGGCGCTCCAGTTCAGCGGCACACCCAGGTCGTAGCCGTACTTGGCCTTGAACTTGTCCTTCAGGTCCTTGCGCTCGAACAGGTCGGCACGGAACCAGTAGAGATTGGCGAACTGCTGGTCAGGCAACTGGTAGAGCTTGCCGTCGGGTGCGGTGGTAAAGCTGGTGCCGATGAAGTCCTTCAGGTCCAGGCCGGGGTTGGTCCATTCCTTGCCCGCGCCGTTCATGTAGTCGGTCAGGCTCATGACCTTGCCGTAGCGCCAGTGCGTGCCGATCAGGTCGGAGTCGCTGATCCAGCCGTCGTAGATCGATTTGCCGGACTGCATGGAGGTCTGCAGCTTCTCGACCACGTCACCTTCCTGGATGAGGTCGTGCTTGACCTTGATGCCGGTGATCTCCTCGAAGGCCTTGGCCAGGGTCTTGGACTCGTACTCGTGGGTGGTGATGGTCTCGGACACCACGGAAATTTCCTTCACACCCTTGGCCTGCAGCTTCTTGGCCGCGTCGATGAACCATTTCATCTCGGCCATCTGCTGGTCCTTGGTCAGCGTGGAGGGTTGGAATTCGCCGTCGACCCATTTCTTGGCGGCGGCCTCGTCGGCCCACACCACATGGGATCCCAGGGCCAGGGCGGCCGTCACGGCCAGCACGGAATAACGCAACTTCATCTCGTCTCCTCAGTCTCGGTTGTCAATTCCCCAGGTTGATCAAACGGCTCGGCCCCGGGGAATTCCAGGCCGGACCTTGGTGAAAACTTTGCACGCGTCTGCACTCACATGCCCCCCACGCTTCGCTGCCCCCGAGGGGGCCTTCGTCGCCTTGGGGCGGCCCGGCGGCGACTCATCCCTTGCGCATGACCCAAACCAGCCACACCATGGACAGCACGAAGCTGAACCAGACGCTGGGGTCTTGTTCGAGCGAGAACCATTCGGTGAACCAGCCCGACAGCCCGACGAACGCGAGGTTGATGTAGGCCGCGCCCAGCAAGCCGATGAAGAGCCGGTCGCCACGCGTGGTGACCATGGGCAGAAAGCCCTTGCGCGCGACGTTGGGGGACTTGATCTCCCACACCGTCATGCCCGCGAGCAGCAGCGCGATGCAGATGAAGAACACGGCCACGGGTGTGGTCCAGACCATCCAGCTGAACATGGTTTGCCTTTCGGTATGGGTTTACACGCGCCCCATCGCGAAGCCCTTCGCGATGTAGTGACGCACGAACCAGATGACGATGGCGCCCGGCACGATGGTGAGCACGCCTGCGGCAGCGAGCGTGGCCCAATCCATACCACTGGCGCTGACGGTGCGAGTCATGGTGGCGACGATGGGCTTGGCGTTGACGCTGGTGAGCGTACGCGCCAGCAGCAGCTCCACCCAGCTGAACATGAAACAGAAGAACGCTGCCACGCCCACACCGGCCTTGATGAGCGGTAGGAAGATTGTGAGGAAGAAGCGCGGGAAGCTGTAGCCGTCGATGTACGCCGTTTCGTCGATCTCGCGCGGGATGCCGCTCATGAAGCCTTCCAGAATCCACACCGCCAGCGGCACGTTGAACACCAGGTGCGCCAGGGCCACGGCCAGGTGCGTGTCCATCAACCCCAGCGTGGTGTAGAGCTGGAAGAAGGGCAGCAGGAACACGGCGGGCGGCGTCATGCGGTTGGTGAGCAGCCAGAAGAAGACGTGCTTGTCGCCCAGGAAGCGGTAACGGCTGAAGGCGTAGGCCGCGGGCAGCGCCACGGTGATGGAGATCACCGTGTTGATGGCCACGTAGATCAGGCTGTTGATGTAACCCGAGTACCACGAAGCATCGGTGAAGATGGTCTTGTAGTTGTCCCAGGTGAAGCTTTGAGGCCAGAACGAGAAGCTGGAGAGGATCTCGTTGTTGGTCTTGAAGCTCATGTTGACCATCCAGTAGATGGGCAGCAGCGCGAAGACGAGGTAGGCGATCAGGAAGAGTGATCGCGCCTGGAAACGGGAAGGGAAAAGCCCCCACGCTACGCTGCCCCCCGAGGGGGCTTTCGCCTTGGGGCGGCCCTGCGGCGTCTCAACCATGTTGACCCTCCTTGCGGGTGTTGCCCAGGCTCTGCATCCAGTTGTAGAGGACGAAGCAGAACAGCAGGATGATGAGGAAGTAGATGAGCGAGAAGGCGGCGGCGGGGCCCAGGTCGAACTGGCCCACGGCCTTCTGCGTGAGGTACTGCGACAGGAATGTGGTGGCGCTGCCCGGGCCACCACCGGTGAGCACGAAGGGCTCGGTGTAGATCATGAAACTGTCCATGAAGCGCAGCAGCACGGCGATCATCAGCACGCCGCGCATCTTGGGCAGCTGGATGTAGCGGAACACCGCGAACTTGCTGGCCCCGTCGATGCGCGCGGCCTGGTAGTAGGCGTCGGGGATGGAGCGCAGCCCGGCGAAGGCGAGCAGCGCCACCAGCGGCGTCCAGTGCCACACATCCATCACCAGCACGGTGAGCCATGCGTGGGTGGGGTCGCCGGTGTAGCTGTACTCGAAGCCCATTTGCTGCAGGGCGTAGCCCAGCAGCCCGATGTCGGCACGGCCGTAGATCTGCCAGATGGTGCCCACGACGTTCCAGGGAATGAGCAGTGACAGGGCCACGACGACCAGCACCGCCGACGATTTCCAGCCCTGTGCGGGCATCGACAGCGCCAGCGCGATGCCCAGGGGAATTTCGATGGCCAGCACCGACAGCGAATACGCGAGCTGGCGCCCGAGGGCGGCGTGCAGTTCGCTGTCGCGCATCACCGCCACGAACCATTCGGTGCCGACGAACACGCGCCGTTCGGGCGAGATGATGTCCTGCACGGAGTAGTTGACCACGGTCATGAGTGGCAACACGGCCGAGAAGGCCACGCAGATGAAGACCGGCAGCACCAGCCACCAGGCCTTCTGGTTCACGGGTTTGTCGTTGGGGTTCATGCCACCAGCTCCTCGTTGCGGTAGAAACAGGTGTGCCGGTCGAGCACCCGCAGGTGCACACTGGCGCCCACCACGGGGGCTGCAGCCTCGGGCGACAGGCGCACCTTGACGAGGTGTTCACCCACCTCGCAGGTCAGCAGCAGGTAGGTGCCGATGTCCTGCACCTGGCGCACCTGCGCCAGCAGACAGCCGGGGCTGGGCCCTTCGGCCAAGCCCAGGTACTCGGGCCGTATGCCCAGTTGCAGTTCGCCCTCGGGCAGCGTTTTGCCGTCGTTGCGCTCCACGCGCTGAGAGAGCACCGTCAAGTCACCGCCAGCGCAATGTGCGGGCAGGAAGTTCATGCCCGGCGAGCCGATGAAGTGGCCCACGAAGGTGTGTGCGGGCCGCTCGAACAGGGCGTCAGCGGAGCCCACCTGCACGGCACGGCCGCGCGTCATCACCACCACCTCGTCGGCGAAGGTGAGCGCCTCGACCTGGTCGTGCGTCACGTAGATGAGCGTGAGCTTGAGCTCGTGGTGGATCTGCTTGAGCTTGCGGCGCAGCTGCCACTTGAGGTGCGGGTCGATCACCGTGAGCGGTTCGTCGAACAGCACGGCCGACACGTCGGGCCGCACCAGGCCGCGGCCCAGCGAGATCTTCTGCTTCTGGTCGGCGCTGAGCCCGGCGGCACGCATGTCGAGCTGGTGGCTCATCTCCAGCATCTCGGCGATCTGGCCGACGCGGGCCTTGATCTGCGCGGCGGGCACCTTGCGGTTCTTCAGCGGAAAGGCCAGGTTCTCGGCCACGGTCATGGTGTCGTAGATGACCGGGAACTGGAACACCTGGGCGATGTTGCGTTCCTGCGGGCTGGCGCGGGTGACGTCGCGGCCGTCGAACAGCACCTGGCCCTGCGACGGCACGAGCAGCCCGGAGATGATGTTGAGCATGGTGGTCTTGCCGCAGCCCGAAGGGCCGAGCAAGGCGTAGGCGCCGCCGTCGCGAAAGGTCATCTTCAGCGGCAACAGGGCGTAGTCGGCATCGCTGCGCGGGTTGGCGCGGTAAGCGTGGGCGAGGTCGAGCTGGATTTCGGCCATCAGCGTTTCTCCGAAAGACGGACCGGCGCCAGCACCAGCGGGCCGGACGCGTCGAACACGTGCACGCGGGAGGGGTGCAGGTACAGGTGGATGGGCTCGCCCAACCGAAAATCGTGCACACCCGTGAGCTGCGCGACCAGATCGCCCAGGCCGGTGTGGACGTGGACGAAGGTGTCGGAGCCAGAGATTTCGGCCAGCTCCACGCTGCCCGCCAGCTCGATGTCCCCTTCGCGGGCGGTTTCGCGCAGGGCGCTGGCGCGCACACCCACGACCAGATCGCGCGGCGCGCCGGGTGGAAGCGCCAGCGGCATGAAGGCGCCGTTGCGCAGGCGCAGACCGCCCTCCTCGGCATCGGCCTGCAGCAGGTTGATGGGCGGGTCGCTGAAGGCGCGCGCCACACGGATGGACGCCGGACGGTGGAACACCTCGGCCGTGGGGCCGTACTGCAGCAGTTCGCCCTGGTCGAGCACGGCGGTGTAGCCGCCCAGCAGCAGGGCCTCGCCCGGCTCGGTGGTGGCGTAGACCACGGTGGAATCCCCCGTGGAAAACAGGTGGGTGAGTTCTTCGCGCAGTTCCTCGCGCAGCTTGTAGTCGAGGTTGACCAGCGGTTCGTCGAACAGCATGAGGGGCGCGTTCTTGGCCAGAGCGCGCGCCAGCGCCACGCGTTGCTGCTGCCCGCCCGACAAGGCCGAGGGCAGGCGATCCAGGAACATCTCGATGTGCAGCTTGGCAGCCAGGGCGCGCACGCGCTCGTCGATGTCGCGCACGCCTGCCAGCTTGAGCGGCGAGGCGATGTTGTCGAACACCGTCATCGACGGGTAGTTGATGAACTGCTGGTAGACCATGGCCACGTTGCGTTCGCGCACGGGCACCCCGGTCACGTCGTGTCCGTCCACCAGCACGCTGCCTTCGCTCGGGCGGTCCAGCCCGGCCATCAGGCGCATCAGGGTGGTCTTGCCCGCCTGGGTGGCCCCCAGCAGCACCGTCACCTGCGCGGGCTGCAGCGCCAGGTCCAGCGGGTACAGGTAGGGCTGCCCGGCAACGGTCTTGCTCACCCCTTGCAGGGTCAGTTGCATGGCATGTCTCCAATGTTCGAAATACGGTCCATTGACTTTCCTGTGTTTTCGTTCATTGGATTCTAAGGTTCGATATTGTTTCTTATTGCTCGGTGTTTACCCTTAAATCACAAACTTTCTGTTCCTTTATGTTCGTTTTTGGTTGAATAATCGCACCTATCATGGAACTCAACCCCCGCCAGACCGAACTGATCGAGGCCGTGCGCGCCCACGGCCCGACGACCATCGAATCGCTGGCCGAACGCTTTGGCGTCACGCTGCAGACCGTGCGCCGCGACGTGCGCCACCTGTCGGACGCCGGGCTGCTGGCGCGCTTTCACGGCGGCGTGCGCCTGCCCGGCTCCACCACCGAGAACATCGCCTACCGCCAGCGCCAGGCCCTGGCTTCCGAGGGCAAGGCGCGCATGGCACGGGCCATCGCGCGGCGCATCCCCAACGGCTGCTCGCTGATCATGAACATCGGCACCACCATCGAGGCGGTGGCGCACGAGTTGCGGCACCACCAGGGCCTGCGGGTGATCACCAACAACCTGCACATTGCCGCGCTGCTGAGCGCCAACCGCAACTGCGAGGTGATCGTGGCCGGGGGCGTGGTGCGCAGCAACGACCAGGGCATCGTCGGCGAGGCCACGGTGGACTTCATCCGCCAGTTCAAGGTGGACATCGGGCTCATCGGCA
>CBKZAG010000027.1:0-23201 GCA_966692625.1 uncultured Comamonadaceae bacterium
CCGTGCGCTGCGCGCCATTCAGGCAGAAGGCCCCGTGCCGCACGACGTGTTGGACGCCGCCTACCTTGACGCCATGCGCGCCGTGCTGCGCCACCCCACGCTGGACGCCGCGTTCAAGGAACTCGTGCTCACCCTGCCCGCAGAAACCTACATCGCCGAGCAGCTCGACGTGGTAGACCCGCAACGCGTGCACGCCGTGCGCGAAGCCATGCGCCAGCAACTCGCCCATGCTCTGCACGACGACTGGGTCCACGCGTTCGAGACCAACCAGGATAACGGCGCCTACCGGCCCGACCCGGTGTCCAGCGGCCGCCGCGCCCTGGCAGGCCTGGCCCTGCAGATGCTGTGCCTGGCCGCACGCGAGAACGGCAACCCCGTGTGGCCCGGCAAGGCCTACCAGCGCTTCAAGGACGCGGGCAACATGACCGACCGCTTCCAGGCACTCAATGCCTTGGTGGCCAGCGGCCACGCCCTGGCCCAACAGGCGCTGCAGCGCTTCCACGTCCTCTTCAAACAAGAGGACCTGGTCATCGACAAGTGGTTTGCCCTGCAAGCTGGTGCGCCCGACCACGGCGGCAATATCCTGCCCCAGGTCAGGCAACTGCTGCTACACCCCGACTTCCACCTGCGCAACCCCAACCGTGCGCGCAGCGTCATCAGCACCTTCTGCCACGCCAACCCCGGCGCATTCCACCGCCCAGACGCGGCGGGCTATGTGTTCTGGAGCGAGCGCGTGCTGGAGATCGACACCTTCAACCCGCAGGTGGCTGCACGCTTGGCGCGTGCGCTGGACCGCTGGAAAAAGCTCGCCGAACCCTACCGCACCGCTGCGCGCGAAGCGATTGCCCGAGTGGCAGCCAAGCCCGAGCTGAGCAATGACGTGCGCGAGGTGGTGACCCGCGCACTCGCCGACTGAACGCACCGCCCTAGGAAAACCAAGGAGTCCCCATGTCCGGCAAGATTTCCCTGACCCGCTACCTGGTCGAACAACAGCGCGTGCACGGCAGCATCCCGCCAGAGCTGCGTTTGCTCATTGAAGTGGTCGCGCGCGCCTGCAAACGCATCGCCATCAGCGTCAACAAAGGCGCCCTGGGTGAAGTGCTGGGCACCGCTGGCAGCGAGAACGTGCAAGGCGAGGTGCAGAAAAAGCTCGACATCATCGCCAACGAAGTCCTCATCGAGGCCAACGAGTGGGGCGGCCACCTGGCCGCCATGGCGTCGGAAGAGATGGAAGACATCTACGTCGTGCCCAACCGCTACCCCCAGGGGGAATACCTGCTGATGTTCGACCCGCTGGACGGCTCCAGCAACATCGACGTCAACGTGTCCATCGGCACCATCTTCTCGGTGCTCAAGAAGCACAACGACAAGCCGGACGTGATTGACCCGGTGGGTGTTTCGGACTTTCTGCAGGCGGGCAACCAGCAGGTGGCGGCCGGTTACTGCATCTACGGCCCGCAAACCACGCTGGTGCTCACGGTGGGCAATGGCGTGGCCATGTTCACGCTGGACCGCGAACAGGGTTCGTGGGTGCTCACGCAAGACGGTGTGAAGATTCCCGAAGACACCAAGGAATTCGCCATCAACATGAGCAACATGCGCCATTGGGACGCCCCGGTGCGCCGCTACATCGACGAGTGCCTGGCGGGTAAGGAAGGCCCACGTGGCAAGGACTTCAACATGCGCTGGATCGCCTCCATGGTGGCAGACGTGCACCGCATCCTCAGCCGTGGCGGTGTCTTCATGTACCCATGGGACAAACGTGAGCCTCACAAGGCTGGCAAGCTGCGCCTGATGTACGAAGCCAACCCCATGGGCTGGATCGTTGAGCAGGCCGGTGGCGCAGCCACCAACGGCCGCCAGCGCATTCTGGACATTCAACCCACCGAACTGCACCAGCGCGTCAGCGTGATCCTGGGCTCGAAGAACGAGGTTGAGCGGGTCACGGCCTACCATCTGGAGGCCAGCGCTTCCCAGTGACGGCCCGAAAAGCAGCAGGCAAGTCACGCTATAATGCGTGGCTTTCCAGCAGGCCCTTGGCCCCAAGGAAGCCGGAATAGCTCAGTCGGTAGAGCAGCTCATTCGTAATGAGAAGGTCGGGGGTTCGATTCCTCTTTCCGGCACCAAGAAATCAAGCACTCAGGCCAACCCGCAAGGGTTGGCCTTTTTGCTTTGGGCCTGCTCACGCCCCTGCAATAATCATTGGATCACCGCTGCTGCCGCAACGGAGCCAGCAAATGCTTGAGGCCGTTGTGATCAATCGTCTGCATAAGCGCCAGCAAGCGCCCGAGATCCCCTTTGGGAAACCCCTCGCGCGCAAACCAGTTCAGGTAGTACCCAGGCAGGTCGGCAATCGCTCTGCCCTCGTACTTGCCAAAGGGCATCTTCACGCTCAGCAGCCGCAACAGCTGCTCCGGTCCAAAATCGGCGGATTCCGTCATGTCGCTCCCATCGTCACTGGCCGGCATTGCGGCAATACAGGTTCGCCGCGCATGTTATCCGCTGATGGCCGATGTTCGGTATCCGGCCTGCCCATTTTCTCAGCACACCCAACAAACCCATTTATTGACAATGGCTTACACCACTTTCCCATCACTTATCCACAGCTCTGACCACGGGGTCTGGGGGCAAGTCGGGGCCCCTGCTTTGCCGCCAATCTTGAACGGCTCACTGAAGCTCAACGGGTTCTGACAGTGTCCCAGCCGCCGAGCTCCTGAAAATTGAGCGGCCGCTTGGGGCGCACCGGCTTGGTTTTCTCCCACCAAATCAGATCGCTCATCCGTTCTTCGTGGTCACTCATGTAGGAGCTGCCACTCCCCTTGCTCAGGTTTTCAACATAGTCATCCACCTCAGGCCACCTGGGTTCGTCGAGCTGAACTTGGATTGCCATATCCTCTCCGCAGAGCATGATGAACAAAAACTCAAAATAATCAGAGTCAACTTAGCAACTTGATATTTTCTTTCACTCGAAGAATTTCGTTATTAGTGTTTACATCAAGTAAAGATGCAAAACAGGCCCTTGACCGCAGAGACCGGCCTCAGTCGTCTTCAGGCGCAGCCAGGCCAGGAAAGAGCACTTCGGTGTATCCAAAGCGGGTGAGATCGGTCATCCGCGTGGGATAAAGCCGTCCAAGCAGGTGATCGCACTCGTGCTGAACCACCCTGGCGTGAAACCCCTCAACCTCACGCGCCAGGCGGCGCCCAAACTCGTCGAACCCAGCATACCGAACGCGCTGGTAGCGCGGAACCCAGCCGCGCAACCCCGGCACCGACAAGCAGCCCTCCCAATCGCTTTCCATCGCATCACCGAGGGGTTCCACCACTGGATTGATGAGAACCGTGCGGGGCACCACAGGTGCCTGGGGGTAGCGTGGGTTGGGCATGTCGGTACCAAAAATGACCACTTGGACCCCCTCACCGATCTGAGGCGCCGCAAGCCCTGCCCCATTGGCCGCAGCCATCGTGTCCCGCATGTCCTGCAGCAAAGCATGCAGCTCAGGAGTATCAAAAGCCTCGACCCGTCGCGCAATCTGCAGGAGGCGCGGATCACCCATCTTCAAAATACTACGTACACTCATGATGTTTCCCTTTCCCCGCCATACTGGCTTGTCTGCCCTCTGTCACATCGGTCACCACTAGGGTTTACCCGATCTGATATGGTGGCATATTTCACGTTTTTCCAACTCAACATACCAAGGAGTACTGACCGAATGGATCGCCGTTCCCTCATCAAGAACGCTGGCGTTGCTGGCATCCTGGCAGCAGGAGCCGCCCCCGCCGTTCACGCACAAGCTGCTGTGCGTTGGCGCTTGGCTTCCAGCTTCCCCAAATCTCTGCCCACCATTTTCGGTGCTGCAGAAAAATTCTCCGAAACGGTGAAGACCCTGTCGGGCGGCAAGTTTGAAGTTTCCGTGCATGCGGCTGGCGATCTGGTGCCTGCCTTCGGTGTGGTGGACGCGCTGCAGAACAACGCCGTGGAGATGGCTCAGACGGCGCCTTACTACTTCACCGGCAAAGACCCTGTGTTCGCTTTTGGCTGCGCCGTTCCCTTCGGCCTGACCGCCCGCCACATGGACGCCTGGATGGAACATGGCAACGGCCGCAAGCTGCTGGACGAGTTCTACAGCCAGTACAACATCGTCTCCATGAGCTCTGGCAACACCGGCACGCAAATGGGCGGCTGGTACCGGAAAGAGATCAAGACCGTGGCCGACCTCAAAGGCTTGAAGATGCGCATGGGCGGCGGCCTGTTCGGTGAAGCCATGGCCAAGTTGGGCGTGGTGGCACAGAACATGCCGGCTGGCGAGGTGTACCAGGCCCTGGAAAAAGGCACCCTGGACGCCACCGAATTCGTCGGCCCGTTCGACGACGAAAAACTCGGCTTCAACAAGGTTGCCCCGTTCTACTACTACCCCGGCTGGTGGGAAGGTGGCGCCGAGCTGGAATTCTTCATCAACAAGAAGGCCTACGACGCTCTGTCCGCAGAGAACAAGGCCATCGTGCGTGCTGCGGGTGCGGTCGCCGCGCGTGACATGACGTCCAAGTACGACGCACAGAACCCCGTTGCCCTCAAGCGACTGGTGTCGGCAGGCACCAAGCTCAAAGCTTTCTCGAAAGAACTCATGGATGCGGGCTTCAAGGCCTCCATGCAGGTTTTTGCCGAGCACGAAGCCAAGTCCCCCACCTTCAAGAAGATCCACCAGGACATGCGCGCCTTCCAGCGCGACCAGATCCTGTGGAGCCGCTTCTCCGAGTGGCGCTACGACAGCTACATCAGCGCCGTCAAGCTCTGATGAAAAAAAGCCGCCGAGGGTTTTTTTGGCCCTCGGCGGCTTTTTGGCTATGGTGGTGGAGCTGGGGGGATTTGAACCCCCGTCCGCAAGCCTTCTTCGCGCAGTTCTACATGTGTAGCCGTCTGTTTTGAGTCTTACCCGACGCGCCGCGCAGTGGCACGCTGCGTGTCAGGCCAGCAACCTTGAGTCTCGCCGATGGACAAGTTGCCCGCCCATCAGCCAGCCGATATGAATTCCCTTGCAGCCTGGACAGTCTTGCGACCGCCCTTGCCCAGCCTATCGGCCTGCTGTTGCAAGGCTCACCGGATTAAGCGGCGAGTGCGAAACGTTCGTCGTTTGCAGTTAGTTTTTTTCTGCGGTTTTACGAGGTGACAGAACCTCGACATGCCCTGCTGCGTGCCCGAACCCACGTCGAAACCAATGCAGCCCCTACAGTGACTTAGTTTAAGCCAATTCGAGAAAGTTCAAGAGCTCCAGCGGACTTTCTATTTGTGCGTCCGCACCCCAGGCACTCACGTCATTGCGCAGACCCAGGTAACCGTACAACGCCGCCACCGTGGGCATGCCTGCGGCCTTGCCCGCCACAATGTCGCGCTCATCGTCTCCCACGTACACACAAGCCTGCGCAGGCACCCCTAGGCGCTGCGCAGCTTCCAGCAACGGGGCCGGATGGGGCTTGGGATGTGGCGTGGTGTCACCGCCCACCACCGTGCCCGCTGTGGAGAACAATGGCATGCCCGCCGTCAATGGCAACGCAAACCGCTCTGATTTGTTGGTCACAACGCCCCAACTCAAGCCCTCGGCACTCAAACGCGCCAGCATGGTATCCACCAGATCGAAGGGCTGGGTGCGCTGCGTCATGCACGCCTGATAGTTGTCGAAGAACTCGTCCCGGTAACTCAAGAAGTCCGGGTGGTCAGGCGTCATGCCAAACGCCACATGGAGCATGCCACGGGCACCGGCTCCTGCCATGTGCCGGTAGTTTTCCAGCGGCAAGGATGGCAACCCACGGCGCACACGCATCTGGTCAACCGCATAGCCCAAGTCCGGGGCACTGTCGATCAAGGTGCCGTCCAGATCAAAAAGAACGGCCCGCACACCCGTAAAACGTGTCATGACTCAGCCTTACGCGTAGCGATCAGGTAATTGACGCTGGTATCCGAACTGAGCCAGTAACGCCGGGTCAGTGGGTTGTATTCCATGCCGCGTGTACCCTGCAGATCGAGCCCGGCACGCCTGCAATAGGCAGCCAGTTCGCTTGGGCGGATGAACTTTGCGTACTCGTGCGTACCTTTGGGCAGCAACTGCAGCACATACTCTGCACCCACAATGGCGAACAGGAAAGACTTGGGATTGCGGTTGATGGTGGAGAAAAACACCCAGCCACCCGGCTTCACCAGCGTGGCACAGGCCTGCACCACGGAAGCCGGGTCAGGCACATGCTCCAGCATCTCCATGCAAGTCACCACGTCGAACTGCCCTGGCTGCTCTGCAGCCAAGTGTTCTGCACTCACTTCTCGGTAGGTGACGTTGGGGGTAGCGGCCTCCAAGGCATGCAATTGCGCCACCTTGAGTGCCTTGCCCGCCAGGTCTATGCCCAGCACCTGCGCCCCTTTACGCGCCATGGCGTCGGCCAGAATGCCGCCGCCACAGCCCACGTCCAGCACCTTTTTGCCAGCAAGCGGGGCTTGGCGGTCTATCCAGTCCAGGCGCAAGGGATTGATTTGGTGAAGCGGACGGAATTCGCTTTCGGGGTCCCACCAGCGGTGGGCCAACTCAGAAAACTTGGCCAGTTCGGCCGGGTCTGCATTGACGGTCTTGTCCATGCAGGCATTATCGCCGCAGGCAACAAAAAACCGCGCCGAGGCGCGGTTTCCTGTGATGTCCAGAGGGACTCGAAATCAGTTGGCGCGGGTACCGACCACTTCGATTTCCACGCGACGGTTCTTGGCGCGGCCTGCCTTGGTGGCGTTGTCAGCCACGGGCTGGGCTTCGCCCTTGCCTTCGGTGTAAACGCGGTTGGCGTCGATGCCCTTGCTCACCAGGTAGGCCTTCACAGCTTCAGCGCGGCGCACGGACAGCTTCTGGTTGTAGGCGTCAGCACCAGTGGCGTCGGTGTGGCCCACGGCGATGATCACTTCCAGGTTGATGCCTTTAACCTTGCCAGCCAGATCGTCCAGCTTGGCTTTACCTTCGGGCTTCAGAACGGCCTTGTCGAAGTCGAAGAAAGCGTCGGCTGCGTAGGTCACCTTGGAAGCAGCAGCGGGTGCCGGAGCAGGAGCCGGTGCGGGAGCAGCAGCTGCGGGAGCCGGTGCGGGAGCAGCAGCGGGTGCCGGTGCGGGAGCAGCCGCCTGGGGAACGATGGCGCCGTCGCAACCCTGAGCAGCGGTGGCGGGCGTCCAGTTGGCATTGCGCCAGCACAGTTCGTTGGTGCCGTTCTTCCAGACCAGATCGCCAGAGCCATTGCGCCAGTTGTCAACGGTCTGGGCGCCAGCGGCGGTGGCCAGGGCGGCGGTTGCGAACAGCATCGCGACTTTGTTCAGTTTCTTCATCGGTTTCCTCTTGGTGTTGGCGCAGATGACCTGCAAACTTATCTAATGGCGTTCAAGCAACGCCATACCGAGTGGTTCCATGATTCTGCCACAAGCCATGAGCCACCCAGCTGTCACTGGCTTGACTTGCACCACTTTGGCCCCGCAAATATGCCAGATGTTGCATGATGGCCACAGCCTCATTCATCAAGGCAGACTCGCTCAGCGCGTTGCATTTCTCGCGCCCGGGCTTCTGCCAACTAAAATGACCGGTTGACCCGATATTCTCAAAGCGCCTCATGACCTCTTTCGCCAAGGAAACCCTGCCCATCAGCCTCGAAGAGGAGATGCGGCGCAGCTACCTCGACTACGCGATGAGCGTGATCGTGGGGCGTGCCCTGCCCGATGCCAGGGACGGCTTGAAGCCTGTGCACCGCCGCGTGCTGTACGCGATGCACGAACTCAACAACGACTGGAACCGCCCCTACAAGAAGTCGGCGCGTATCGTCGGTGACGTCATCGGTAAATACCACCCGCACGGCGACTCGGCGGTATACGACACCATCGTGCGCATGGCGCAGGATTTTTCGCTGCGCCACATGCTGGTGGATGGCCAGGGTAACTTCGGTTCGGTGGACGGCGACAACGCCGCCGCCATGCGTTACACCGAAATCCGCCTGTCCAAGATCGCCCACGAGATGCTGGCCGACATCGACAAGGAAACCGTCGATTTCGGGCCCAACTACGACGGCAGCGAGAAGGAACCGCTGGTTCTGCCCACGCGCCTGCCCAACCTGCTGGTCAACGGCTCGGCCGGCATTGCGGTGGGTATGGCCACCAACATCCCGCCCCACAACCTCAACGAGGTGGTGGACGCGTGCCTGCACATGCTCAAGCACCCGGATGCCTCCATCGACGACCTGATGGAGATCATCCCTGCGCCCGACTTCCCAACGGCCGGCATCATCTACGGCATCAACGGCGTCAAGGACGGTTACCGCACCGGCCGCGGCCGCGTGGTCATGCGCGCCAAGTGCCACTTCGAAGACATCGACAAAGGTCAGCGCCAGGCCATCATCGTTGACGAGATCCCCTACCAGGTCAACAAGAAGTCCCTGCTGGAGCGCATTGCCGAACTGGTGCACGAGAAGAAGCTTGAAGGCATCAGCCACATCCAGGACGAGTCCGACAAGTCGGGCATGCGCGTGGTGATCGAACTCAAGCGCGGCGAGGTACCCGAGGTTGTTCTTAACAACCTTTACAAGCAGACACAACTTCAGGACACCTTCGGCATCAACATGGTGGCGCTGGTGGACGGCCAGCCCAAGCTGTGCAACCTGAAGGACCTGATCGACATCTTCCTGCAGCACCGCCGCGAGGTGGTGACCCGCCGCACGGTGTTCCAGTTGCGCAAGGCGCGCGACCGCGGCCACGTGCTCGAAGGCCTGGCCGTGGCACTGGCCAACATCGACGAGTTCATTCGCATCATCCGCGAGTCCCCCACCCCGCCGGTGGCCAAGGCCGAGCTGATGACCCGCAGCTGGGACAGCCAGCTGGTGCGCCAGATGCTGACGCGCGCCAAGGAAGACGGCTCGGTCGTCAACGCCGACGATTACCGCCCCGAAGGGCTGGAGCGCGAATTCGGCATGCAGGCCGACGGCCTGTACCGCCTGAGCGAAACGCAGGCGCAGGAAATTCTGCAGATGCGCCTGCAGCGCCTGACTGGCCTGGAGCAGGACAAGATCGTGGCCGAGTACAAGGAAGTCATGGCAGAGATCGACGATCTGCTCGACATCCTGGCCAAGCCCGAGCGCGTGTCCACCATCATTGGCGACGAGCTGGTGGCCATCAAGACCGAATTCGGCCAGACCAAGCTGGGCGCACGCCGCAGCCTGATCGAGCACAGCGCACAAGACCTGTCCACCGAAGACCTGATCACCCCCACCGACATGGTGGTGACGCTGAGCCACAGCGGCTACATCAAGAGCCAGCCCTTGAGCGAATACCGTGCGCAAAAGCGTGGCGGGCGCGGCAAGCAGGCCACCGCCACCAAGGAAGACGACTGGATCGACCAGCTCTTCATTGCCAACACGCACGACTGGATCCTGTGCTTCAGCAACCGGGGCCGCCTGTACTGGCTCAAGGTGTGGGAGGTGCCGTCCGGTTCGCGCGGCTCACGCGGGCGCCCCATCGTCAACATGTTCCCGCTGCAGGAAGGCGAGAAGATCAACGTGGTGCTACCGCTCACGGGCGAGTTCCGCAGCTTCCCAGAGGATCACTACGTCTTCATGGCCACCCGCATGGGCACCGTCAAGAAGACCGCGCTCGACGAATTCAACAACCCGCGCAAGGCCGGCATCATCGCCATCAACCTTGATGAGGGCGACTACCTGGTGGGCGCCGCACTGACCGACGGCAAACACGACGTGATGCTGTTCAGCGACGGCGGCAAGGCGGTACGTTTCGACGAAAACGACGTGCGTGCCCTGGGTCGCAATACCCGTGGTGTGCGCGGCATGGACCTGCCCGAAGGCCAGAGCGTGATTGCCATGCTGGTGGCCGAAGACGAGACGCAAAGCGTGCTCACCGCCACCGAAAACGGCTACGGCAAGCGCACCTCCATCGTGGAATACACCCGCCATGGCCGGGGCACCAAGGGCATGATCGCGATCCAGCAAAGCGAACGCAACGGCAAGGTGGTGGCCGCCACGCTGGTGCATGCCGACGATGAGATCATGCTCATCACCGACACCGGCGTGCTGGTGCGTACCCGTGTGAGCGAGATCCGCGAACTCGGCCGTGCCACGCAGGGCGTGACGCTGATCTCCCTGGACGAAGGCGCCAAGCTCAGCGGCCTGCAGCGCATTGTGGAAAACGACGCCAATGCCGACATTGCCGGAGACGAAACTGGTGAAGAACCCTCCGCGAACTGACCTCATGACCCGCCCTTACAACTTTTCCGCAGGCCCTGCAGCCATGCCCGAAGACGTGCTGCGCCAGGCGGCAGCTGAAATGCTCGACTGGCATGGCAGCGGCATGAGCGTGATGGAGATGAGCCACCGCGGCAAGGAATTCATCTCGATCTGCGAACAGGCCGAAGCAGACCTGCGTGAACTGCTGACTGTGCCGTCGAATTACCGCGTGCTGTTCATGCAGGGTGGTGGCCTGGCGGAAAACGCCATCGTCCCCATGAACCTGGCGGGTCTGCGCCCATCACAGGCCATCGATTTCGTGGTCACGGGCAGTTGGAGCCAGAAGTCCGCCAAGGAGGGCCAGAAATACGGCAGCGCCCGTGTGGCGGCAAGTGGCGCCGACAGCGGTTTCACCGCGATTCCGGACGCCGCCACCTGGCAGTTGCGCGACGGCGCAAGCTACGTGCACCTGTGCAGCAACGAGACCATCCACGGCATCGAGTTTCAGGAACTGCCCGACCTGCGTGCGCTGGGCTGCGACGCGCCGCTGGTCATCGATTTTTCATCACACGTGCTTTCGCGCACGGTGGACTGGTCGCGCGTCGGCCTGGCTTTCGGTGGCGCACAGAAGAACATCGGCCCGGCCGGCGTCACGCTCGTTGTCGTGCATGAAGACCTGCTCGGCCATGCCCTGCCGGTCTGCCCCAGCGCGTTCGACTACAAGACCGTGGCCGACAACCACTCCATGTACAACACGCCCCCCACGTACAGCATCTACATGGCAGGGCTCACGTTCCAATGGTTGAAGGCGCAGCAAGAAGGTGCGCTCACCGGCGTGGCAGCCATGGAGGCGCGCAACATCGCCAAGGCCAAGCTCCTGTACGACTTCATCGACGGTTCGCAGCTTTACGTCAACAAGGTGGACAAGGCCTGCCGTTCACGCATGAATGTGCCTTTCCTGCTGCGTGACGAATCCCGCAACGATGCTTTCCTGGCACAGGCCAAGGCGCGCGGCCTGCTGCAGCTCAAGGGCCACAAGTCGGTGGGCGGCATGCGCGCCAGCATCTACAACGCCATGCCGCTGGCAGGTGTGCAGGCGCTCGTCGATTTCATGCGCGAATTCGAAAAAACACAGGCTTGACGACCCGCCGCAGCCACGGAGACACCGCCCCCATGACCGACCCGAAACCGGCCGCAACCGGCCCCGTCCAAAGCGAGGCGCTGGGTGCGCTGCGCGTGCAGATTGACAACATCGACCAGCAACTGCTGAGCCTGCTGAACCAGCGCGCCCTAGTGGCCGAAAAGGTTGGCGAAATCAAGCGCGCCGAAGGCTCCCCCTTCTTCCGCCCGGACCGTGTCGCCCAGGTCATCGAGAAGATCCAGTCTGCCAACCAGGGGCCGTTGCTCAATCAGCACGTGGCCTCCATCTGGCGCGAGATCATGTCTGCCTGCCTGGCGCTGGAAGCACCGCAGCGCGTGGCCGTGCTGGGCCCGCAAGGCACCTTCTGCGAACAGGCTGCCATCGAGTTCTTCGGCAGCGCCGCCAACCTCATCTACTGCGCCAACTTCGACGAGGTGTTCCACGCCACCGCTGCAGGCACCGCACAGTACGGCGTGGTGGGCATGGAAAACTCCACCGAAGGCGTGGTGGCCCGCTCGCTCGACCTGTTCCTGCGCTCGCCAGTCCACGTGGTTGGTGAGGTTAGCTTGCTGGTGCGCCACAACCTGTTGCGCCAGGTGAATTCTCTGGACGGCGTCGAGGTCGTCATGGCCCACCCGCAAGCCCTGGCACAGTGCCAGGGTTGGCTGTCCACCCATCTGCCCAATGCAGAGCGGCGCGCGGTGTCCAGCAACGCCGAAGGGGCACGTCTGGCCGCCACCAACCCGGCTTGGGCCGGTATTGCCAGTGAACGGGCGGCGGCTCAGTTTGGCCTGCATATCGTCTCGCACGCCATCCAGGACGAGGCCTACAACCGCACCCGCTTTGCCATCATCTGCCTGCCGCAGACCATGGCCATGCCGCCCGCCTCCGGCAAGGACTGCACCAGCCTGGTCGTCTCGGTGCCCAACCGCCCTGGCGCGGTGCACGATCTGCTGGTGCCGCTCAAGAGCCATGGCGTGTCCATGACGCGCTTCGAATCCCGCCCGGCCAAGTCCGGGCAGTGGGAGTACTACTTCTACATCGACATTGCGGGCCACCCGTCTCAGCCGCACGTGGCCACCGCGCTCAAAGAGCTGCAAAGCCTGTGCGCCTACTACAAGATCCTGGGTGCCTACCCGGTGACCGACTGACCCTGGCGCGGAGCACAGGCAGATGTTCGAACAACTCGGTCTGATCGGCTGCGGCCTGATGGGCGGCTCCTTCGCCCTGGCGCTCAAACAGGCCGGACTGGTCAAGCGCGTGGCGGGCTACAGCAAGTCGCCCAGCACCATGCAGCGCGCCCGCGAACTGGGCGTCATCGACGTGGAAGCGCCCTCCGCGCTGTTGGCCGTCTCGGGCGCCGACATCGTGCTGCTGGCCGTCCCGGTGGCCGCCACAGAGGACACATTCAAGGCCATGCGGCACCTGGTCGGCCCACAGACGCTGGTGATGGACGTGGGCTCCACCAAAACTGACGTGGTGGCCGCTGCACGCCGGGCACTCAAGGACCAACTGGCCGGGTTCGTGCCTGCGCACCCCATCGCGGGCAAGGAGCGCGCCGGTGTCGATCACGCCGAAGCCTCGCTTTACCGGGGTCGGCAGGTCATTCTCACGCCGCTGCCCGAAACCGCGGCCGAACAGGTGGACAAGGCACGCCAAGTCTGGACTGCCTTGGGCAGCCAGGTGCGCCTGATGAGCCCCGAGGCGCACGACGCCGCCTACGCCACCGTCAGCCACCTGCCCCACTTGCTGGCCTTCGCGGCCATGAACGCCATCGAAGGGCAAGCGCAGGCCAGGGAGTTTCTGGAATTGGCCGGCCCCGGTTTCCGCGACTTCACCCGCATCGCCGCCAGCGACCCCAGCGTCTGGCGCGACATTCTCATTGCCAACCAGGCCGAGGTGCTGCGCCAGTCCGAACACTTCCGCGCAGCGCTCGATGCGCTTGAAGCCACCATGCGCTCCGGCAATGCCGAAGCCCTGCGCTCACTGATCCAGCGCGCGAGCGACGCCCGCGCCCAATGGCAGCTCCCTGGCGCCGACCCGGCATGCCAGACGCCACCCGCCCTCTGAATTCCACATGTACGCGATTCCCTTCCTCGACCTCCCTCCCCTGCGCAGCGCTGGCGGCACCGTCACCCTGCCGGGCTCCAAGAGCATTTCCAACCGCGTGCTGCTGCTGGCAGCGTTGAGCGAAGGCGAAACCACCATCCATGATCTGCTGGATTCGGATGACACCCGCGTCATGCTGGCCGCGCTTGATGCGCTTGGCTGCCAAGTGGAACGTCTGGGCGGCCAAAGCGTGAGGGTGCGGGGCCTGGGCGGCCAGTTGCCGGTGCGCAACGCCAAGCTGTTCCTGGGCAATGCGGGCACGGCCATGCGCCCGCTCACCGCCGCGCTCGCGCTGCTGGCCTCCACGCACGGCGGCGACTTTGAGCTGAGCGGCATTGCACGCATGCACGAGCGCCCCATCGGCGATTTGGTGGACGCGCTGCGCCAACTGGGCTGCTCTGTGCAGTGTCTGGGCAACGAAGGCTACCCGCCGCTGCGTCTGGGCCACGGTGCCTCGGTGGTGCTCAAACTCGGCGAAGCCATCCGCGTGCGCGGCGATGTCTCCAGCCAGTTCCTCACCGCACTGCTGCTGGCCTTGCCGCTCGTCGCGCAGAACGATGTCGTCATCGAGGTGGTGGGCGAACTCATCTCCAAGCCCTACATTGAGATCACCCTGCAGTTGCTGCAACGCTTTGGCGTGGCCGTGCAACGCGATGGCTGGCAGCGCTTCACCATTCCGGCTGGCAGCCGCTACCGTTCACCCGGCAGCATCCATGTGGAGGGCGACGCGTCCTCCGCCAGCTACTTCATCGCGCTCGGTGCGCTGGCACCCGCCAGTGCAGGGCAAGATGGCATCACCATCCAGGGCGTGGGCCTTTCGTCCATCCAGGGCGACATCCGCTTCGTGGAAGCCGCGCAAGCCATGGGGGCCGTGGTCACAGGCAGCGCCAACCAGCTGCACATCCGCCGCGGCGCCTGGCCGCTCAAGGCCATCGACCTGGACTGCAACCACATCCCCGACGCGGCCATGACCCTGGCCGTCATGGCGCTCTATGCCGAAGGCACCACCACGCTGCGCAACATCGCCAGCTGGCGCGTGAAAGAAACAGACCGCATTGCCGCCATGGCCTGCGAACTGCGCAAGCTGGGCGCCACGGTGGAAGAAGGGCCAGACTACATCCGCGTCACCCCACCACAAGCGTGGAAGGCCGCCAGCATCCACACCTACGACGACCACCGCGTGGCCATGTGCTTCTCGCTGGCCGCGTTCAACCCTGCGCGGCTGCCCGTTCGTATTGAAGATCCGAAGTGCGTCGCCAAGACCTTCCCTGACTACTTCGAAGCACTCTTCACCGTCTGCCAGGCAGACGTCGGCGACATTCCCGTCATCTGCATCGACGGCCCCACCGCATCGGGCAAGGGCACACTGGCCACCGAAGTGGCGGCTGCCCTGGGCTATGGCCTGCTCGACTCTGGTGTGCTTTACCGCCTGGTGGGACTGGCCGCTGAGCGCGCAGGCATCGCCACCGATGCCGCATCCCTTGCGCAACCCCAGACCGCCAACCGCCTGGGTGAACTCGCTGCCACGCTGCCCGTCAGCTTTGCTGCAGGCAAGGTGCTGCTGCAAGGCGAAGACGTGAGCGAAGCCGTGCGCACCGAAGCCGCAGGCATGGCGGCATCCCGAGTCTCCGCATTGCCACAGGTGCGCCGGGCATTGCTTGACCTGCAGCACCGCTTCCGCACCCTGCCCGGCCTGGTGGCCGACGGGCGCGACATGGGCACCGTGATCTTCCCCGACGCGCCTCTCAAGGTCTTCCTGACCGCCAGTGCCGAGAAGCGGGCTGACCGCCGCCATAAGCAGTTGATTTCCAAGGGAATCCCTGCTAAACTTGCAGACCTTTTGGCTGACCTCAAGGCTCGTGACGAACGCGACATGTCGCGCAAGGACGCCCCCCTGAAGCCCGCCGAAGACGCCCATCAGTTGGACAACTCCGAGCAAACCATCGAGCAATCGGTGCAGCAGGTGTTGGACTGGTGGCAGGCAAAGCGCCCCTTTCAGGGGTCGTGAGCCAAACCTCCCGCAAGGGAGACCGGCCCCAAAAGCCCCGCCGGGTGTTCTGTCACCCGCAGGCTCCAGGGTTATCAACCGCAACCCGCCTCGCCGCCAGGTGATGCGTCTTTGTACTTGCTACGCGCTCTCAACCATTCAGCCGGGTGCGTGGCCTAGGAAACTACATGTCTGAATCTTTTGCCGCCCTGTTTGAAGAATCGCTGAAGCGCGCCGAAATGCGCCCGGGCGAGGTCATCACCGCCGAAGTCGTTCGCGTCGAGCACAACCACGTGGTCGTCAACGCCGGCCTGAAGTCCGAAGCCTACGTGCCCATCAGCGAATTCAAGAACGACCAGGGCGAACTCGAAGTCCAAGTGGGTGACTTCGTGTCCGTGGCCGTGGAAGCCGTGGAAAACGGCTACGGCGACACCATCCTGTCGCGCGACAAGGCCAAGCGCCTGGCATCCTGGATGGCTCTGGAAAAGGCCCTGGAATCCGGCGACTTCGTCACCGGCACCACTGGCGCCAAGGTCAAGGGCGGCCTCAAGGTCATGGTCAACGGCATCAGCGCGTTCCTGCCCGGTTCGCTGGTTGACAGCCGTCCCACCAAGGACCTCACTCCCTACGAGAACAAGACCCTGGAATTCAAGGTCATCAAGCTGGACCGCAAGCGCAACAACGTGGTGCTGAGCCGCCGCGCCGTGGTCGAAGCCTCCATGGGCGAAGAGCGCGCCAAGCTGCTGGAAACCCTGAAAGAAGGCGCCATCGTCACTGGCGTGGTCAAGAACATCACCGAATACGGTGCGTTCGTGGACCTGGGTGGCATCGACGGCCTGCTGCACATCACCGACATGGCATGGCGCCGCGTGCGTCACCCCTCCGAGGTGGTGCAGGCTGGCCAGGAAGTCACCGCCAAGGTCCTCAAGTTCGACGCCGACAAGCAGCGCGTCAGCCTGGGCCTCAAGCAAATGGGTGACGATCCCTGGATGGGCGTGGCTCGCCGCTACCCCTCTGGCACCCGCATGTTCGGCAAGGTCACCAACATCGCCGACTACGGCGCCTTCGTCGAGCTGGAACCCGGCATCGAAGGTCTGGTGCACGTGTCCGAAATGGACTGGACCAACAAGAACGTGGCCCCCAACAAGATCGTGTCGCTGGGCGACGAGGTCGAAGTCATGGTTCTGGAAATCGACGAAGACAAGCGTCGCATCTCCCTGGGCATGAAGCAGTGCAAGGCCAACCCGTGGCACGAGTTCGCCGAGCAGACCAAGCGCGGCGACAAGGTCAAGGGCCCCATCAAGTCCATCACCGACTTCGGCGTGTTCGTGGGCCTGGCTGCCGGCATCGACGGTCTGGTGCACCTGTCTGACCTGTCTTGGAACGAGCCCGGTGAAACCGCCGTGCGCAACTACAAGAAGGGCCAGGAAGTTGAAGCCGTGGTGCTGGGTGTGGACGTTGAGCGCGAGCGCATCAGCCTGGGCATCAAGCAACTGGACTCCGACCCCTTCACCACTTTCGTGTCCATCAACGACAAGGGCGCTTCCGTCACCGGCAAGGTCAAGACCGTTGACGCCAAGGGCGCCGAGATCGACCTGGGCGAAGACGTGATCGGCTACCTGCGCGCATCGGAAATCTCCCGCGACCGCGTGGAAGATGCCCGCAACGTGCTGAAGGAGGGCGACGAAGTGACGGCCGTGGTGGTCAACGTGGATCGCAAGACCCGTAACATCCAGCTGTCCATCAAGGCCAAGGATGCCGCCGACCAGCAAGAAGCCATGGCTACCCTGAGCCAGTCTTCCGGCAACGCCGGCACCACCAGCCTGGGCGCCCTGCTGCGTGCCAAGCTGGACAACAGCAACAACGGTTAATTCTTAACCCTTGCACTGGGGCCCGGTGCTTTCAAAGCGTCGGGCCCTTTTCACGTTCCAAGCATTCAGCAACATGACCCGAAGCGATCTCGTCGAAGCCCTGGCATCACAGTTCAGCCAACTGGGCCAGCGCGATGCCGAACTGGCCGTCAAGGCCATACTCGAGGCCATGTCCGATGCCCTCGTCCAGGGCCAACGGATCGAAATCCGTGGTTTTGGCAGCTTCTCTGTCAACCAGCGCCCCGCGCGCATGGGACGCAACCCCCGCTCTGGCGAAAGTGTCGCCATTCCGGAAAAGCGCGTACCGCACTTCAAACCGGGCAAAGCCCTGCGCGAGCAGGTGGATGCCGGCACCCCCAAGGCGCTGGGTAGGACCGCCTGAAATGCGGCTGTGGCCGCTACAATCGTCCCGACCACCTGGGGGATTGTGTGAAGTACCTCGCGTGGCTGCTCAAGGCAGCCATTTTTTTTACCCTGTTCGCTTTCGCCTTGAACAATCAAGAGGCGGTACAGGTCAATTTGTTCTTCGGCGCGCATTGGCAGGCACCGCTGGTGCTGATTCTGCTGGCAGCGCTGGTGCTGGGCGTGTTCCTTGGCATCGCTGTAATGCTGCCGGTATGGCTGCGCGCCAAGCGAGCCCAAAACCCGCCCAAGCGAACAACCCCCATCACGCCAGCCCCATCCAACACAACGAGCGACGACATCCCTCCTCATGGAATTTGACTTTGCCTGGCTGCTGTGGGCCCTGCCACTGGCCTTTGCGTTGGGCTGGGGTGCGTCGCGCTTCGACCTCCGCCAATGGCGCCTCGAAGGCAGGCAAGCTCCCCGCGCGTACTTTCGGGGCCTGAACCACCTGCTCAACGAGCAGCAAGACCAGGCCATCGACGCCTTCATCGAAGCCGTCCAGAACGACCCAGACACATCCGAACTCCACTTCGCGCTGGGCAACTTGTTCCGCCGTCGCGGCGATTACGACCGCGCTGTGCGCGTGCACGAACACCTGCTTCAGCGCGGCGACCTGTCTGACAAAGACCGTGACCGCGCCCAGCACGCCCTGGCGCAAGACTTTCTGAAAGCCGGGCTACTTGACCGCGCAGAAACCGCCCTGCGCAGACTGGAAGGGACTGCGTTCGAGGGCGAAGCGCGCCTCGCACTGCTGGCCATTTACGAGCGCTCACGCGACTGGGAACAAGCCGCAGAGACAGCCATGCAGCTTGAGAGCGCAGAGCACGGCTCCTTCGAGCTGCGCCAGGCTCACTACCGCTGCGAGCAAGCCGAAACCTGGCGGCGCCAGGGCAAAACTGCAGAAGCGTTGGCGTTGCTGGAAGGCTTGGCCACCCGCACACCATCATCAGCACGGGTCTGGATCGCTCTGGCAGACATGCGGCAGTCACTTGGCAACACGGAAGGCGCCCTGCAAGCGCTGATGGAGTTGAACAAGCACGCGCCGTCACATCTGCCCTTGGTGGCCCACAGCCTGGCACAGTGGGCACGGTTGTGCCACCAGATCGATCTGGCCCGCGACGTTCTGGAAAATTACCGCAGCAGCCACCCTGCATCGCTGGACGTTACCCAGGCCCTGGCAGGCCTGCACGACGATCCAGCCAAGGGGCGCGCTCTGTATGTCGAACACCTCAGAAGCGAGCCTTCGTTGGTCGCAGCCACGCTTTGGCTCAATGGGGAGCATTTCGGCAACGCAGATGAAGAAGGTTTGGTGAAATCGGCGCTTGAACGCTCGTCCGAGCCGCTCAAACGCTACCGCTGCGCGGCCTGCGGCTTTGAAGCACGTCAATATTTCTGGCACTGCCCTGGTTGCCAAAGCTGGGACAGCTACCCGCCCAAACGAGTCGAAGAACTCTGAAATAAAAAAACGCCTCCGAAGAGGCGTTTTTTCTTGGCTGAAGCTGGCAGCTTACGCGCCCAGCTTTTCCTTGATACGAGCAGACTTGCCGCTGCGATCACGCAGATAGTACAGCTTGGCACGGCGCACGTCACCACGGCGCTTGACTTCGATCTTGGAAATCAGCGGGCTGTACAGCGGGAACGTACGCTCCACGCCTTCGCCGTTGGAGATCTTGCGCACGATGAAGCTGGAGTTCAGCCCACGGTTGCGCTTGGCGATCACCACGCCTTCGTAGGCCTGCACGCGCTTGCGATTGCCTTCGATCACGTTCACGCTGACGATCACGGTGTCGCCGGGCGCAAATGCGGGGATTTCCTTGTTCAGGCGAGCAATTTCTTCTTGCTCAAGGGTTTGGATCAGGTTCATGGTTTCCTTGAATCTCGATCATGACCGCGCTACACAAAAGGCCTGGATTTCAAGGCGCCAACTTGGGCACACTCGATCAAGGCGGCCAGCCAGAGGATCGAAAGCCCGCCATTATAGCGTGCGGCATCTCAACCGTTCAAGTGGTCGCGCAGCCAGCGCTCGTCCTGGGGCGTCAAGCCACCTGCCTGGCGCAGCTGGGCCAACACGTCGGGTCGCAACTTCGCGGTGACCGCAAGCCTCTGCTGACGGCGCCAGGCGTCAATGTGGCCATGGTGGCCCGACAGCAACACGGCAGGCACGCCCACCTCGCCCGAAGGGCCCTGCCACACCTCGGGGCGCGTGTAATGCGGGCAATCCAGCAAACCGTCCAAGGCCGGGTTGAAGCTGTCTTGCTGGTGACTGCCTTCGTCATTCAACACACCAGGCTGCAGGCGGGTCACCGCATCCAGCAGGGCCAGCGCGGCAATCTCTCCGCCCGAAAGCACAAAGTCTCCCAGGCTGATTTGCACGTCCACGCAGGCGTCGATGAAGCGCTGGTCCAACCCCTCGTAGCGGCCGCACACCAGAATGGCACCAGAGCCCTGCGCGAAACGCTCCACCACGGGGTGAGCCAAGCGCTCGCCCAAAGGAGAGAACAACACCGTCGGCGCAGGCTCGGCCTCGGCGCGGTCATCACGAATGGCCAGCCAACAACGGAACAGTGGCTCAGCCATCATCACCATGCCCGGGCCACCGCCAAACGGCCGGTCGTCCACGCGCCGGTACATGCCTTGGGCAAAATCGCGCGGGTTCCACAGTTTCACCTGCACTTGGCCAGACTCGAACGCGCGCCGCGTGACCCCCTGGGTCAGGAAAGGCCCGAACAGTTCGGGGAAAAGGGTGATGACATCGAAACGCATGAGTGGCGCCCTCGTTCGCTCGGCGGGGCCCGGCGCTTCAGTAATCGGGTTGCCAATCCACGGTGATGCGCTTGCCCGGCACATCCACCTGGTCAACGTAAACCGAAACGAACGGAATCATCCGCTCCAGCGTCTTGTCGCCGTCGGTGTACTCAAGGCACAGCACGGAATGCGGCCCAGTGGGCAACAGATCGCGCACCACACCCAGATGAACGCCTTCACGGTTCAGCACATCCAGGCCGATCAGGTCGACCCAGTAATACTCGTCGGGGCTGCTGGGGGGTGGAAAATCGGCACGCGACACGAATATGCGCGCACCTTTCAGAGCTTCAGCGGCATTGCGGTCTGCCACCGGCTCCAGCCGGGCAACAATGCCATCGGCGTGCGCTTTCACTTCTGAGGCGGCCAATGCCACACTGCCAGTGAAAGCATCAAAGCCACGGGCATAACGCCCTTGCGGCGGAGAGAGGTACCAGCGTTTGACTTGAAAGAGCACCCCGGGGTCGGCGCTGTGCGAATGCACACGCACCCACCCCTTGATGCCCCAGGCTTCCTGCACCCGGCCCACCTCTACCGCGTCAAGCGGCAAAGGCGCTGGTTCCAGGCCGGGCACGGCAGCCATGCGAGCAGTAGCCCGTTCAGGCAGCAGCCGGGGCAGCCTTGGCAGCCTGTTTGATCAGGCGATCAACGGTCTCGGAAGGCTGTGCACCCACACCCATCCAGTAGGTCAGGCGGTCCTGGGCAATGCGCAGGGGCTCTTCACCACCCTTGGCCAGGGGGTTGTAGAAACCGATGCGCTCGATGAAGCGGCCGTCGCGGCGGTTGCGCTTGTCTGCAACAACGATGTTGTAGAACGGACGGGCCTTGGCGCCGCCGCGGGAGAGTCGAATGACGACCATGATTTATCCTTCGGGTGGTAGTACAAAGTTTCGCAACGCTTGAGACACACGACTGACCACCCGGCCAGCGAAACGTTGCAAAGCTTTTCATTATAACCAGACCACGCACCTCCTGTCATGATCCTCATCCGCCCCAGCACTGACGCAGACGTTCCAGCCATCACCAGCATCTACGCGCACCACGTGCTCAACGGCACCGGCACCTTTGAAACCGAACCACCGTCCGAGGCCGACATGGCCGCCCGCCGGGCGGATGTGATCTCCAAAGGCCTGCCCTACCTGGTCGCGGAAGACAACGGCGAAGTGGTTGGCTACGTTTACGGCAACTGGTTCAAGCCGCGTGCCGCCTACCGCTATTCGGTGGAAGACTCCATCTACCTGGCCTCCGGCCAGCAAGGCAAGGGGCTGGGCCGCGCGCTGCTCAGTGAATTCCTGGCACGCTGCGAGGCTGTAGGCGTGCGCAAGGTCATGGCGGTGATTGGGGACTCCGCGAATGGCGGGTCGGTGGGCCTGCACCGCGCACTGGGCTTTCAAGACGTGGGCGTGGTCAAATCCTGCGGCTGGAAATTCGGGCGCTGGCTGGACATTGTTCTGATGGACAAGAGCATTGGGCTGGGCGACAGCACCGCCCCGGTCACGGAACTTTCCGGCGAATGAACACACAGCCACGCATGGACACCTCCACAGCATTGCCGCACACCCGCGTGAAGAACAAGACCATTGCCGCCTGGCTCGCCTTCCTGGGCGGCCCTCTGGGCCTGCACCGCCTGTACCTTTACGGGCCGGGCGACCTGTGGGCTTGGCTCCACCCCATTCCCACGGCCATTGGCCTATCGGGCATAGAGCGCGTGAACACCTTGGGCCAGGACGACCAGCTCTCGTGGATCCTCTTGCCCATCCTGGGCTTCTTCATCGCGTACACCTGCCTCATGGCGATCTTGTACGCACTCACCGACAAGGAACGCTGGAACGCCCGCCACAACCCCAGCCTGGCCGCAGACGCCTCGCCCGGCCATACCAACTGGTTCACGATTGGTGCCGTGGTGTTTGCGCTCATGTTCGGCGCCATCGCACTCATGTCGGGCGTGGTGTTCAGCTTCCAGCGCTACTTTGAATACCAGGTGCAAGAAGGCTTGAAAATCAGCCAATAAGCGGGCTCAAGCTCCCAGCCAAGACATCACGACCATGAGCAGGCTGAGAGTGAACAGCGACACCACCGTAGACACCCCCATGGATGCGGTGGTGAGGTCCTGCACCACGCTGTAACGCTGAGCGAACAAGAACACGTTTGCGCCGATCGGCAGACCCGCTGCCACCACCATCACGGCCAGTTGCAAGCCGGTGATGCCAAACGCCCAGGCACTCAGCCCCACCAGCAGCGGCAGCACCAGGTTTTTGGAAAGCGTCACCACCAGCGCGGGGCGCCAGTGTCCGGCCATTGGCGTACGCGCCAAGCTCACACCCACCAACACCAGCGACAACGGCCCGAACGCATTGCCCAGCAGTTGCAAGGGTTTGTCCACCACGCCCGGCAGGGCCCAGCCCGTCTGTCCAAACAGCAGCCCGCACATGATGGGCAGCGGGATCGGGTGGATCAGCGAACCCTTGAACGCAGACCACGCCGTGGCCAACACGTGGAGGGCTTCGCCACCACTTTGCCGGGCTGCACGGGCAGCAGCCAACTCCAGAACGATCGAGCCCACGGTAAGCAGAATGAGCGCATGCACCGACACCAGCGTCAGAAGCGTCACCAGCCCTTGCTGCCCGTAAGCCAGCCCAATCAGGGTGAT